>NZ_CP014546.1:2494406-2806207 GCF_001579805.1 Pseudomonas azotoformans | reverse complement strand
GTCGCCCACTTCATCGAGAAAGAGCGTGCCCTTGTCGGCCTGTTGGAAGCGCCCTATCCGGTCAGCCACGGCGCCAGTAAACGCGCCTTTGCGATGGCCGAACATTTCGCTTTCCAGCAACCCTTCCGGAATGGCTGCGCAATTGACCGCCACGAAGGGTTTGTCGGCGCGACTGCCATGCTTGTGGATGGCACGGGCAACCATTTCCTTGCCGGTGCCGCTTTCGCCGGTCAGCAGGATGGTGGCGCTGCTGTCGCGCACCGAGTCCACCGCTTGCAGCACTTTGCGAAACGCCGGGCTGTCGCCCACCAGGCTGTCGAACTGGGCGTGTTCGTCCAGCTCGGCACGCATGCGTGCGTTGTCGCGCATGATGTCGCGAAATTGCAGGGCCTTGGCCACGGTGATGTCCAGCTCGTCGATATCGAACGGCTTGGCGATGTAGTCGTAGGCGCCGTTGCGCATCGACTGCACGGCGTTTTTCACCGTGCTGTAGGCGGTCATCACGATCACCGGCACATGGGGGTAGCGCACCTTGATCTCGGCCAGCAGCGCCGGCCCGTCCATGCCTGGCATGCGCCAATCGCTGATCACCAGGTCGATGTCTTCCTGCTCCAGCACCTTGAGCGCGTGCAGGCCGTTGCCGGCGACAAACACCTGCACGTCGCTCTGGCCCAGGGCCGAGGCCAACAGGTCGCAGAGCTTGGGTTCGTCGTCGACTACCAGAATGTTATGCGTCATGACTGTCCTCGTCGTCTTCGCCACTCGCCGGAATGTACAGGCTGAAGGTGGCGCCGGCATCTTTCTCACTGGCACATTCGATGCTGCCGTCGTGACTTTCCATGATCGAATAGACTTTGGCCAGGCCCAATCCGGTGCCCGACGCCTTGGTGGTGACAAATGGCGTGAAGATGCGCTCGATCATGTCCGCCGGAATGCCTTGGCCGGTGTCAGTAATGCTGATCAGCGTGTTCTCGCCTTCCGTACGAATGCCCAAGGTCAGGCGCCCGCCTTCGGGCATCGCGTCGATGGCGTTGAGGATCAGGTTGAGGCACGCCTGCTTGAGCTGTTTGGCATCCGCGTAAATCGTCGCTCCGGGTGCCTGGTCGTCGATGTGCGCGTCGATGTTATGGGTGGCCAGTTCCGGCGCGCAGAAGCCGAGGATTTCCTCCACCAGCGGGCGCGCCGGCAGCAACACGCGCAGAGGCGGGTTGGGCTTGGCAAAGTCGAGGAATTCGGTGATCAGGTCGTTGATACGGCTGACCTCGCTGACCACATATTCCAGATGACGCTTGTCGGTTTCCGCCAGGTCGGCGCGGCGGTGCAGCAGCTGCGTCGCCGTCTTGATGATGCCCAGCGGGTTGCGGATCTCATGGGCCAGGCCCATGGCGACTTCACCCAGGGCATGCAGGCGATCACGTCGACGCAGCTGGGCTTCAAGGTGATGCAACTCGCCAAGCCGCTCGGTCATATGGTTGAAGGTGCTGCTCAACTGCGCCAGTTCGTCGCCGCCGCTGACTACCACGCGGTGCGCGTAGTCGCCGGAAATCACCGCGCTCACGCCTTGGGACAAGTCCCGCAGCGGCTTGGTCAGGCGCCGCGATACCAACACCCCCGCCGCCAGTGACAGCGCCGAACTGAGCAGGAAAATCAGCACGAACAGATTGCTCTGGTTTACCAGCCCCACCAGGCTGGTGTGGCGCAGCAAGCCACTGAAGATCACACCTTGCAGCTCACCGGCATCGTTGAAGATCGGCCAGTACAAACCGCTGTAGTTGTTGGTGAACTGTTCGCTCGGCTGCTTGGTGCTGCGCATGGCGATTTCGACGTTCTTGGGGATGCGCGACGGGTGGTCTTCAAAGCGTTGGGTCGAGAATATCTCTGAGAAGCCATTGGGATTGGCCAGGTACAGGCGCAGGTCGAGGGAATGCACATCGGCCACGCTGGTGAGGAAACTGCTGTCCAGATAAGTGGCGACCAACAGCAGGTAATCGACACCGTCTTGGGTGGTTTCAAAAGTCGACACCACAACCCCCGTGCTCACCCCGGCCACCTGCACGGTCTGCAACACCGCGTTGCTGGTCAGGCTGATCTGCTTGACGATGTCGTCAGAGGCGGTGCTGAACACCAGCTTGTGGTCGCTCATGCGGATCAGCGCCACCACGTCGATGTCGGTGGCGTCGGCAATGTCGGCGGTCAGCCGGTCGTGCTTGGCGGCTTGCCGGCTCGACGGCGGGCTGGTGTAGCGCAGGAACAGCTTGGCCATGCGCGCGTTGTCGTGAAGGATGTCGCCGATCTCATCCTTGACGATCTTGGTCGACTCCTGCAGCCAGATGCGCACGTTGCTGTCGAAGATCTGCGACAGCGTGGTGGCCGCCAGTTCGGCGGCGATCATGGTAGGGATCACGCTGACCAACCAGAACGCCAGCACCAGCTTGCGCTGGACGCTCCAACGCGAAATGGCAAAGGGGCGGGCTTTCTGGCGGGTCTTGGTGATCATCAGGTTTCGCTTATCGCAGCAGCCATGGCAGGGTCGGAACGATCCGGTCGAATAAACAGTTTTACAAGCTTGAGCAGGCCGTTGACCAGCCGGTTGCGGTGGCGGAAAAACACGCTGTTGCCCTGGAACTCGCAGCCCAGGCGCAGCTTACTGGCATACCCGGCCTGGCCGCACTCATACACGGCAATATTGTGTTGAATACAGTAGTCGACATTGGTCAGCCAGCTACGGAAGTACAGGTTGTAGTCACGGGTGAATTCCACGTCATGCCCGAAAAACTTGTCCACCAGCCGGTGCTCGTCCACCAGGATCAGGTTGAACGCCACCAGTTGCTCGTCCACCCAGTAAAGAACACAGACCGCCCGCTCATCAAGGCGTTCGAGCACACCGGTGAAGTAACCGGCGGGCAGCCGCTCGAACTGCAACTCGGCACGCGTGAGCGTGGCCTCGTACAGGCGCATGACCTCGGGCAGCACGTCGTCGATATTGCGCCGCCACTCCACTCGCGGCCCCGGCGCGCGCAGTTTGCGGCGCAGGTCCTTGCGTGTGGATTTGCCCAGGGACCCCAGGTAGGCGTCCACCGAGCCGTAGGGCAGCGGCAACACGCCCGTGGGCAAGCTCGGCATGCTCTGGAAGCCCGCCGCGCGGCAACTTTCGACCCAGTGCGGGTCTTTGCTCGGTGCGTCCTTGACCGCTACCAGGCCGATACCGAAGTCATCGGCATCCTGGCGCGCGGCTTCCAAAAGGTGCTTGAGCAGCAGCGGACGTCGTGTATCCGCCACACTGCTGGCAAAACCAACGTCGCAGCGCTCCGCCACCGGGGAGCCGAGGGCATACAGGCCCAGTTGCAAAAGCCCCGGCCACAGTCGCTCCACACGCTCGGTCAAGCGTTTGCCGGCGCCCGACACCGTGGTGTCGAGGCGATAATGGGTGATGAACGCGGCCGCCACAGCCACCAGCGTTCCATCTTCGTAAACCGCCAGGTAACGCCACTGAAAATCATCGATAGCGGCGTTTTCCACGGCGACGTAATAGTCCCAGTCCTCCAGGGCACCCGGGAAACAGTCGTTCCAGGCACTGCGCTGGAGGGCCCGGATGGTCGGGAAGGCTTGGGCGGTAATCACAAGGGTTTCCTTAAGGCTCAAGCCCGCTGTCGATAATCTTGGGGGGCCGGAATGGACTCGGCATGCTGCCCGACAAACTCCGCGCTCAACTCGATCACCCGGCGGTATTGCAAGTCGACGGTGATCATGTGGTAGCAGTTGTCCAGCAGGATCTTGGTCACCGGGCCACCGAGGTGGCGTTCCACATAGTCTGCGTTCCAACGGCTGGTGATGTCGTCCTCGATGGAGTGCAACACCAACGCCGGCACCTTGACCTGCGGCATGCGCTTCTTGACCACGGCGTTCATCCGGTGCAGCTCGCGCACGGTGATGCCCTCCATGGTCAGCAAGCCCGCCTCGCTGCTCTCGCCCTCTTTCATCTGCCGCTCGACGATGCCGCGCAGGCGTTCATTCTTGATGCCGTATGGCGGCTTCTCTTCGAAGCGGCAGATGTGCACGCCGAAGGGGATTTTCATCAGCAACGGCGTGAGGAACGCCAACTTGTTGATGCTCCAACCGTCGTACTTCAGGGTGGTGGAATACATCAGCAGCCCGGCGACTTGCCCAGGGTGCTCGGCGGCCACGTACATCGACATCACCGCGCCCATGGACAAACCACCGACAAACACCTGTTCATGGCGCTGTTTCACACCGACGAACGTCTTGCGCACGCCTTCGTACCAGTCGCGCCAGCCGGTGGCTTGCAGGTCGCTGTTATCACCGCAGTGCCCGGCCAGGGTGGGCACGTACACCGTGCAATTGCCCACCTTGGCCAGGCCCTTGGCGACCTGGCGCAATTCCGTCGGGGTGCCGGTCAGGCCGTGGATCAACAAAATCCCGACCGGACCATCACCGAGAACGAAGCCGGCAGTACCTTCACCGAGGTCGATCTCTGCCGTTTTCACCGGTTGGTCGCCCGCACCAGCAGTTGCTCAAGCAGCTTCAGGCCCAGTTCGATTTCCGGGTAGCTGATTTCCAGGGACGGTGCCAGGGTGATCACGTTTTTGTAGTAACCGCCCACGTCGAGGATCAGGCCGAGTTTCTGACCGTCCACCACCATGTCGCCCTTCATGCCTTCTTCGACCATGTAGTCCAGGGTTGCCTTGTCCGGCGTAAAACCATCCGGGCCGCAGATTTCGCAGCGCAGGGCCAGGCCCAGGCCGTCGACGTCACCGATGATCGGGAAACGCTTCTGCAGGTCTTGCAGGCCTTCAAGGAAGAACTTGCCCTTGGCCATGACCATCGCGCCGTAGTCGACTTCGTTGGTCATCTTGAACATTTCCAGGCCTACCGCCGTGCCCAATGGGTTGGAGGCGAAGGTGGAGTGGGTCGAACCAGGTGGGAAGATCTTCGGGTTGATCAACTCTTCACGGGCCCAGATGCCGCCCAGTGGGTTGAGGCCGTTGGTCAGCGCCTTGCCGAACACAATCACGTCCGGTTGCACGTCGAAGTGCTCGATCGACCACAGTTTGCCGGTGCGGTAGAAGCCCATCTGGATCTCGTCGGAGACCATCAGGATGCCGTGCTGATCCAGCACGTGCTTCAACTCACGGTAGAAGTTCATCGGCGGGATCACGTAGCCGCCGGTGCCCTGGATCGGCTCGACGTAGAACGCAGCGTATTCGCTGGAACCGACTTTCGGGTCCCACACACCGTTGTATTCGGTCTCGAACAGGCGGGCGAATTGCTGCACGCAGTGGCTGCCGTACTCTTCCTTGGTCATGCCTTTAGGGCCACGGAAGTGATACGGGAACGGGATGAACTGCGCGCGCTCGCCGAAGTGGCCGTAGCGGCGACGGTAGCGGTAGCTGGAGGTGATCGACGAAGCGCCGAGGGTACGCCCGTGGTAGCCGCCTTCGAAGGCGAACATCAGGCTCTTGCCGTTGGTGGCGTTACGCACCACCTTCAGGGAGTCTTCGATGGACTGCGAACCGCCGACGTTGAAGTGCACGCGACCGTCGAGGCCGAATTTCTTCTTGGCGTCGACCGCGATCATTTCCGACAGCTCGATCTTGCCCTTGTGCAGGTACTGGCTGGCGATCTGCGGCAGGGTGTCGATCTGCTGTTTCAGCGCGTTGTTGAGGCGCGGGTTGGCGTAGCCGAAGTTGACCGCCGAGTACCACATCTGCAGGTCAAGGTAGGCCTGGTCTTCGGTGTCCCACACGTAGGAGCCTTCGCAACGGCTGAAAATGCGCGGCGGCTCGATGTAGTGGACGGTGTCGCCGTAGGAGCAGTATTTGGCTTCTTTATCGAGAAGGATCTGGTCTTCGGCGGTAGCGATACGGATATCAGACATGGTGGAAGAGTTCCTGATTGTCAGCAGCAGTAAAGGAGGTAGCGTTGGCGGCGATGCCTTGTGGCAGTCGGGCCAGCAACGCAGGCAGTTCGGCAAAGGTGTCGAAGCGTGCGTGAGGAATGTTGTTGGCTTCGCAGTACTTGGCGAGGCTGCCCTTGGCGAACACGAAGTCGGCGGTGGACGCCACGCACATGTCGGACTTGCCGTCGCCGATCACCAGCACGCGCTTGTTGCGCGGCGTGGACTTGCACTTGCAGTTGCCGGAGGCGGCGCGGCAGGCGTCGCTGGAATACGGGAAGTCGATGCGCCAGCTGTTCTGGTCGACTTGGCGCAGGCGGTTGGCGAGGATCGGCAGCAAGGTCACGTAGTTGCGCGACAGGATCCGCGCAATGCCCTGCTCGATGCCGTCGCTGACCACTTCGATGGTTGCGCCCAGGCCCATGACGTGGTCGACGAAGTCCGGGAAGTCCGGGTCGATCTCGACGCTGTCGAAATACGCCAGCAGTTCGGAGGGGGTCGCCTTGATCAGCGCCAGTTGGCGGCTCAGGCATTCGCGTGAACCGATATGCCCATCCAGCCATTCCTGTTCGATGGTTTCCCACTCGGGGCCGGCGAAGCGTTGGAGGACGTTGTCGATGACATCGGTGGGGGTAATGGTCCCGTCGAAGTCACACACGATATGCCAGTGGATCATCGTTGTTTACCTTGGAGGAGCGCGCTGTGTGCGCTTGTAACAAGGGGTAGAGCAGGGAGTGTGCCAACTGGCCAACAGCCAGCGGGGCTGGGGCTTTGCCTGGCATGGCGGGCAATTTGTGTCCCAGGAGCTACAATTTTTGTAGCTTGCTACAAACAAGATGAGTGCTTGCGTGGAAAGGATGCTTTGCGCGTTCATGCGCACGTAATCAATCAAGGAACAGTGACCATGTTGAGGATCACTTGCGCTGCACTGGCCGGTTTACTGGGCCTCTGGAGCGTTTCTAGCGCGGCTCAGGCCGGCGGTATCACCGGCGAAGTCGGCGCAGGCGTCAGCTACCAGCCCCATGACCCCACCGGCAGCCGCTACGAAACGCGGCCGGTTCCCTACTTCGACCTGGACTGGGGCGATGTCAGCCTGAGCACCGATGACGGCCTGACCTGGAGCGCGCTCAACACCCAGGGCCTGACCGCCGGCCCCTACATCAATTACCTGTCGGGCCGCACGTCCAATGGCGATCTCCAGGGCCTGCGCAATGTGTCGGACATGGCGGAAGTCGGTGGTTTCATCCAATACGCCCCGGCTGATTTCTGGCGGGTCTACGCGCAATTGGGGCAAGCCGTGGGCGGGGGGCATTCGCAGAGCGGTGCCCTGGGCAAAGTCGGCGGCGAACTGGGCTACCCCCTGGGTGGCGGGATTATCGGCAGCAGCGGCCTGGTCGCGCATTTCGCCGATGCGCGCCAGACCAACACGTTTTTCGGCGTGGATGACAACGAGGCCGCCGCCACCGGCTTTCGCCCCTACAACGCCAACGGCGGCTTCCAGAACCTGACGCTGACGCAGAGTTTCGAGTTTCCCCTGGCCGAAAAATGGTCGCTGCTGACCAGCGCCAGTTGGGTTCACCTGGTCGGCTCGGCGGCCGACAGCAGCATCGTGCGGCAGACCGGCGACGTGAACCAGGGCCAGGTGCAGACGGCCATCAGCTACAAGTTCGATTAGGTTGGTCTGGGGTTTGCAATGAGGTCGTGGAATCCATTTTTCCAGGACACTCTTCATGGCTCGCCCCGCTTACCGCCTGTTGCATCATTCGCTGTGGGACCTGATCCCCATTGCCCTGGGCCTGGCGCATTTCGCCTTTGTCATTTGGCTGGTCACCGCCTTCCATAGTCTGAGCTGGTGGGCGCTGGTGCCTCTGGCGCTGGTCTATGCGATCAGCCTGTCGTGGAGCATCAACAGCATCTCCCACAACCAGATCCACAACGCCTACTTCACGCATCGCGCGATGAACCGGGCGTTCGATCTGCTGCTGTCGGTGACCATCGGCTTTTCCCAGACGCTCTACCGCGACATCCATAACCGCCATCACCGTGGCAACGCCGACCTGCCGGGCCCGGACGGTAAAACCATTGACCCGCTGTCGATCTACCAGCGCGGCCACAATGGCCAGCCGGAAAACCCGTGGGCTTATACTTTCCTGAGTTTTTTCCGCGACGATCCCAAGCCGTTCTATGACGAGATGAAGCGCAAGCGCCCTGCGGATGCGCGTTGGGTCAAAGTTGAGATCGGCGTGACGGTGGCGTTCTATATCGCCCTGGCGTTCTACAACTGGCAGGCGGTGTTGTGGCTGTTGCCGTTCTGGTACCTGGGCCAGTGCCTGTCATCGCTCAATGGCTACTACGAACACTTCGGCGGCAACCCGGACCTGCCGATCGCCTGGGGCGTGAGTTCCTACAGCGTGCTATACAACCTGATCTGGATGAACAACGGCTATCACGCCGAGCACCATTACCGGCCGAAGATGCACTGGACCCATGTGAAGGCGTTTCATCGGGAGATTGCCGAGCAGCAGCGTGAGGCGGGGGTCAAGCAGCTCCCGGTGTCACACGGGTTGGGCTTTCTGGTAGCGCACCGCAACAACTAGGGCTGAAACCGGGATTTTGTGGTGAGCGAGCTTGCCTCGCGCGGGGCAAGCCCGCTCACCACAAAAATCAAATCGAACCAGACCAAAGTGATCAGTTTTCTTCGCCTTCTGCCAGGAGGGCGATACCACCGATAATCACCGCCACCCCCACCCAGTGCAGCGGGCTGATATGTTCCCCCAGCCCCAGCCACGACCCCAGCAACACCACCACAAACACCAGTGAACTCAGCGGAAACGCCAGGGACAGGCTGCTGCGCCGCAGGATCAGCATCCACACGAAAAACGCGCCGATGTAGCTGGCGATGGCCGCCAGAATCCCAGGGTTGCGCGCCACGTCCGCCAGCCATTGCCAGCTCAAATCCATCTGCCCCAGTTGATCCCCAGCCACTTTGGTAAACAACTGGCCGGCGCTTTCGGTACAGATCAACAAGGCCCACAGCACCACCGTGCCGAGGCGCCCGTGCAGCCATCCATTATTCATCGTTTGCGTACTCATGCCTGACTCCCTGCAATGGCTACCAACATCACGCCTAAGGTAATCACCAGCGTGCCCAGCCAGCGGCGGCGGCTGACGGTTTCGCCCAGCACCACCTTGCCCGCCAGCACCACGCCGCAATAAGCCAGCGCAGCGGCCGGGAACAACAGGCTCAACGGCGCACGGGACAAGGCTTCGAGCCACACGAAGAACTCAATGGCATAGGCACCGATCCCGGCCCACAACAACGGCGCATTGAACACCTGGCCCCAGAACGCATTCAGGCGAAAACCGCCGTCCAACTCGGGCAACCGGTCCAGGCCGATCTTGAAACACAACTGGCCGATCACATCGAGCACGATGGAAAACGCCACCAGCAACACCACGGTCAACGTCACGGGAACAGTTCCTCAAACAGGTCGATCAGGGCTTCATTGGTGGCCGCATTGCGCTGCAGGTCTTCCGCGCTCCAGCGCTCCGGCGGTGGCTGGTCGGACTTGGCTTCCCAACGCTTGAACGCATTGCTGAAGGCGGGGGTGGCGAACTCGCCGCACACGTCGATGCCGATGATGCGTTTGCGCGCTGCCAAGGCCCGCAGGGCTTGTAGCAGGTGGATCAGGCGCATGCCGCCCTGGTCCCAGTTGGTGGCCGCGTCTTCGCTGGCAAGCACGTCTTTGTCGATGGTGATCCAGATCGCTTCGGTGGGCAGGCTGGTGATCATCTGATCGAGGAATTGCGCCCAATCCAGCTCGGCCAGGTTGCGCCAGTACAGGTGGTTTTCCTGCTGCTGGTGACCGGCGCCATCCCCTACCCGGCCCCAGACTTTCGACGGTGGATGCTGCCAGGGAAACAGTTGCAAGTGCCCGCGCTTGAGCGCGCCGAGGTTGCCGCCGCGCAGTTGCGGGTTGTGCAGGTCGTCGCTGCACGGGCCAAGGGTGACGATGCGCTTGATCGCCGGCATCTTCAGCGCGCGGTTGACCCACGAACCACAGTGACGCTTGGGCGCAAAGCGCACCCAGTCGGGGTGATTGTCGAAGTGGATCAGGCTGATGGGTTCTTTCAGGTCGGCGAGAAAGGCTGGCGTGAGGTGGTGATAGTCGCCGGAGCCGACAAACAGGATTTCCGGGCGCGCATCGGTGGGCCGGGGCCGTTGGGCCAGGCGTTCGGCGAAGCGCTTCCAGGTTTTTTCGGTGGACCACAGGCGCAGCTTGGGGCCCAGGTCCAGCAGGTCGATACGCGTGGCACGGCCGCTGGCCAGACGCCGGGCAATCGGTGCCTGGCCGGTGAGGCTGTGGTCGAGGTCAAGAATGTTCAAGGTAATGTTTCACCCCTAATGGCAGCGCCCATCCGGTACCGGATGGGCTTTAGGGGGTCAATGCAAGGGACGGGCCAGCGCTTAGCCTTTGGCCTCTTGGATGATCTGGCGGATCGCCCCCACAAAGGCTTCCGCCGGCTGGCCGCCGCTGACGGCGTACTGGTCGTTGAACACGATGGTCGGCACCGAGGTCACGCCACGGGAGATCCACAGTTGCTCTTGCTCGCGCACTTCAGCGGCGTATTCATCGGAGGCGAGAATCTCGGCCGCACGCTGGATATCCAGGCCGACGCTTTCGGCGATCATCGCCAGGGTGGCGTGATCGGACGGGTCCTGGCCATCAGTGAAATACGCCTTGAACAGCGCTTCCTTGAGGTTGTACTGCAAGCCTTCCAGCCCGGCCCAATGCAGCAGGCGATGCGCGTCGAAGGTGTTGTAGATGCGGCTTTGGCCGTCGGTGCGGAACGCGAAGCCCAACCCGGCGCCCAGGTCGCGGATACGCTCGCGGTTGGCCTGGGATTGCTCGGCGGTGGAACCGTACTTTTCGGTGATGTGCTCGACGATGTTCTGACCGATGGCAGGCATGTTCGGGTTCAACTCGAACGGCTGGAAATGGATCTCGGCCTGCACCTCGGCGCCCAGTTGGTCGAGGGCCTCAGTCAGGCCACGCAGGCCGATGATGCACCAGGGGCAGGACACGTCGCTGACGAAATCGATTTTCAGGGGAGTACTCATGACAGGCAACCTCGCAGGCGCAAATGGGCCACAAAGGTTGCACGATACACCAATGTCACAACACCTTCGAAGGCTCGCCCAGGTCAATCTGCGCCCAATGCGCCGCGTCTTCGCGATGGGCTTGCAGGTACGGCAACACCGCCGTCAGCAGCGGCGCCTTGAACGCTTCCTGGAAACGATGGGCCATGCCGGGAATCAGCTTCAACTGGCTGCCCTGGATATGCGCCGCGAGGTGCACGCCATGCATCACCGGCAACAGCGGGTCGGCGGTGCCGTGCACTACCAGGGTCGGTACGCGCAGTTGGTTGAGCAACGGTACGCGGCTCGGCTCGGCGAGGATCGCCATGATCTGGCGCTTCACGCCGTCCGGGTTGAAGGCGCGGTCGTAGGACAGCGCCGCCTGGTGCAACAGCGCCTGGCGATCATCCGTCACGTTCGGGCTGCCTAGGGCCGCCAGCAGATCGGCCTGCTGTTCCAGGGCCACTTCACGGTTTGGAGCGCTGCGCCGCGACAGCAGTTGCACCAACGCCGCATTCGGCGCCGGCAAGCCTTCGGCGCCGGAGCTGGTCATGATCAGCGTAAGGCTCTCGACCCGCTGCGGCGCCATGGCCGCCAGGTGCTGGGCGATCATGCCGCCCATGCTCGCGCCCAGCACGTGGAACTGCTGGATCTGCAGGGCGTCCATCAAGCCGATGGCGTCGTCAGCCATGTCGGTCAGCGTGTAGGGCGCCGCCACCGGCAGGCCGAGCTTGTAGCGCAGCACTTCAAAGGTCAGGTTGGCATTGGCCGGTGCCTGGCGCCACGTGGACAGGCCGACGTCACGGTTGTCGTAGCGGATCACCCGAAAACCCTGTTGGCACAGGGCGACCACCACTTCATCCGGCCAGTGGATCAACTGCCCGCCCAGCCCCATCACCAGCAGCAACGCCGGATCGGACGCACGGCCGATGCTCTGGTAGGCGATGCTAACCTGAGCCAGGTCGACCGTTTGGGTCGGGACATTGACATCACATCGAGAAGCCGCAAAAGACGGCAGGCCGAACAACAGAGCGGCCAGTAAAAGCAACACGCGCATGAAAAACACCGAAACGCAGAACCCCAGTAGAGCGCGAGTCTGATGAAGTTTGTTCAAGCGCGCTGCCACAGTTGCGTGACAGTTTGATGAAGAGTGCCCAGCGGTCATTGTCGACCTGCTTATCGACAGGCATGCCAACATGAGACAAACTCACGCCATTCGAATTCGTCACAAATTGTATTCATGGAGAGCCCGTGCTCGAGATCCGTCACCTCAAGACCCTGCACGCCCTGCGCGAAGCCGACAGCCTGGTGGAAGCCGCCGAGCGCCTGCACCTGACGCAGTCGGCGCTGTCCCACCAGTTCAAAGAGTTGGAAGAGCGCCTGGGCATGCCGCTTTTCGTGCGCAAGACCAAGCCGCTGCGCTTCACCAGCGCCGGCCTGCGCCTGCTGCAACTGGCCGACGCCACCCTGCCGCTGCTACGCGGCGCCGAGCGAGACATCGCAAGGTTGGCCGGTGGCACCGCCGGGCGCCTGCACATGGCCATCGAGTGCCACAGCTGCTTCCAATGGCTGATGCCGACCATCGACCAGTTCCGCGATGCCTGGCCGGAGGTGGAGCTGGACCTGGCCTCCGGCTTCGCCTTCGCCCCGCTGCCGGCCCTGGCCCGTGGCGACCTGGACCTGGTGGTGACCTCCGACCCGCTGGAACTGCCGGGCATCACCTACGTGCCGCTGTTCACCTACGAAGCCATGCTCGCCGTCGCCAACCAGCACGCGCTGGCGACCAAGGCTTACATCGTGCCGGAAGACCTGTTGACCGAGACCCTGATCACCTACCCGGTGGAACGCGACCGCCTGGATATTTTCACCCGCTTCCTCGAACCCGCCGATGTGGAACCGGCGCAGGTGCGTACGTCCGAGCTGTCGGTGATGATGATGCAGCTGGTGGCCAGCGGCCGTGGCGTGTGCGGTATGCCGCATTGGGCGCTGCATGAGTACAGCTCGCGTGGCTACGTGAAGGCCAAGCGCCTGGGTGAAAAAGGTTTGTTTGCCACGCTGTATGCCGGGATTCGTGCGGACATGCTGGATGCGCCCTACATGCGCGACTTTTTGCTGACGGCCAAGGACACGTCGTTTTCCACCCTGGATGGGGTCAGCGCAGTGCGCTAGCGCGTCAGCTCGCGCCACATGTGGATCTTGTCGAAGTAATCCACACCGACCCGCACCGCCAGCGGCTCCAGGCCGTACTGGATGAAACCGCAGCGCTGGTACAAGGCAAAGGCGGCGTCATTGCCGGCGGTGACCGTCAGTTGGATCACTTTGAGGCGCGGCTGTTTGCGCGCTTCATCCAGTGCCGCTTCCACCAGTTGCCGGCCCAAGCCTTGTTGTTGGTGGCCTGCATTCACGTACATGCCGAACAGGGTCACCTTGTGCCGCGCTTTCTCTCGCGGCTCAAACGCCAGGCCGACAATGCCGGCCAGCTCATCCTCGGCAAACGCACCGAGCAAGCAATCCAACGGACTGCTCAAGCGTTTTTCCCACCAACTCAGCGGCATGGCTGCACGCTCCGCCACGCTGGAGGTGAACGCCTGGGGATAGACGCCATAGGCTTCCAGCATCAACGCCCGATACGCCTCGGCATCGCTGGCCGCCAGCGTGCGAATGATCATGCCGTCAGCGAGGCGCGGTAAAACGGCAGGATCAGGTCCCGCGTCAACGGGGCCAATTGCAGGCCGCCGTCACCGGCCGGGTCGATCCAGCGCACTTCTTCAATCTCGGCCGCTGGCGTGACCGCCACATCGATCTGCACCTGGAACAGCTCGGCTTCCACGGTAAAACCCGGCTCGTTGACCGCAGGTGCGGAAAACTTGCCGAGATAGACGGCGGCGCTGGGCTCGATACGCAGGTTCAGCTCTTCGTGCAGCTCACGGGCCAGGGCTTGCGCAGGCTGCTCGCCAGCGTCGATCTTGCCGCCGGGTTGCATGAAGGCCTGGGTGCCGCGCTTGCGCACCAGCAGGGTCTGGCCGTCGCTGCCGATCAGCAGGGCGGCGGCAATACGAATGGTGGTGGACATAACATTAACCCCTAGCGAAAAGGCGCCAAGGTTCGCATGCACATCAGCTGCAATCAACTTAACGGCCAGCCGCCAGCACACAGTTTGAACGCTTGCAACCAGCACACACATGCACCGCAAGGCGTCTCGCTACCATCCCTAGACTCGGAACTCTCATTCAACTGGGCCTGCCGCGCAGCAGCACACAGCGCCCCTACATGCGAGTATCTGCATGCACATGCCACCTCAAACACCACAGTATGACGATCCCGAGCCGCTCCCAGCCCAACATGTGACACACAGCCCTTTACAGCCTGTGACACTGCCTGTGGAGCCGCCGGCGAACCAGAGCCGAGAGGAACAACAGACACACCTTGTTCGCGAACTGAGCAGCCTCAATGCCCAAACCGACGATCTGTTGCAGCAACAACCGAGCCTGGAGACGGTGTACCAGATGCAACTGGCCGCCATGTTTCCCGAATTGAACCGGCCTATAGATCCGAATCGGATTTTTTATACGCGTTATCGTGAGGCGGAGCAGGGACAAACACGACTGCTAAGCAGCGAATCGCTTGGATCGCTGCTTAACCGCTTACGCATGCTGGATGCCGATGCCTACCTCATCGAAGAGACCGGCAATTTCTATCGGGAAGCCCAGACACTGGAAGCAGACAAACGCCTGACTGTGACCAAGCCTGCAGCGACATTGGCCAGCGTCTTGGAAATTGCCTTTACGGTAAAACTCAACGAGTTCTGGAGGGCTAAAAAAGACGCACAACCCAACATCGAAGAGCGCCTGATTGCGGTGCGACGACAAGTGCTGGCCCATCAATTGGCATTACGCACAGTGGACGGCACGCTGTCGACCGCAGCGCGAACCCTGGCAGACTCTGTGTTGAAATACCCGAGCCAAGAAGCACGGGAAATGGCCTTCGTCCCCCAGCAAAGGCCCGGCGTGTACCGCCTGGCGCTGGCGGACGGCAGTGAGTTCGCCAGCGCGTTCATCTTGAGCACCACCGCAGTCATGCCGCCAACGGGCAGCGTATTGCTTTACACCCCAGGCGAAGGGTTTGAAGAATACGAAAATCTGGGGCGGTTGAACGAATCGGTGGAGGCCCGGCTGCGCGAAAACGAATCGGCAGGCAAGCTACTAGCCGCTTCGATACCGGCAGCAGCGCGCGAGACATTGAACGGCGCCCCTGTGTTGACAGGTAATCCGCCGATGATTAAGGCCGATGTCATTGCCTACAGCATTCGCTCGCTGCGAGTGCGGCAATACTTCAATACCCGAGCACTCCTGCGCAAGTCGACGTTACCGATGACCGGCGAACTTGACTGCGCCGCGTACCTGGCACCGCTGTTGGATGCATCCACAGCCCTTGCTGCCCGAAATCTGAGGCTGGTCAAGCCGCACGAACCCGATTGGTTGAAAGCCGCCAGCCCGCGGGATCAGGTCCAGTACCGTCAATATGAAGCAGCAATGATTGCAAGCCATGACTCGCTCATACCGCTGCTTGAGCAGATTTTGTCATTGGCCGCTTTCTCAGAAGACGAAGTCAGCAGGGTACTGAAACGACAAAAACCGGAATTTGCCCAGATTGACCTATCCCCCTACGAGAGCCTGGTAAAGCTGCGCGTTTCATCCTCTGCGGACGTCGAAGTGAAGGGGTATCGCGATGAACAGGCCAACACGGTTTACATCAGCGAAGACCCGAACATCGATATCCCGCTCTTTTTGAAAGGGCGGGTGCTGACAAAGGGTAAATGGAAAACCAAGGTGGTCGTGGATCTGCGCACACTGGCAAGTTACGCACGGCGTAACGTCGATCCGTGGTCGCCGCATGAAGTACACAGGTCGGTCACCGCCACAGCCGGCCTATTCGACCGCTCAGGGACAAAAGTCGGCAGGCTCGGCGATGCAGATTTACGCGCACTCGCCCACGAGGCCAACATTGGCAAAAAATATGACGATTACCTCAAATCAGCTTTTTCACAAAGTGGCGAGGGGCGGGCCCTATCCACGGCCTGGCAACAGGCGAATACGGCAAGAATGCGCAAGGAGGGCCTTGAGAGCCGCTTGAACCCCGCAGTCTCTGACCTGTTCACATTCAAAACGCCAGGCAGTGGGTTTGACTGGATACATGCAATCACCCACTTTCCGGTTCCGGCAACCCGGCCTAAGGTCGGCACGTTCGATATCGTGACCCACCTATTGGTGATGGGCAGCGAGCTGGAAAGTGGGCGCGGGGGGCAGGTCATCAACGGCGTGCTGATCATCCATCGAAAACACACAAAGCCAGGGGGTGTCAGTGTCCTCTACACCCCAGATGCGCCGGATGACGCACCCTTCCGGGAACTGGTGAATGGGCTTGGGGAACTGGATGCACTCAAAGCAAAACCACAATGGCGCACCTATTTCACCCAGCGAATGGCCACTCAAGATACGCAGGAGCTTGCACGGATCTTCACAGATACGCGCAGTGCAAACCGCTACACCTTGAGCCCTACAACGGGTGACTTGCAGGCCTTTCTGTATTCGGCGCACCTTGGCCTTCGACTGGCGCATGCCGATCACCGTTCACGCAGCAACGCACAAATTGCATGGGAATCGGCGGTGAATGCCTTTGCGTTCGGGGTTGAACTAGCCGACTTCCTGGTGGACCTGTTGATGGTCAAGACGGTGCACACGTTACTGCATCGCGCTGTCGTCGGGGGGGTACGCAGAGCGCAAAAACTGGGGCGTCGTATCCCAGGGCTGCTGGGTAACCGTGCAGGCGCACGCGTCACCGGTATCAAGGCTGCAACGACCTCCATTCGACCATTGGACCCCGCCTGGGTCAACGTCGCGGAGTATCGGTTACCTGATCCCATCGACACGCTTTTTGACGTGGAGGCGTTTGCACAAACGCACCATTACAGGTTGTCGCGCAATCTGAGCGCGCCCAGTTTTATCGACAGCCGCAACAACCAATTCATTGCCATGCGGGCGGATGACGGTCGCTATTACCTGTACCCGTCCTATGTCGAAGATGGCGCGCGCTATGTCAAAGACCCGCTCGGCCTTAAAACGGACTTTATGGTAGCTCCAGGCGACGCCAAAAGCTGGAAGCCCCGCTTTGAACGCACGACAAGGGGAGGAGGACCGGTGATGAGCGCCCTGCGACCGCTCACCGCTGAACAGCAACTGGATGACGATCTGACCAGGGCTCTCGGCGTCTATACGTCCTCTACGGAATACCAACAATACGCAGAAGCCATCAAGACGCTCAGTGGTCCGCAGAAACAAAAGCTACGTGATCAAGCACTCGAACGGCTAAGGGTCGACGAGGTCACTTTTCGCCGTATCGTTTCGGGTGAATACGACGTGCCCCAAACGCCGATATTACGCAACACGCTGTTGGAGCTCAGGTTCGACGCGAACATCTACCTGCACTTGAACAAGACGACCGAAGGCCTCTCCAACTACTTGACACTCTCTCCCATGGAGATGGAAAAACTCTTCATAAAAATAAAGCGCTTGATTGGGAAAAATGACGACTTCTCAAAACACATCCGGGCATCAATCAGCGTTATCGATCACAACACCGGGGCGCAATTTGTAGGCTATGCATTCACACAAAAACAGATGAACAACCTCAAGAAGTTCGACCAAAAATTCCAGCTATCCACTTGGAGCAACGATACGCTCAATGCGTTCCTGGACGAAAAAGGGCGCCGGGCAATTCTCGGAAAAATAGCGTCCGATCACAAACTAACCCCCGAGGACGCATTGAAGCGCCTGCTGTCTGCCCCAGAGATACAGAAAACATTGGACCAATTCAGAATCGACAAACGAGTAGAACTTTTCAACAGCCTGGGCGTCGTTTCTTTTTCCGATGAGTTCAAGCAATCCGGTGTTCCTTATATTGCTTTGTCTTACGGTGACGCGCATGGAGCGGATGCGGGCCTGAAAGTCGTAGACAGTATCAGCATCGTGGCGTTTGAAAAAAACATCCCGCAGTTCTCAACGCCTTTGGAGCTTTCACCGTCACGCGTGCCCAAACACAAAATTGAAAAACCACCCCGCAAGCCTGGAACACCGCCCCCTCCAGAAACCTCTGCGTCCAGCGACACCGCGATCAACATCGTGACATTAGATGAACTGGCAGACGCTCAATTGGCGCTGCTGCCCATCAGTGCCAAAACCAAAGTTGAAGAAATCATTCAGGATATTCGAGCAGGCCGCGTCAGCCGAAAAAAAATCGGCAACTACACTTATGTCGACCTACCGCAACTGGATAGCGGAACAGGCCGGGGTCGATGGCGGGTGGCGGTTGAAAAGAAAGGCAAGGAGGACGGGAAGGACATCTACGTCGTCAGGGGAATCATCGACTATCACGGCAGTAAGCCGAAAGTCTGGGGGGTGTAGGAGCCCCGCCACCCAAGGTGTTGGCGCTATACTGTTGGGTTAGCAACACTCCATCACCGACCTTGATAAATACGCTGTACCTGGCTCCTTCCATTGTCTCGAACGCAATCAACTTGTCCACCAACGGCAGGTTCAACACCTTCCCGGCGTTGAGCAGCAGCATGCCGTTGTCGGCATTCAAGCTACGGGCAAGCACCATGCCCTCCTCCAGTTCGCGAGTGCCGAGAACTTTTACGTTCGGGTCGCCCAGCGTCACGTCATTGAGGTAGGTGGCACACACCAGCACGAAATCTTCAACCATCTGTGGGTCATACAGCCGCCCGGCGTATTTGCGGATGTACAACAACGCCTCATCGCTGTTCATCTGCCGCTCCAGGATCAGGCCCTTTTGCAACTCGATAAAATCCACTGCCAGTTTCAACAGGCGTGAACCGGCGGGAATCGCCTCGCCCTTGATGTGATCCGGGAAACCGCTGCCGTCCCAGCGCTCCTGGTGATGGCGGATCAGCCGCGCGGCATCTTTCATCGGTTCCAGAGTCATCAGCAACGATTCGCTCTGGGTGGCGTAGGCGCGATAGCGTTCACGGTCGCTGCTGTGCAGCAGGTCCGAGGGCGAGGCCATCATGCTGTCGCTCCAGCTCAGCTTGCCGATGTTGTAGAGCGCGGCGGCCATGGTCAGGTCGCGGTTGCTGGCCTCGTCCAGACCATGAGTGTTGCACCAAGTGCGAACCAATTCGATGATCTGCCGGTTGGTCTGTTTGGCTCGCGGCAGGCGCAGATTGGCCAGTAGCGAGAACACCTCGGTGCCGGTGGCGTAGCTGTGTTTGAGCTCTTCGTAGGCCAAGTCGAGCATGTCAGCGGTCTGCTGCAACTCGCTGGTGCGCGAGGCCACGCGTTTTTCCAGGCTGGCGTTGAGCTGCTTGAGTTCTTCGTTCTGCTGCTGAATCAGCTGTTCAAGGCGCAGGCGTTCGCGTTCGGAATGCTGATGGGCCAAGGATTGGCGCAACGCCAACAGCAATTCGTCATCCTTCCAGGGTTTGCTCAGGTAGCGGTAGATCTCACCTTCGTTGATGGCTTTGACGATCAGGGTCAAGTCAGTTTCGCCGGTCAGCAGAATGCGCACGGTGTGAGGGTAGTGCTGGTGGATATGCGCCAGCAGCGAGGCGCCGTCCATGTCCGGCAGGCGCGCGGCGCTCATCACCAGGTCGACGGTTTGGCTGGCGAGAATGGCCAGGGCATCGACAGCGCAGGTGGCGCTGTGCAGGTCGAAGGGTTCCAGCCGCAACAGTTGGGTGAGGCTATTGAGGACGTCCGGGTGGGCATCGATCAACAGCACCACGGCACGTTCGGCATCGGTAAAAGTGACTGACTCTCCCATGGGACACCTCGGATCGTCGGTGTGCGGTCCTTATGGTCGGGGTCTGCCTCCCTGGCGCTTACTGATTTACCTATTACTGAGTAGCTTAGTCGGTTTTTTGAGAAGTAATGGCTTTTAGGCATCACTCTTTTTCAATCGCCAATAAAACCCGACACTCTCGCCGGGTTTGAAGAAGTAGTGGAACATCAGGCGCAATGCGCGACTTTCTCCACTTCCTTGGATATCTGAGCGCCCTTGGCAATTTCCACCGTACGCAAATCATAAGCGGTCTGCAGGTTAAGCCAAAACTGCGCGGATGTTTCCAACGCAGCGGCCAAGCGAAGCGCCACATCAGCACTGATGCTACGGCGCATCAGCACAATGTCATTCACCGTGGGCGCGGAGACATGCAGCGCCCGCGCGAGGGCTGCAGCCGTAAGGCCCAACGGCTCCAAGTATTCTTCCTTGAGAATCTCTCCAGGGTGTACGGGACGCATGCCGTTTTTAAACATGATTCACCTCAGTGGTAATCCACAATTTCAACGTTTTGCGGACCGTTGGGCCCCCAAATGAAACAGATCCGGAATTGACCATTGATTCGGATGCTGTGCTGCCCCTCTCTGTCACCGTACAGTGCTTCCAGCCTGTTTCCAGGTGGCGAGCGCAAGTCGGCAAGATCAATGGCCGCATCGAGCATGCTGAGCTTTCGTTCAATCACCGACACGATGGCAGACCAGCGCCGGATTCGACCGGTTTCAAAAAGGGTTTTGGTATCCACGCATTTGAAGCTTCTGATCATCGCTTAATGCTTAACGTTATTCGTTAACGCCAAACTCTACACGGGTTCCCAGGATATTCAACGGGTCATTGAGCACGCTCAGGGATGTAGCGACAAACGGTCAGCACCGAAGCAAAAAAGCCGCTCCGGATTCCGGAGCGGCCTTCGAGGTGAAACCTGTAAACCTCACGCGTCAGCTTTTTTCGGGCTTGAACCGAACGAAGCGAAACGCTTGTTGAACCCGGCGATGCGGCCTTCGACCTGAGTCTTGCGCTGTTGGCCGGTGTAGATCGGGTGTGAGGCACTGGAAACGTCCAGTGGGATATACGGGTAAGTGTTGCCGTCGCTGTGTTTATGGGTGCGGTCGCTGTCGGCGGTGGAGCCGATCAGGAAGAACACATCGGCGGCAGTGTCGTGGAACAGCACGGTGCGATAGTCGGGATGGATACCAGCTTTCATAAGGCCTCCGGGGCGTCTAGGTGCATTTGATGTGTTATACAGTAACACAAATCATGCACCCAAACGAGAACCGATTGCAATAAGAATAGGCCCGTCGCTTCTATGCGGCTTCCTGGAAGTCCATCTCCGGTGGCTGCTGTGAGAACCCGCGAGTCAGCACGCCCAGGTAAACCAGGCCGATCGCCAACCACACCAGGCCCAGATAGATCGCCAGATGATCGAGGCTGACCATCAACCACAGGTCCGCCAACAGGCCGATGAACGGGAAGACCAGGAACAGGATCAATTCACGCGCCCCCCGCTGCTTGGCGCCGATCCAGTAGTGGAAAATCACCGACAGGTTGACCAGGCTGAACGCCAGGAATGCACCGAAGTTGATGAACGAGGTGGAGGTGGTCACGTCCAGCTTCAACGCTAACAGGGCGACCACTGCACACAGCAGGATACTGTTGACCGGCGTACCGAAGCGCGCATGCAAAGCGCCGAAGAACGACTTGGGCAACACACCGTCGCGGCCCATGGCGAACAGCAAGCGCGAACCACTGGCCTGGGCCGACAGCCCCGAGGCGAACTGGCCGACAATCAGGCCGATCAGGAAGATCGACACGAACAGGTCGCCACCGATATTGCGCGCAATTTCATACGCCGCCGAATCCACATTGGCGAATTCGAACGACGGATGGGCAATCTGTACAAAGTAGGACACCGCCACGAAGATCAGGCCGCCAATCAAGGTGATCAACATGATCGCCCGTGGGATGGTGCGGCGTGGGTCGCGGGTTTCTTCGGTCAGCGTACTCACCGCGTCAAAGCCCAGGAACGAATAGCAAGCGATGGCTGCACCGCTCATGATCAACGGCATGTGCATCTGGCCGTTGAAGAAGGGGGCGATGGTCCACAGCGGCTTGCTTGCGTCACCACCGATGTAGTGAATGCACAGCACCACAAACGCAATCAGCACCAGGAACTGCACCAGCATCAGCAACGCATTGATGCCGTTGGCCAGCTTCAGACCGACGATATTGATGGCGCTGGTGATGCCGATAAAGGCCAGCACCCAGATCCACTGCGGCACCGCCGGGAACGCTGAATTGAGGTACGCCGCACCGATCAGCCAGATAGCCATGGGCAAGAACAGGTAGTCGAGCAACACCGCCCAACCCGCGATAAAGCCCAGTTTGGGGCTGATGGCCTTGCGCACATAGCTGTAGGCGGAACCGGCCACCGGAAACGCCGAAGCCATGCGCCCGTAACTCATGGCGGTGAAAAACATCGCCACCAGGGCGGCCAGGTAAGCGGCGGGGACCATGCCCGCAGTGGATTGCGCCAGGATGCCGAAGGTGCCGAGCACGATGATCGGCGTCATATAGGCGATGCCAAACAGCACCACCGACCCTAACGACAGGGTGCGTTGCAAACGAGCCATGGGTGATTCTCCGCGCAATTATTAGATTTATGGCAGAACTGAAGTGGGTGAAGCGGAATCTGTTTTTATGGTTGTCACCTGTGGCGAGGGAGCTTGCTCCCTCGCCACAACGGCATCCGTGCCACACGATCGGGTCAGGGTTTTGGGATCAAAAGCTCCCGGGTCCCGTCTGCGCGTTCAATCACCTCACCCGGCAATTTCATGCGCTGGTCATCCAGGTAGCGGTAATCCTTGCGAGCCGCCGCCAGTCGGTCGAGATCCAGCTCAACCGTGTATTGCCCTTCCTCACGCCCGGCTTCAAACAGCAGCGTGCCAAACGGGTCCACCAACGCACTGCCGCCAGCGAACACCAGGTCGCCATCGCCCTCTTGCACCCGGTTGACCATCAGCGCAAATGCCTGGTTTTCCTGGGCACGGGCCATGATCGCGGTGCGGTGGGTAGGCCCGTAGGGGTCCATGTTGCCGTTGGTGACAATCAGCAACTCGGCGCCCAATTGCGCCAGGGCGCGGGCAGTTTCGGGGAACTCGATGTCGTAGCAGATCAACAGGCCGACGCGCAGACCGTTCCACATACAGGTGGGGTAACGGTCGCCAGGATTGAACACACCGCGCTCCAACGGCCACAGGTGGGTCTTGCGGTACTTCAGGGCGATGCCTTCGGGATTGATCAACAAGGTCGCGTTGTAGAACTGGCCGCCATCATTTTCAGCGATGCCGATGACCACGGCGACGTTGCGCGCACGGGCGGCCTGGATAATCGCCTGCACGGTGGGGCCATCCAGCGGCTCGGCGATGGCCGCAACGGTCTCGGCCGTGGGGAAACCGGTCAGGTGGGTTTCCGGGAATACGATCAGTTGCGTATCGTCGGCGCAGGCAGCAATGGCCGCCAAGGCGCGCTCAAGGTTGTAAGCTGTATCGTTATCACGACCGGCCAACTGGGCAAATTCGACCTTCATGGGTATTCCTTGTTCTTTAGCTGTGCCGCAGTATGCGCAGCCTCAACCCACCAGGGAATCACGCGGCGGGGGTAACCCGATAGGGGTAGATCAATGACCATGTCGCTGCAAGACATCGCCTGGCACCGTGCGGTGGGGCAAATGATAGACGCGCTGGACCAGCCCAACTTCTGGACCCAGCTTGTCCGATTGCTGGACCAATACGTGCCGTCCGACAGCTGGGTAGCCCTGCTGTTCAGCAGCGCGCACCGACCGCTGGTGTTCGCCGAATGCCCAGGCGTCGACGGCACGCCGGACCACCTGTTCCAGGACTACCTCAACGGCCTGTACCTGCTCGACCCCTTCTACATCGCCAGCCGCGAACACGCGCGCACCGGGCTTTTGCGTCTGGCCGAAGTGGCGCCGGAACACTTTGAACTCACCGAGTACTACCAGCGCTACTTCCGCCTGAACGTGGTCGCTGATGAGATCCAATTCAATTGCCACCTGCCGGATGGGCGTACCCTGTGCCTGTCGCTGGGCTCGAAGCAGCGCTTTGACCCGCAGCAGATCGCCCTGCTATCGCTGATTCAACCCTGGGTCGTGAGCCTGCTGCGCCAACGCCTGCCCCATGAACTCAACCAGGTCAGCACCCCGCAGCCGATCCAGAATGATGACTGGGGCGCGCAACTCACTGCCCGCGAGCTGGATGTGGGCCGCTTGATGCTCAGCGGTTGCTCCAGCAAGGAAATCGCTCGTAAGCTGGAAATCTCTGTTGAAACCGTGAAAGTCCATAAGAAACACATCTACAGCAAGCTAGGGATCAAATCCCAGTCAGAGCTGTTCTCGATCTTTCTACAGGCGCAAAACGCCTAGCCGATGAGTCCGAACCAAGGAAAACCGTATGAGCCTGTCGTTATTAAGCCGTTACGCCTTCTTTGCCGTGTGCGTCATTTTCACCCTCGCCAGCCTCCCCTTTATCGAACACGAATGGCTGTGGCCGATCACCCTGGTCACGGGCGTGTTGAGCCTGATCGGTATTTTCGACCTGCTGCAAAGCCCCCACGCCGTGCGCCGCAACTACCCGATCCTGGGCAATATCCGTTACCTGGTGGAGGCCATCCGCCCGGAAATCCGCCAGTACCTGCTGGAGTCTGACAGCGACGCCCTGCCCTTCTCCCGGGCCCAGCGTTCACTGGTGTATTCGCGCGCCAAGAATGAAACCGCCGACAAACCGTTCGGCACCCTGATCGACGTGTACCAGTCGGGCTTCGAATTCATCGGCCACTCCATGCGCCCCGCGCCGTTGAGCGATCCCAGCGCGTTTCGCGTGATGGTCGGCGGCCCGCAATGCACGCAGCCGTACTCGGCATCGGTGTTCAATATCTCGGCGATGAGTTTTGGCTCGTTGAGTGCCAACGCGATTCGCGCGCTCAACCAGGGCGCCAAGCTGGGCAACTTTGCCCACGACACCGGTGAAGGCAGCATCAGCCCCTACCACCGTGAAAACGGCGGCGACCTGACCTGGGAACTGGGCAGCGGCTACTTCGGCTGCCGCACCAGCGACGGCCGTTTCGACCCGGAACGCTTCGCCGTGCAGGCGCAGAACCCGCAAGTGCGCATGATCGAAATCAAGATGAGCCAGGGCGCCAAACCCGGCCATGGCGGGATTTTGCCCAAGCACAAAGTCA
Source organism: Pseudomonas azotoformans (assembly GCF_001579805.1). Taxonomy (NCBI): domain Bacteria; kingdom Pseudomonadati; phylum Pseudomonadota; class Gammaproteobacteria; order Pseudomonadales; family Pseudomonadaceae; genus Pseudomonas; species Pseudomonas azotoformans. Next base: position 2,781,047 of record NZ_CP014546.1, on the reverse strand, counting down.
CCCAGGAAATCGCCGACACCCGCGGCATCCTGATGGGTGAGGACTGCATCTCGCCGTCACGCCACAGCGCGTTCTCCACGCCGATTGAACTGATGCAGTTCATCGCGCAACTGCGTGAACTGTCCGGCGGCAAACCGGTGGGCTTCAAGTTCTGCCTGGGCCACCCGTGGGAATTCATGGGCATCGCCAAGGCCATGCTCGAAACCGGCATCCTCCCGGACTTTATCGTGGTCGACGGCAAGGAAGGCGGCACCGGCGCCGCGCCCGTGGAATTCACCGACCACATCGGCGTACCGCTGCGTGAAGGCCTGCTGTTCGTGCACAACACCCTGGTGGGCCTGAACCTGCGCGACAAGATCAAGCTCGGCGCCAGCGGTAAGATCGTCAGCGCGTTCGACATCGCCAGCGTCCTGGCCATCGGCGCCGACTGGGCCAATTCGGCGCGGGGCTTCATGTTTGCCATCGGCTGCATTCAGTCCCAGAGTTGCCACACCAACAAATGCCCGACCGGCGTGGCCACCCAGGATCCACTGCGCCAACGTGCGCTGGTGGTGCCGGACAAAGCCCAGCGCGTGTTCAACTTCCACCGCAACACTCTCAAGGCCCTCGCCGAAATGCTCGCTGCTGCAGGCCTGGATCATCCGTCGCAGTTGTCGGCCAAGCACCTGGTACGGCGCATGTCGGCGACCGAGATCAAGCTGTTCTCGCAGTTGCATGTGTTCCTCAAGCCAGGTGAACTGCTGACCGGCGAGGTGAATGGCGAGTTCTATTCACGCATGTGGCAGATGGCACGGGCGGACAGTTTCGAGCCCCATGAAGTTGCCGCCGCGTAAGGAGCCGCACCGTGTTGAAGGTCATCGCCGAAGATTTCATCAAGCCTGAACATGTAGAAACCGTGCGCGGGTGGTACGCCGAGCTGGTGGAGAAAACCCGTCAGGAACCACTGTGTATCGCCTACGATTTGTTCATTGATCAAAAAGACCCAGGACACTTTATCTTTGTCGAGTTATGGCCCGACCAGGCAGCCCTCGACACCCATTGCCAGGCCGAACACTTCACCCGCCTGGTGCCGCAAATCAATGCCTATCAAGCCAAGCCGTGCAAAGTGCTGTTGATGGATGCGTTTTAAACAAAGACCAAGTCCTGCTGAACCGGACCACCGACGGCATCGTTGAAACAAGGAGATTCACATGCCGTTATTGGACTTCACTGCCATCGCCGAGCAACTGCCCGATACTTGGAAATCAACACGCCTGGGCCAGGTTGGCCCGGCGCGGATCAAGGTGCTGCGCATGGATGAGCAGGCGTATGTGGAGGAAACCCACGATTACAACGAGGGGTTGTTGGTGATCGATGGGTGTCTGCACTTGTCACTGGGCGGCGAACAGATCAAGGTCGGCGCCGGCCAGATGTATCTGGTAGAAGCCGGCACCGCCCATGCCGTGCTTGAAGGCAGCCATGGCACTCTGGTTATCCTGGATGTCTAGAGACATTCAGTAATACCCAACCTTTGCAATTGCTTACAAATACCGCCAACCTGCGCCCGCCCGACGTGCGGCGTACGACAACACGCGCATTCGCCTGTCATTACTAAACCTTTTGTTCAAGAGCCCGCTGCCATGCCGAACGGACGCGACCCGCGCATCGATTTTTTTCGGGGCCTGGCGTTGATCTTCATTTTCTGGGATCACGTCCCCCACAACCCCCTCGGCCAGATCACCCTGCGCAACATCGGTTTCAGCGATGCTGCGGAGGTGTTTGTGTTCCTCGCCGGTTACGCCGCCGTATTGGCCTACGGCAAGATCCTGCAACGTGATGGCTACTGGATTGCCACACTGAAAATCCTGCGTCGTACCTGGGTGTTGTACGTGGTGCATATCTTCTTGCTCGCGATGCTGATGGGCATCGTGTTCTTCGCCAACAGCCACGTGGAAACACGCGACCTGGTAGAAGAGATGGGCCTGACGCACTTCGTCACCCATCCGCAACAGGCCCTGACCGATGAGTTGCTGCTGCGCTTCAAGCCCAACCTGATGGACCCGTTGCCGCTGTATATCGTGCTGCTGGCCGGCTTGCCGCTGGTGCTGCCACTGATGCTGCGCAAGACCTGGATGGTAGTGCTCGGGTCAGCAACGATTTACCTGCTGGCACCCTGGATGGGCTGGAACCTGAGGGCAATTGCCGATGGCGTGTGGTACTTCAACCCGGTCACCTGGCAATTCTTGTTTGTGCTCGGTGGCGCGGCGGCTATCCAGGCGGGGAAGACACGTCCTGTGGACACGCGCCCGCTCGCGCAGCAACCCTTGTTCGTGGCGGCGGCCCTGTACGCGGTGGCCGCAGGTATCCTGACGCTATCGTGGCGCTGGCCGGAGGTGCATGACGCGTGGATGCCCGCGCAACTCAGCGACCTGCTCTACCCCATCAGCAAAACTGACCTGTCGCCCGTGCGCCTGCTGCATTTTCTCGCGTTGGCCTATGTCACGGCAAAGTTGCTGCCAGGCCGCGCATGGACCGAAAACTGGTTGGCGCAGCACACCTGTCGCATGGGCCGTTATTCGCTGGAAGTGTTTTGCCTCGGCGTGGTACTCGCGCCACTCGCGGACATGATCAATGCCTTGGCCGGCGATGCGTTCGCCATGCAAATACTGACAGCAATGGTCGGCGCGGCCTTGATGGTGATGCTGGCGATGTGGCTGGAATTCAACAAGCGACTGGATCAGTCGCTCAAATTGGCGACACGGACGCAATAGACCCAAGGGCCCGTTGCACGCAACGGGCCCTTCCAGGCATCAGGCCGAACGCGCCGAAGGCGAGGCCAGGTTGGTCGGTTGCAGCTTGAAGGCGTAGAACAACACCGTCAGCAATACCAGGAACGCCGGGCCCACATACAGCGCCACGCGGGTATCCGGGAAGTACGCCATCAGGCCCACCACCAGCACCAGAAATGCCAGGGCCAGGTACGAACTGACCGGGTACAGCCACATGCGGTACTTGAGCCCCGCCTGTTCGGCCGGGCTCAGGCCTTTGCGGAATTTGAGCTGGGCCAGCAGGATCATCAGCCAGGTCCAGATCGCGCCGAAGGTGGCGATGGACGTCACCCAGACAAACACCTGGTCCGGCACCAGGTAATTGAGCAGCACGCCCAGCAGCAAGGCGAAAATCGACAGCAACAGGGCTTTGCGCGGCACGCCATTACTGGAGGTGGTGCCGAAGGTGGCCGGGGCCTGGCCATTCTGCGCCAGGCTGTAGAGCATGCGCCCGGTGCTGAAGATGCCGCCGTTGCAGGAAGACAACGCCGCAGTGATCACCACGAAGTTGATGATGCCGGCGGCGGTCTTGATGCCCAGGCGCTCGAAGGTCATCACGAACGGGCTGCCCTGGGTACCGATTTCATTCCACGGGTAGATCGACAGAATCACGAACAACGCACCGACGTAGAACAACAGGATGCGCCAGAACACCGAGCCGATCGCACTGGGGATGGTCTTCTGCGGGTTGCGTGCTTCACCGGCGGTGAGGCCGATCATCTCCACGCCCAGGTAGGCGAACATCACCATTTGCAGCGACATCAGCACGCCCTGCACGCCGTTGGGCATGAAACCGCCATGGCTCCACAGGTTGGAAATACCCAACGCCACGCCGTCGTTGCCAAAGCCGAAGGCGATGATGCCGACGCCGCCGATGACCATCGCAATAATCGTGACGATCTTGATCAGCGCGAACCAGAATTCGAATTCACCGAAGGCTTTCACCGCAATGAGGTTGATGGTGCCCATGCTGATCAACGCCGCCAGGGCCCAGATCCAGCGCGGTGTGTCGGGGAACCACACGCCCATGTACACCGCCACGGCGGTGATCTCCGCCACGCAGGTCACCAGCCACAGGAACCAATAGTTCCAGCCGGTGAGAAAACCCGCCAACGGGCCCAGATAATCTTGGGCGTAACGGCTGAACGAACCGGCGACGGGGTTGTGTACCGCCATCTCGCCGAGGGCACGCATGATCACCAAAATGGCCAGGCCGCCGATGATGTACGACAGCATGATCGCCGGGCCGGCCATCTCGATGGCCTTGGCCGAGCCGAGGAACAGGCCGACACCGATACAGGCACCGAGGGCCATGAGGCGAATGTGCCGTTCGCCGAGTTCGCGTTTGAGCGGGCCGCCTTGAGCGGTCTCGCCATGGGGCAGTGGGTTGCCGACTGGCATAGGGGTACAACCTCATTTTGTTATTGGATTGTCCGTTGAGTTTCAAGGGAACAAGCCGGTGAGCCTGCGCCCTTGCCGAAACCGGAGCCGCCTCATGGGCGGGCCCTTCTTGCCAGGCAAGATCAGCGGGCATGCAGTATAAAAAGCTCTACATAGGTTCTTTCACCATAAAATCCATTCTATTTAGTGAAAGCAGCTGCTAAAAGCACAAACAACAGGAGCATATACCCTATGTCCCTGGCAATAAACAGCTAGCGAATCGTTGGGAGGTGTTGCAGGACAGCAGCGCTGGCGGCATTCGTTATTGCGCCCTGGGCAGCTCTATCTCAAGCCGTTCAATCAACGTTGAGTTTCCCCATGGATAAATCGGAAAGCTCGCGATGAAGGTCACGCAGCCAACGGGCAGGCTGGTGTTTTTCCAGCAGGACGCTACGAATGGAGCCCCTTCAACGCCAACAGGCTGACCGCGAGCTGATCAACGGCCTGATCGATCATCTTGCCAGCGACGCCCCTGAGGCGACGCTGCACATCCCGGCGCACAGCTCGGTGGACAACTGGTTGCGGTGCTACCGCAAAGCACAGAACGAACCTTGGCGCAAACAACAGTTGGCCTGGATCATCGATCCCGACAGCCAAGGCTTGCCCCTCCTGAGCCCTGGGCAAATCCTGCGTTTCTACGGCTACCCACAACCGCGCACGCCAGCCGAACGGGGCGTACTGTTGGATGCCTTGCGTACACGCCAGGGTTTCGCCGATACGCCCGGGACCCCAAAACTGCACAGCGCTTTCGAGCAGCTTCACCAAGACACGCAAACCCTGGCGCGTGAACTGCGCGCACTGGTCAGCCATCATGATTTGGCCGATGACCCCTTCAACTTACTCGCCTTATACCGAACGCGATGCCGGCTGACGTCGAATTCGTTCTGGGCCCGAGCCATGGGCCAAGCTGCCACCCTGTTGCAAGCCCTGATCGAACATCCACGCTTTATTGCCCTGGCACCCGCGAGTGACGTTTACACCTTTGATCCCACCGCAGGCACCCTCAGCGGCACGTCAGTCGAGATCAGCCATGCACAGCTCTTGGCGCTCCCGCCGCAAGCCCGGTTTGACGAGCTCATGGCCGTCGCCGGGCGCCTGCAAACCTTCATTCATCAGGACGGCCGCTTCAGCCTGGCGCAACTGCTCAACCTGCATCAACTGCCACTGCCCGCGAGCCGCGAGGATGCCTGGGATGTGATCGAGCAACTGCAACAGGCTGAACCGCTGGCGGTGCCGCCCGCCTGCGACTTCGCCAACTCCGACGTAGCATTGTTGCACTACGACCAGCCCCTCGCTGCCCACGCTAAACCGCGCTGGGGCAATTACTGGGAAACCCTGGGGTTGCCCAAGCCGAGCGCGCTGACGCTCTCGGCGCAGCAACGCACCGCAGTCAGGGAGGTGGTCGCGGCTTTTCTGCCCGACTCAATCAATGGGCTGCTGACCATGTTGTTGGGCCCCTTGGAACCCTCTGAACCTGATGAAAGCCTGCATCAATTACTCAACAGCCCACGCGCGCAGGCACTGGCCGACCGCCTGATCAGCGCGGTCGGCTGGTACGGCCAGGGGCCCGATGAACCGACCAACCGCGCCAGCCGTGACGCGCTGGTACTGGGCGCGCTGATACTCAGCCTGGACCCCCACGCCGGCGAAGTTCGCTATCGCGTGGCCGGTCTCGACCTCAATCACAGCGACTTCTGGGGGCGCGATTACGTCGAGCTGCGTCAAACGGTCGAATTACACCTGATCGACCGGGGTGTCGCCACCGCGCGCACTACGGCCCTTGCCGCCCACCTGCTACTGGCAGGTGTAGCGCCCGAATGCGTGGTGCGCGACATTCCAGCCTCGTTGTACTTCATGAGTTCCTACGCCTGGATGATCTTCAAGCAAGGCGTTCTACAGGCCGAGGCGCTGGTCAGTGGCGCAGCGCGACACATGACATTTATCGAGGTCATGACCCTGGCGACCCAGGAGGCCGCCGCCGATGAACAGCTGTGGTACGAACACTGCGCCACCACCAGCCTGATTGATTGGGGCGTTGCCCGGAATCTACTGCACCCTGTGCCCGAAGGTCTGGCCTATTCGCTCGCCGCCATCGAGGCGTTGAAACAGCAACTGGCACCGCGCATGCAAGCCCTCAGGTCCGCCAGCCAACAATTGACCACTGCGCTGGTGACGCGCCGCGCCATGGCCCTGGCCGATTTGCAACGCGTCTTTCCCAAGCACCCCTTGCTGAAAAAACAATGCCTGCAATGGGTCAAGGGCGTCGGCAAAGCCCCGCCGTTTCGGCGCGCCCACCCTTCCCCCCAAAGCCTGGTGGACCTGCACATCAGCGGAGACCTGGCGCCGATCCGCCCAGAATGGCACTCGACCGACCGACAACTTGATCTCGCGCGGCTCAAACCCGGTTTCAAATACCTGAACAACATCAGTGCCCAGTTCAACCACGCCGCCGACGCCTACGTGACACGCCTTAAAAGCGCCTATACCCACGCCATACAGTACCTGTTGTCGCAACTGCCCCTGGCTGACAGGCAACTGCTGCTGCACGGCGAACTGCAACTGTGGGTGCTTCGCCAGCCCGCCAAGGTGCCTCTGGACCAGGAGTCAGTCGTGGATAAAATGGCGCGCACCGGGCGTTACGGGGTCCTGCTACGTTGCGAGCAGCGCCCGGTGGTGACGTATTACGAGCTGTTCCCGATGCTCAACCACGTGCGCAAGAACCCAGGCCTGCCCATCAGCCTGCAAGCAGGCGGGCAGCCGCTGTCCTTCAACACCGGCAGCCCCACCAGTACTCACCCACGCAGCCAGTTGTATATCGGCAGTCGATTGGCCATTGACTGGTCGGCTTACGCCAAGGGTTCACAGCCCAAGACGGAGCAATGGGCAACCGTGATCACCGACCCGTTGCCCGTTGATATCCCCCAGGCCAGTGACGCAGCTTTTGATTTCGATTCACCGCGATGCCAGGCAATCGCCCAGGCGATCACGCGCCAGCACTTGTTTCTCGATATTGATGCATTGCTTGTGCAGGCACGCGGGTCCAACATCCTAGAGGATCAACAACGCATCAACGATGCCCTGATACGCAACCTGCTCAACCTGGTCCCCTTCTGGTCCTGCGTGCAAGACCTGCGCTCGGGCGATACCCGCCAGGCCATTGAGGGCGCATGGAGCTGTTTCTTCGATGTACTGGGGGTGTTTGCCCCCACTCAAGTGTTTGCCTCGCGCACACTGTCTACCCTGGGCAAAACCTTGCCGGCCAGCCGTAAACTGCTGCAACTGGCATCACTCAGTGCGCGCTATGTGAACGCAACGTTCAACCCACTCGACGGCTTACCGTCGCTGGTGCGCCTCGGCGTCCACGGCTGGGTAAGGCTGAGCAAAGCCGGGCGCCACTTGATGGACACTGCACTGGGGCACGCGCGGCAACGCTTGGCCAAGGGCAGTGGCCGGGACTACAGCCGCCTGCTCGAACGGGCCGATGTGGATAACGCGCGCTTGTTTCATGCCGAGACGGTAACCCACCTGCCGGTCATCCATCGTCCCGCAGCCTGGTATGGCTTCGACCCTTTCAGCAGCCGGCCCTATGGCCCGCCACTGGGTGACCTGCGCCTGGATTCGGCGCTGGTCACCCACCCGATGCGCAGCGTCGACGGCTATCAGGCCCGTGTGGTGAAGCGCCTGTTTGAAACGCCGCCGTTGATCATCCCCCGTGCCGACGCCACCGACCTTCTTGAGCGTAATCAGCTCTGGCGATTGGCCCCGCACAACCGCGCACAGTTGAACGACATCACCAGCGCCGCCTATATTCGACTCAGCGATGCCCTTGAGAGCACCTGCCCGCTCGGCCGGGCAAAACGCAGCCCGGTGCCCATTGTCTGCTTCAGCAAAAAACTCTATCCCTTCCTGGGCTCCATCCATAAACGCCGGGTCCAGGCCCTGGACCATATCCGACTGATTCCAGGGCCGGTCATCGGGGGCGCCAACCGCCGGCTGGTGTTGCACCGCCGGGTATACGAGGTCGTCGTGACGCTGAACGACTTCGAACTTCGGCCGCTGCGGCCCCGCACGCCATTGACCTACAAACAGCAGGTCAGCGGCCAACGTATCGACAATGAAATGCAGTTCGGCCTGCCCGGCGACGACTTCGATTTCGTCCTGAACCGGCAGACCCAAGTCGTGCGCCTGGAGGGCATTTTCGACGGGATCGAAGACAGCCGCACCCTGCGAGCAGCGGTCATCACCTTGCCAGGCAGCCCGAATGGCACCCAGTGGGTCGTCGAGGCCGACACCGGCGTGTTTTACGCGACCACCGCCACACCGGCGGGGGCGTTGCAGTTCCAGCAACTGGATTACAGCCTGGGCGGTGAAGACACTGCACTAATCGGGGCTTTCTGCGACTGGCGCAACCAGTATTTGAAAGCCGGAGGGCTGATCCCGGACCAGCCGCTGGTCGCCCTGCCCACCCTAGAAACCCTTTATCGCCAACTGACACGGCGTGGTTTTGATGCCGCTCGCATGGCGAGGCTGCGCACCAAGGCCAGCCGACTGAGCGTAATCAAACAACGGGAATTATTACTGAACGCCTCCGACCAGGGCCGGCGCCTGGACATCCAAGTGGTCAACCGACCGATCCAGCTGGACATCTGGCCACCCCGGCCGAACGTGCCCGATGGCGCCAACGCCCAACAGATCAATCAGCATTTGGCGCAGAAGGCTAACGCGAGCACCTTGGCCGTGGTGGAAAAAACCGGCGTTGGCTCAGCCAACACCCTCGGCATGGGCGCCGCCGAAATGCAGCGTTGGCGGGTAGCCGAGCCCGTCGTGATGTGGGAGTACAGCAAAATGGGCCATCCCAATTACACCGAAGTCATCCTCAAGACAGGCGCAGGCAATTGCGACCAAATGGCCCACATCGCCTGCGAGATGATCCGCACAAACGGCGGTACCGCGCGTGTCTGGGGCACACGGCCGGCTGGGCATGCGTTTGTCGTGGTGGGCACACCACCGCCAGGCTTGGTACAAACTATCAACTTCGGTGAAGTCGGGTGGGACGACGTGTGGATCTGCGACCCGTGGTCGACGGTCACCAGCGCCGCGGCTGATTACATCCACGCACTGAATATCAAAATGATCGAATGGGACCTGCTGGATATCTCGGTGTTTTTCAACGATGCCGGGGCTTATCGATGGGCGCGAGCCAATGATCCGGCCTGGCTCGCACGCCTGACCCTCAGCGATAAGCTGCCAATACCTTAAAACGCCAGGATCGCCGCCATCGACTAAGCTTTCAGCAAGTCCGATCAATCTGCGTGCAGGATCAATCGACTATGGGCGCACTGTGGCAAACCGACTCGACCCAGGCTGCGAAAGTACAAGGCAGTTCGGACCCAGCGCCGTCACCCGAAAACAAACCCCGGCCCCGTTACGCCCGCCGCCTGTTCTGGCTCATTGTGCTGATGGGCCTGATTGCCCTGGGGTTTGCCGCCGCCAAGGAAATGCGCACCTCACGCCTGCAGGCCCAGGAACTCAGCCGCCTGGCCCGCGACCTGACCTATCAGGTCAAACCCGGCCCCAGTGACGCCATTGCCTACCCCGGCGCCGGCCCATTCGACCGCCGCCTGGGCTACAGCGACCTCGATACGTTCCTGCCGCGCTTGCTCAAGCGCGGGTATGTGATCGAGGCCCAGGCACGTTTCTCGCCTGAATTGATGGACTACAGCGCCAAGGGACTTTTTGTGCCCTATGCGGAAAAAATCCAGGCGGGATTGTCGATCACCGATTGCCGTGCAGTGCCGTTGTATCAGTACAACTACCCGCAACAGCTGTACGCCAGCTTCGCCGCGATCCCGCCGTTGGTGACCAACAGCCTGTTGTTTATCGAAAACCGCGACCTGCTCGATCCAGCCCAACCCCAGGCCAACCCTGCCGTGGACTGGCCGCGGTTTGCCAAGGCGGCGTGGTCGCAAGTGGCCAAGCTGTTACACCTGCCGGGCCAGAGTGCCGGCGGGAGCACCCTGGCGACCCAGTTGGAAAAATACCGCCATTCGCCGGACGGCTTGACCCTGTCGGGCGGCGAGAAACTGCGGCAGATGTTTTCCGCCGCCGTGCGCGCCTATCACGATGGGCCGCAGACCCTGCCTGCACGGCAGAATATCCTGCGCGACTACCTCAACAGCGTGCCGCTGTCCGCCGTGCCCGGCCATGGCGAAGTGCATGGCATGGCCGAAGGTTTACGGGTGTGGTACGGCGCCGATTTCAACCAGGTCAACCAGGCGTTGGTAGGACCGGTAAGCGCGGAGCAAGGCTTGGCATTGCGCCAAGTGTTGTCGCTGATCATCGCCCAGCGTCGGCCGTCGTATTATTTGGCCAAGGGCCGCGAGGAACTGGCGCAGCTCACCGACAGCCACCTGCGCCTGCTGGCCCAGAACGACGTGATCGAACCGGCGCTGTTGCAGGCCGCACTGGCGAGCCAGGTCACTTATCGCGACTGGGCGCAACAGCCCACGATTCAACCGATCGAAACCAACAAAGGCATCAGCGTCGCCCGCAGCCGCCTGGCCGCCCTGCTCGACCGGCCGCTGTACGACCTGGACCGCCTGGACCTGTCCGCGACCTCCACCCTGCAAGCAGAGCTGCAAGGCCAGGCCACCGACTACCTGCGGCATCTAGCCGACCCGGAGTACGCCCGTCAGATCGGCCTGCTCGGCGAGCGCCTGCTCACCCCGGCCAGCACCGCGCAAGTGCGCTACAGCTTTACCCTGTTCGAACTGACGCCGGACGGCTCGCGCGTGCGCGTGCAGACCGACAACACCGACCAGCCCTTCGACATCAATGAAGGCAGCAAGCTGGAACTGGGCTCCACGGCTAAGCTGCGCGTGCTCACGACGTACCTGCAAATCATCAGTGAACTGCACGACAAGTACGCGGCGAAGGCGCCGGTCGAGCTGAAGAAAATCCCGGTGGATGACCAGGATCGCCTGAGCCGCTGGGCCCTCGATTACCTGATCCAGGCACCGGACAAATCCCTGGCAAAAATGCTCGACGCCGCCCTCGATCGCACGTATTCCGCCAACCCCGGCGAACGCTTTTTCACCGGCGGCGGCCTGCACACCTTCCACAACTTTCGCAGCCAGGACAACGGCCGCAACCCGACCTTGCGCGACGCCCTGCGCGAGTCGATCAACCTGCCGTTCATTCGCCTGATGCGCGATGTGGTGCGCTATGTCACCTACTCCGGTGAAAACAACAGCGCCGAACTGCTCAAGGACGATAGCGACCCGCGCCGCCAGGAATACCTCGCCGGGTTTGCCGACCGTGAAGGCACCACCTTCCTGCGCAAGTTCTGGAAGAAGTACCAGAAAAAAGACACCCAGGCGCGCCTGGAAACCTTCCTCGACAGCCTGCGCCCCACGCCGATCCGCCTGGCCGCCGTGCACCGCTATTTGCTGCCAAATGCCAGCCAGGCGAGCTTCAACCTGTTCGTGCGCGCCCACATGACCGGCGTAAAAACCACGGTCAAGCTCACCGATGAACGCCTGGAAAAACTCTACAAGGACTACGGCCCCGGCACCTACGACCTGCCCGACCAAGGCTATATCGCCAAGGTGCACCCGCTGGACCTGTGGCTGCTGGGTTACCTGCTCAACCATCCCGAAGCGACCTTTACCGACGCGGTCAAGGCCAGCCAGTTCGAGCGCCAGGAGGTTTACAGCTGGCTGTTCAAGAGCCGCCATCAAAGCGCACGGGACAGCCGCATCCGCACCATGCTGGAGATCGAGGCGTTCCTCGATATTCACCAGCGTTGGCGAGACGTGGGCTACCCCTTCGACCACTTGGTGCCGTCGCTCGCCACCGCCATCGGCAGCTCCGGCGACCGCCCTGCCGCGTTGGCGGAGCTGATGGGGATCATCCTCAATGACGGCGTGCGGCCCCGCGTGTTGCGCATCGACAGCCTGCACTTCGCCGCCGATACTCCCTACGAAACCCGCGTGGTCAACGACCCGGCGCCGGGCAAGCAGGTGATTCCCGTAGACGTGGCCAGGGCCCTGCGCGGCGCACTGTCCCAAGTGGTGGACGCCGGCACCGCCAAACGCGTGGCCGGCAGTTTCAAACTGGCCGACGGCACGCCGCTGGCCATGGGCGGCAAGACCGGCACCGGCGACAACCGCATCGAGGCGATTGGGGCGGGCGGACGAATTCTCAGCTCCAAATCCATCAACCGCACTGCGACCTTTGTGTTCTACCTGGGCGCACACCACTTCGGCACATTGACGGCCTTTGTGCCCGGCCAATCGGCGGAGCATTTCACCTTTACCTCGGCGTTGCCCGTGCAGGTGCTCAAGGGCATGGCGCCGATCCTGATGCCCTACCTGCAACCGGGCGACCTGACGCAGTGTCAGCCCAGTGTTTTAGTCGACACTGAAAAACACCCGCCGCGCCAAGGCCAATTGAATCTCTGAGCGATGGATCTCCAGGGTTTGCTGCGCGCGCCCGGTCTGCCCCATACGCATGCGCGCAAATGCCTGCGCCTCGGCTTGTGCCTGGGCCTGGCGCCCCAGCCGTGCCTGCTCAGGGGTCTTGAGGTGCGCGGCAGTGAAATGATCGTCCGGGCCCTGGCCGCGTGCGTAGTGAAAATGCGCGTAGGCCAGCGTTTTTCCGGTGTGGGCATCGTTGACCGCATACACCTGCAAATAGTCATCGCGACGGCCCTTGAGCGCGACACGTGAACCCTCACGCAAGATGCTCACTTGATGTTGCTGGTGCAAAAACGCAACGTCATCCTGGTTCAAGGGTTTGCCCAGGGTAGCGCGAATGCGTGCCGCCAGACCGGCAGACTCCAGGCGTGTCACCACCTTGCGCAACTCGGCTTCGGCGGTGCGCGCTTTGGTTTGCTGTACAGCAGCCAGGCGGATGTTGCCCTCGTCGTTGAGCTTTTCGCGGATTTTGTTGGCCACCCACAGGCGGCGGCGGGCCTCGGCTTCGAGCAGGTCCTGAAGAGAAGCCGGGGTGTTTGCTCGCGCCGCCAGCGTGTCAACCTTGGTGATGGTGCTGTCAACGTCTTGCAGCAACGCATGGGCGGTTTTCACCAGGCTGCCCAGTTCCGGGTCAGGGCGCGCAGGGGCAGGCACTGGCTCCCAGACACCGTCATCGGCCTCGGTAAAGGTGCCGATCACACTGCCGGTGGCATCGGTCAATTGCGCCGTCGTACGGGCGGCCGGTTCCGTGCGGGCCACAAGTAGGTCGCGGTTACGCGTGCGGATGATCTTCTTGCGCGGGCTGGTGCCAGGCGCGGGTACAGTCGCTTCAACTGATGCAGGCTGCAACAACGCACTCAGGTCACGCTCGACTTGCTGGTGCAAGCCCGTGAGCAATTGCTGGAGTTTCTCCAAATACTCCAGGTCGAATTTCTCTGGCTCCATGGCGCGCCAGAATTCGATCTGGTCATCGGTCTGGGCAAAGATGTGGTTGATGCTGTCGAGCAGTTCAATCTGCTCGGCATCGCTGGCCTGTACCTGTGCGCGTTCCGCCAGCGAGCGGCTGGCCCAACGCGCGCGGACAACGGTCGTCGACAGGCGCTCAAACACATCGTCCTCGAACACCGTGTCGGGCGTATCGATAGCCAGCCCCCACAAAGTGCTCAATTGCAGGGATTGCAGGTCTAGCAGCGAAGGGCGTGCCGGCGTCTGGGCGAGCAACGCCGCACTTTTGTCACGTCCGAACCGGGGCACTTCGCGCAGTTCATTCAGGTAGCGATCTTCCTGGCTGCGCCAGCGGATAGCACTGTCGTAACTGGCCGCCAATGCGCGCATGCCCTGGTTCAGCGCGGCGTGGGCTTGTTCGTCGCCGCTGTCGTTGTCAGAACGGTTGAGCAGTGGCACCACACGGGTATTGGCCAGGCGCACTTCACTGCTCAAGTGGATATCGAGCAGTTGCAGCGTGAGCACAAGCGATTCCAGCAGTTGGCTCAGCTCCTCTTCATGCCTGGGCCGGCGCGCCCGTTGGTGCAAGCGTTGCAGCAGCTGCAACTCCTTGATCGATTGCCGCACCTTGTCCTCCAGCGCCTGACGATAGCGCGCTCTAAAACTGCTGAGTTGTTGCTCATCCAGCCCGCTTTGCTGCGTCAGGTTGCGGGCAATCTCCATCGCCCGCTGCGCGCGGGTACGTTCGGTCATCGCCTGCTGGTACTGGGCTTCCAACTGCTTGAGGTCCGGCACAGCCTCCTCCACAGCGTCAGCGCCACCGCTGAGGCGCAATTGCAAGTCGATGTCCCATTGGCCCGAGTTCACCGCCTTAAGCCACGGGCCAGGGCGACTGCCATCGACGCTGACCACCCGCACCCGCCCTTGCTCCATGCGCACGCGAAATTGCTGGCCGCGCACCAGTGCCTGCCATTGCTGCCCAACCCGCAGCAAGCCTTGCCATTGACCCCGTTGTTCGGCGCCGGGCAGTGCCCTGGGCCAGGGCGCGGGATAGCTTTTCAGGCTCAATGCAGTGAGTCGCGCCTGCATGGCGGGGGTCAGGGCATCACGGGCATTGGCCCAGGCGGCGGGTGCGACGAACTGCGCGGGCGCCTGGATTCGCCGGGGCGGCAAGACGACAGGATCGACCTGCGGCGCAAACACCGGATGCTCCAGCGCCACATGCCGCTGCACATCATGGGGCGCGGCCTGGTGCGCGACGATCACCGTCAGGTTCACCAGCATATCCAGCAGCGCCGCGTTACGCGCTTGCGGATCGGCGCCTTGCAAGGCGACGATGTCCTGATCGGCACTGTCCATCAGTTGCACCAGCCAGCCCGCCAACATCAGCGGCCCAGCCAACAGCGGTTGCAGGGTGCCGAACAGCAGCCAGCCGATGAGCTTGAGGCTGGCCCAGCGTTGTTCGGCATTCGACACCGATTGACGGTCGGCCAGCGCCACCAGCGCCTGCGCCATGCTGGTAAACAATTGCTGCGCCGGGTCTGTGCTGGACAGGGCTTTGCTCAACTGCGCGGGAGCCGGTTTCGCATAACGGGTGAACTCATCGCCCGCCAGGAAATGCCGCACATGGGGCTCACGAAAACCGCCGTGGGCGTACACCGCCTGGCGCCGGGATTCGATCCAGGTCAACACGCTGTCCTGGATCGCCCCCGGTTGCCTGATCGCCTCGCATAAAGCCTCCAGCGAGGGGTATTCCAGCACCGCTGGCTCGAACAAGGGCCGGTACAACACGTGGCAACCGTCGTCGCCGTGGTGCGGGCCGATGATGAACATATTCGCCACCGTATCCGCCGCCGCAGCAGGCGTAGCCTTGAACGCCAACGGCCAGAGCGCCATACCCTGGCGCTCGGCGGCCGTGGCGCGCAACGCCGCTCGCACGCGCCGAAACCCCTCGGCGGTAAGGCCATGCTTACCGGTAATTTGCCATTCCAGCACCTGCATCGGCAGTTGAATGCGCAGTTGCCGGCTGAAACGCTGGCGGCGGCGCGCCACCTCGGCAGCGTCATCCACCAGGTGTTTTTTCAACAGCGCCGGATAGGGCCTGGCCGACATCGACCTGCGTCACACAGCCCTTGAGCGTGTCGTAACTCAGCCACGCCGGGTGGACCGCCTTGGCGGCATACGGGAACCCGGCGAGGTTTTCCTGGGCCAGTTCGGTCAGCGTCACCTCGATACGCTCGACCTCGCCGGCGATGAAGCCCCCTTGAGACGGCACCGCGGCGGCGATCACCCGCTCGAAGGTCAGCCTGACATCGCCCGGCACGAGCGTCGCTGCCCTGGGAATCTTGCGCAGGCAGGCCTGCAGTTGCTGCTCGGCATAGTCTTTCAGCGTAGGGATGCCCTCCAGAAAGTTTGCCGTCCCCTGTTGCTGACGATCAAGGACCAAGGCCTGCAACAGTTGCGCGTAGGCAATACAGGCAGCGGTATCCGCATGGGCCAGCCACAGCGGCAGCTTTTCCTGCAAAAACTGTTGGCGCTCTGTCAGCGGCACCACGAACCAGCGCTGGCTGTCGGTGATCAGGCTCAGCAGCGCTGTGTAGTCCTCCAGCGAGCGCGGCACCTTGGGGCTCAGGCTTGCGATTTGCAGCAACTGGCGCTGCAAGTAACTGGCGGCCAAGGCATCGAACGGGTCGCCCTGGACGTCGGCGGTAAACCATTGCCCAACGCTGGGTGTGTAGGCGGGCAATAACCCTTGCAGTGCGTCCAGGCTGTCCAGCCATTGCACGCCGCTGGCGGGGCTGAACAACAAAAAGCCGGGCTGGGAAGGTTGGCTGAACAGCAACACCGGCAGCATCTGCGCCGGTTGCTGTAGGTGCACGGTTTGCACGCGCAACGTCGCGCCGTGGGCGCTCCACAACCGATCAGGGCGCAGCGGATGGATGTGCGCCTTGGGGAATATCGCCTCGAACCGTGCCTGGCTCATGCCGGACGGGCGGGGCGAGTCGTAAAACATTTCCAGCAACTGATCCGACAAGTAGCCCCAGCGCGTCATGTCCACCGGCAGCGCGTCACGCCACCAGGCTTGCAGGCGCAGCGCGTAAAAGTCCAGCAACTCGGCGCCACAGCGGTTGATCAACGCCTCCAACTCGGCATGGCTCGGACCGCCCGGCACGTAGTCTTCGCGCAGACGTTGCAGCACTTGGTGATGGTGCTCGACCAACCACGTCGGGCTGGCCGTAGATAAACGCTCCAGCACCCACTCGAACAGCGGTCGATAGGGTCCGCCGGGGGCAACGATATACAGGTGGCTCGCGTTGTAATGACGCCCGGCAAAATGCAAGTCCAAGTAGGCCTGCGCACTGTCGGCGGCGACGTCATTCAGGGACGGGGGGTCGCTGAACAGGGTCAGCACTTCGCCGATGTGTACTTGGCGCACGGAGGTATCGGAAGCAGTCATCAAAGGGGTCTCGATAAGGTTTAAGCCTGATCCTAACGTCGCCCACCCGCCTCGCCGCGCTACACATCTACTGCGCCCCAAGGCTTACCTGAGCAAAGGGTGCCCTCCGACAATCAGCGGCGCCTTGGATGATGGTGCCGGCCCGGATTCGTTTCTAAATTGGCCGCTCTCAATTCCAATCAGAGACTCACCATGGATATTCGGCTCAACCATCGCCACATGACCCGCGAACAGAAAACCGCCTTTGTCGAAGCCGTCCTGCGCTTGAAAAACGACACCGCCAGCGTGCTGCGCCCCGGCCAGCAAAACCGCTACGACGACTTTGTGCAGGTGCATAAAAATGCCCTCGGCGGCACCGACCAATTCCAACCCATGCCGCACCGCAGTCCCTTATTTTTCCCTTGGCATCGGGTGTTCCTGCGCCAGTTCGAACGCGCCCTGCAAACGGCCGCCAATGACACCCGCATCACCTTGCCGTTCTGGGACTGGACGTTGAACGGCCCCAACGACCCATTCACCCCGACCTTTCTGGGTGGCAACGGCGACCGCGAACAGAACTTTCGCGTGGTTAGCGGGCCGTTTGCGGCACAGGCAGGGCAGTTTGCGCTAAGAATCTGGGATGAGGAGGCAGGCGATGCAGGCTTGCGCCGTGATTTTGGCAACGAAGCGGGCGCGCACTTGCCCGACAACGAACAGGTCACGGCGGCCCTGTCAAAAACCCCTTACGCCAGCGGCCCCGACACCTGGCTGAATTTCTGCGAAGGCATGCTGCACGACCCGGTGCATCGCTGGGTGGGCGGCAATATGGGGGTCAACACCTCACCGAACGACCCGGTGTTCTTCCTGCATCACTGCTACCTCGACCTGCTGTGGGAACGCTGGAAACGCCAGCACCCGACCCTTTCGCCGTACCTGCCGCAAAGCGGCTGGCCGAACCTCGACATGGACGCAAGATTGGTGTTTCACGCGGCAGACAAAACCGCGCCCTGGACCGACACCTGGAGCGTGCGCGACGTGCTGTCCACCGAAGCGCTGGACTACACCTACGGCCAGCTCAGCGCACTCGCGCCGAACTGCCCGGTCATTCCGCCGCCCGCCGGGCCAACGGTAGAGGTGCTGGCCGATGACCTAACTATCTAACCCCTGGCACTTGCACGCGGGCCCTAGGCTGATGGCCTTGTCCACGACACAAGGTCATCCGCCATGCCTGCTCCCCCGCACAACGGCCCGCACTACTCACTGATCAAACGCAACCTGCCCGACTGGCTCGCATCCACCGCCTGGCCACGTGCGCAGGCGCTGGGCCAGGCCCCGCTGGCGCAGGTGCCGGCGCTGTTGCGTGCCACCGACCACGACCATGCCCCGCTCAAGGCGGCCAATGCCCGGGCCTGGGCCACGCAGAACAGCGTCGACCGGCAGCTCAAAGACCTGCAAGACGTTTACGCCTTTGCCCAACCCTTGCTCAGCCAGGCCTTGCTCAAGCGCCACGGGCTCGAACTCGACGTGCGCGCCACCTATCTGTTTCTGGTAAAAACCCAAGGCGGATCGATCACGGGCACCACCAGCCGCACCCTGTCATTGCTGGACGCCGCCTTGCAGAACTTCGCCCACGGCGAGACCTTCACCGACGACTCGCGCTACATCACCCGCCCCGACGCGCGCGGCCATTTCGAGCCCTTGGCCCATGATGCGCGCATGAGCATTGCGCAGTTCGTCGCCCTGTGCCGCGACGTGGACCTGGGTGCGCAGTACGCACGCCACCTGCAACACCACCTGCTCGACAATACGGCGCTGCAACCCCAAGTGATCGCGAGCCAGCAAGCCGCCCTCGATAGCGCCGCTCACTTGGCGTTACTGCACGGAGACATCACCGCCGATACCTTTCACGTGCTGCAACGCACGGTAAAAGGCGAGCGCGGGCTGATGCAGTTTTATCGGCTGCGCATGCTGGACACACTGCTCACCGGCATCCTGCTGATCGCCGCCGACCTCGACCAGGCCACGACGGTGGTGTCCGTGCTGGCGTACATCCCCCATGACCCCAACGGCGCGATCCGGCAATACCCCAGCACCGCGGCACTTCGTGATGCACTGCTCGACCGGTTGAAAGATTCCACCTACTGCCAGTTCTTCAGCCAGTTCGTCGACCACTCGCAACGCCCGCGCTTTTTCAGTGGCCTGCAACAGCACCCGACCCTTGTCGCGGCCCGCATCGACGGCGACCTGTGGCCGCAGCTGTACCGGGCCGCGCTGAACAAAATCCTCAACGATGGCCGCGACCTCGCCGTCGCCACCGCAGTGGCCGACAGCCGAGCGCGCTGGGCCTGGTGGGACGCCCTCACACAAACCCTCGAAGGCCTGCTCAACGTGGCACTGCTGGTGGCAACTCCGTTCGTGCCGCTGCTCGGCGAAGCGATGCTGGCCTACACCGCCTACCAATTACTGGATGAGCTGGTGGAAGGCGTGGTCGACCTCGCCGAGGGCCAGGCGATGGAAGCCGCCGGGCATTTGGTGGGCGTGGTCAGCGACGTGGTGCAACTGGCAGCGTTTGGCGTCGGCGGCGAGCTGGCGCGCTCGGTGTTCGTCGATGGCCTGCGCCCGGTCGAAGTCAATGGCAGGACACGCCTGTGGAACCCCGACCCGACGCCCTACCGGCAAAACCTCCAACTGCCCGCCGACTCAACGCCCGACGCCCTGGGCCTCCACACCTATGCCGGGCAAAAGATCCTGCCCCTTGAAGGCCAGCACTACGCAGTCAAGTTCGATGCCGCTAGCGGCGACCATCTCATCCAGCACCCGACCCGCTCAGACGCCTATACGCCGTCGATCCGCCACGACGACAGCCCCCGCGCCTGGAACGACGAGCGCCGCTTGCAGGCACTCGGCCCGTTCACCGATGCACAGCATCAACAGATCCTGCGCACCAGTGGCCTCGACCATGGCGCCCTGCGCGCCGTGCAGGCCGATAACCTGGCGGCGCCGCTGCTGGACGACACGCTCAAGCGCGTACGCCTCAGCCAGCAGGCCGCCGAACTGCCCGAGCAACTGCGCGCCGGCGAACCGGTGGACCAAGACACCTACTGGAGCCCGCACATTGCCACCGAACTGCCGGGCTGGCCGTACGATGTGGCAATCCTGGTGTACGAAGACGCCGACCTCAGCGGCGGGCCCCTGCGCTTCGGCGACCCCGAGGCGGTGCACACTCTGCTCATCAGCCGCGCGGATTTGAACCTCGGCAAGCTGCCGGAACGCTTGGTGAATTTTCTCGACCCGCCCAGGCTCACAACGCTGCTCGGCACATTGCCCGAAGGCCGCGCCACGCAAATCGATGCGTTGCGCAATCGCCTCGCCGACCATCTCGCCGCGCGCCGCGGTGCATTGTTCAACTACCTGTACCGTCACAGTGAAGACCTCACCACCGCGCACGGCGTGCGCGTGCGCGAAACCTGCCCCAACCTGCCTAAAAGCCTGGTTCGCCACGTGCTCGCCCAGGCGCATCAGCAAGAGTTGGCGATCATGGCGACTGAAAAACGCCTGCCCCTGCGCCTGAAAAACCTCGCCCGCGCCTTGCAGCTACAGGCCCGTGGCGCCCATGCCTACCAGGGTTTCTACGACCCACAATTACTCGGCCCCGAGACCGAACAAATGGTGCTCAACACCCTGCGCCTCTACAGCGACAGCCTGGAAGATTGCCGAATCGAAATCCGCCAGCACACGCCCATCGCCAACGTCCGCGCGAGCGCCGGGCCAGAGCCGGCGCGCCACCGTCGCCTGCTGCGCAAAACCAATGGGTTCTATGAGGTCTACGATGAGCGCCAGCAACTGCTGCAACCCGCCACGGAGTTCTTCGACGCCGTGCTGCACGCACTACCCGCTGCCAAACGGGGTGCAATAGGCGCCGACGGCGCGGCCCTCAAAGATTGGGTGATGGATACATTGCTGGCGCCCGAACCACGTCGCACAACCATGGCCGATCCGAAAACCAAAGCCTTGTCGCCCCAGGATCAGCGCCAACTGGTGCAAGCGCCCATGCACCCCGTGGCCGCCTGGCGCAGCGACCTGTTCCCCGGCACTCTGGAACAACGGGTCAAGGCACTCTACCCCTACGCCAAACAAAGCCTTATCGACGCCTACGTGCGCAGCCTCGACGACCCGCTCCAACGCCAGCGCTTCGAGGCGCGCGAGATCGAGAAAGCCGAGCTGCAACATGACCTCGGCAATTGGATCACCGATGCGCCCATCAACGAACCGCCAGACGTGGCGCATCAGCGCGCCTACCTGGTCAAGGCGCTGCTCAGGACCTGGGAGGAGCACCTTGCCAGCGACGAGATCGGGGTGCGCCTGAGCATACAAAGCGTGCGCCTGACGGGCCTGCTCGGCAATCTACGCCTGCGCGCCAACTTTGATCATGTGCTGCATCTGGAACTGAGCGACACCCAATTGCTGGACAACGACACGCCGTTGCTCGACAGCTTCCCCAACCTGATAAGCCTGCACCTGCGCGACAATCAACTGACGCGGATGCCGCAAGCCATCCAAAACATGCCCGCGTTGACGCACCTGAACCTGGAAAGCAATCCCATCGCCTGGGATGCCGGGAGCCTGCGACAACTCGCCAACCGATCCCATTTACGCCAGCTGTTCCTGGGTGATAACCGCCAGCTTGTCCGCGCACCGGACCTGAGCCGCTTGCCGCACCTGGAAGCCTTGTCGTTGAACAACACGGCGATCAGCGAATGGCCCGCGGGGTTGTTCGACCAACCACGGTCCGCCAACTTTTTCCTGGATGTGCGCAACACCCCGATCAACACCCTTCCGCAATTTTTGCCCTGGCAGGCCCAGGCCCGGGTGCTGGCGCGCGCCCGTCTGGATCGCAACCACCTGAGCCCGGCCAATGAGCAGTTGCTGGTCAGTTACCGCCTGGAGGCTGGCCTCGATCCAAACCGCAGCTACCCACCGCGCGGCGATGCGAGCTTCTGGCTGCAGAACGAAGGTGAGGAGCATGTGCCCTGGATGTTGCAGCTGTGGCAAGACATCGAGGAAGAGCACGGCTCCCAGGGTTTTTTCGAAGTGATCAAAAGCCTGGAGCCTTCGGCGTTGGTTGAAGAGGACTATGACGCCGAGCTGTATGAACACGGCCGTGCCAACTTGACTGACAGGGTCTGGCGCATGCTGCTGGCGATGGATGGCGACCCGGAGCTGCGTGCACGGTTGTTTCAGATGGCCAGTAACCCGGTGACCTGCGCCGATGCCGGCGCACACATCTTCAACGCGATGGGCTTTGAGGTGCAGCTGGTGGAGATCAATCGCGACCTGCGCGGTGAGCTGAAGTCCTTGAAGCTGGCCCAGCTGGCCAGGGGGAAGTCACGCCTGGATCGCCTCAACCAGGTGGCCAAGGACGATATCCGGCAGCGGATCAAACCGCGGGACGAAGGTGGCCAAGGGTTGCGTTTCAGCACCGACGTGATCGACGGCGAACCGGGTACAGTGGATGAAGTAGAGGTGTATCTGGCCTATCACAGCGGCTTGAAGGCACGCCTGAAACTGCCCTGGGTGTCGCCGCACATGAGTTACCGCGCGACCGCCGATGTCAGCCTCACCCGGCTCAATCATGCGTTCGACGAAGTGATGCGCCTGGAAACAGGAGATGGGCTGGTGGACGGCATGCTTGAGCAACCATTGTGGGACCGCCATCTGCGCGACACCCATGCCGCCGAATTCCAGGCCAGCCTTGAACGTGCGAACGCACTGATCGACCCGCTGGACGACCTGCTATTCGCCCAGAACCAATGGGCCAGCGCGGGGACCGAAGAACGCAGCGTCCTGCAACCTCGCCTGCTGATTCTGGCCGACGCGCTCAACGTGCCCCACGCCGATGTGCTCAGCGGCCAGCCGATGAGCGCCGAAAGCTACGAATGCATCCTGGCTGCCGGCTTCACCGAGGACGTGCCGAGCGAGCAGGCCCTCGCCCGGCGCATGACACGCCAGGTGTTGCAACGGTTGGAGGTCTACGAGACCGGGCCCGCCTCATGAAACATCGCAGACAGCATCAAGGCGCAAGCGCATCAAACACCATATGCACCGTGCCGAAGTAATGCCCCGGCCGGTAATCGCCATCGGGCTTGATCGCAGCGATCTCCAGGCCCACGCGTTTGCCGGGCCGGGCATCGGCGGTGGACACCACTTCGCTTTGGGTCAGGCCCAGCTCCACATCATTGAACTTCACACGCAGGTCGACGCGATCCGTACCATTGAACAGGTACGCCGCCTGGTCCAGCCGTGCACCAATCGCCCCGCCGACATTCTTTACATCAAACGGCGCGCGCAAGGTTGCCAGTTGCGAGCTCACCGGGTTGTACGCCAGCACTTGCTCGCGCTGCACCAGTTGCGGGTCAACCGGCAGCACGTAGAAATCCGCGGTGGGGATGGTGACCGAGACCTCGAATGTCTCGCGCTCGACCGCGGCCTCCAACTGGGACATCGACAACACCAGCACAATCACCAACACCACCAGCGCAATTATTCTGTACATGGCTTCACCCCTTGACCTCGATTTTGCGGGTTGCGTCGCCTTCGATCAGGCTGAAGCGGTATTCACGGCCAGGTTGTTTGTCAAAACCGTAGGAGCGCTCGGCGCGGATGTGATGGCGAATAGTCGGCCGGCAGTCTTGCGGCGACGCGGCGGCGCAGTCCTTGAATTCATCGACCACCACCACGCTGTTGCCGTCGTTGCGCAGGGTGTAGCGCTTGCCGTCGTCCTGCAGTTGGGTGTTGAACTGCGTGTGCTTCGGTCGCACGAAAAATACCGTGCCGTAGCCCGCCAGCACGCGAACGCCGGCCGCGAGGCTTTCCTTATATTCAGCACGTTCGTCTGCGGTGACGGCAAAGTCATCCTCAGCCTGGGGCACCACCGGCACAAAACGTACGCGGAAATAACGCTCTTTATCGCGGTTGCCCATGAACAGCAGCCGTGTGCCCTGAGTGTCGTTGGCCGGCACGATCAGCCGGGCCGGGCTGGCCATCAAGCCATCGCGGGCGGTGGCGCCGGCCTGGTTTTGCAGGGGCACTTCGCGGTAAGTGCCATCGTCGTCGTAGATCATCTCGAGGATATTGACCTTGACGAACGCGGTGGACGTGCCGCCGTTGAACACCCGCTTCATGTAGGTACTTTTATCGCCAGCGAGGTAGTCGTACACCACCCCCACATTGATCTGCGGGCCGGCCAGGGCGCCGAGGGAACACAGCGACAAGGCGCACAGCATCAACAAACGTTTCATTCACTCAACCTCATGTAAAAGCGCTTCAAACTTGTGAATCCCAGACCACGGTGACGGTGCCGGAGAAGGTGCTGCCGGGGTGGTCGAGCATCTGCTCGACAGCGTCGGCCTTGATTTCGAAATGCAGGGTGCTGGGTTTGCGGTCAATGTAGTGCGTGGGCTGGAACAGCTCCGTGCCGCTGCCATCGAGCCGCAACGGCAGGCGGTTGACCGGGCGCCCTGCGGCGTCGCTCATGCCATTGGGCAGCGTCACCGCAATGTCCAACGGCACCTGCACGCCTGCCGCATTGCGCACGCTGCAGGTGTTGCCCAGGGGCTCGGGGCATTCGAGGGTCATCTTGAAGGCCGAACTGGTCCACAGGTTGATGGCTTGGTCGCGGAACAAGCGGCTGGGTTTTCGCAGTTTTGCAGCCAGGCCTGCCAGCCGCCTTGGGGCTCCAGCAGGATGCGGTTGCCGCCGGGGGGGACTTCGACCTTGAGATGGTGGTCCACATCCAGGGTGAAGTTGAAGGTCAGGGTGTCGTCGGTCGGGATCATGATGTCGCCGAAATCAAAATCCGCGCCCGGCCCGATGGTGTAGGTGGTGGTGCCAACGTATTGGCCAGCGTCCATTTTCAACGGGTTGGGGGTCTTCAGCTCATACGAATACTCGAACGTTTCGTAAAACAGAGTTGAAATGTCTTTGGCCGCAGGTACTGCGCAGGCACCGATGCCGACCGGCGTAATCCACGACCACAACAAATATCGATCGTTGCCAATCGCGTAGCCTGTGGGCAAGCAAGGGCTAATAGCGTATTGCCACCCACCAGTGCCATAGAGCCAAAGCCACCGGTCTGAGACTGGCAACACGTACTTACCCCCAATGCCCGCAATTCTGACCTGCAGCGTTTCAGTTTTCGCCGTCACCGTATTGGTCACCACCAAGTCCCGCCATTCAGTAGGCACCTTGAACATCGCGCCTTTACGCGGGTCTGTGTGATTGCCCAGGATTGGGCCGTTGGAGTTGAACTGAATAGCCGTGGTCCGAATACTGAAAATCCCCAACTGCTTGCACCTCTCGGGAATATGCCAAGGGCAGATGCCGCTTTCCGGGGTGGTGTTCTTGAACCGGTTGACCATCGGGTTGGACGGGGCTGGGCGAAATTGCGCAGTGATCTCTTGAACAAGCGCCTGGGCGGCTCCTGCCGTCAGGCACGCCCACAAGCCCATGACATACAGTGCGGTTTTTCCCGCGCCCCGCGATACCTTGACTACAGTCATCCGGCTCACCCTGCTGTTGCCAGGTTGGAAATGTTTTCCGCCAAGGTGTCCGGCGTACAACGTAAATCCCCAATCATCAACACATCACTCTCCTGTCGCGTATTACTCGGGGCGAGCCGGAATTGGCACAACAGCTGGTTGGCATAGCGCACTTCCAGGGTCGGCGCGCCGGCCGTCATTTCCATCGAGAAGAAACCGTCCACTTCGCTCACCGCACGGCTGGCGTGGTTGATCACCTGGTGGCCCCGCAGCGGCTGGCCGGTTTCATCCACCAGCCGCCCGAGCACGGTCACGGTCTTCATGACGCTGACCTTGCGGTACTCCACGCCGCCCTTGTTCAGGTGGTAGTTGCTGCGTGGCGGCTGAATGTTGGCGGCCGGCGGGTGGTTGCCGTCGAAGTCGAACGCGAGGGTGCTGTTCTTGTAAGCGGTGATCGGCACAAAGTTGCGCCCCGGTCGCAGGCGTGTGCTGCCGCCGGTCAAGTCATCGGCGCGCAGAGTGATGTCGTCGACGTCGGTTTCGACGTCCACGATCATCCCTGCCCCGCCGCCCTGGGGCTGGCTGCTCAGCAGCACCGCGCCGCCGCCCACCGCCACGGTGCTGCTGAGGTTCAGGCCACCGGACAGGCGACCGTTGAAGGACGACCGCTGTGCGTAGGTGTCACCGTAGAGCGCATCATTTTGAAAGCTGGCGCGACCGGACAAACCTACGCCATAGGTATCGGCCAGTACCGTGCCGGAGACGCTTTGCAGCAGGTGGTCTTCAAGGGTCTTGGTATAGGTGAGCGAGCCGTTATGGTCGCGGGTACCATCGCGTGCGGTGCGGGTGCCGATGCTGGCCGACCACTGCTCGCCCGGTGAACCGAGGGCCACGCTGACACTGAGGTCGACGCCGCGGTTGCGGTTGTCACCGGTGCTGGCGGTGGCCGGTCGATCGAACAGCGACAGGCGCCAGTTGGCGTCGCTGCCAAAGAACGTTCCGCGCTCAGTCCACCCCACATCCAGGCCCACCCCCTCGATATTGCCTTGGCTGTAGGGCAGCCGCGAGTTGATCGAACTCGTGTTGCTGAGTCGATGGTTGAGTGACAACGACGAGTTGCTGGTCTGGCCGATAAACACGTTGCGCTGACGCACGCGCGTACCGTCCGGCAGCACGTCATAGATATTGGTGGTGTCGAGCCAGCTGCGGTTGTGGCTGAACACCACGCTGCCGGCGCCATAGCTATACAGGGTTTGCAGGTCCAGGCCGGTGCCGTGGTCCTGGGTCTGGTAGACGTTGGCATACAGGCTGAGGCTGTTGCCCAGGGTCCAGTCGATGGAGGTGCCGTATTGCATGGCTTCGCGCACTTTGCGCGTGGACAGGCCGAGGATCACCCGTGGGTGCGCCAAGTAATTGAGGCCGGCGCCGTAGGTCAGGAAACCGCTGGACTGCTCGTCCCAGTTGCTCAGCAGTTTGCTTTCGCGCCCGACAAAAGTGTTATAGCGCCAGCGCTCGTCGAGGTTGCGCCAGTTGTTGGGCTTGTAGATCAGCTCCTGGGTGGTGGATGTGGTGAGGCCATCTTCGATCAGGCGCACTTCCACTTCGTAGATACCGCCGGGCAAGGGCCGCGTATCCAGGGTTTGCAGGCCCGCGGCGACCGGCTGCGTATTGATCAGCAGGCCGGCACGGTAGATTTCCACCGAGGCCTGGCGGCTGGCGGTGACATACACCGGGTACACGCTGGGCTTGGGGTTGTTGATCACCAGGCTGTCGGAACTGCCGTACATCAGCCCCATGGCGGTGTCGGGGTTGGCGCCGAACGAGCGGATCTGCCGGGTGAGGCCGTTGGAGCCGGGAGTGAAATAGCCCAGGCGCACGAAGTTGCCTTCCAGTTCGCGCTGGGTATAAAGCTCGTGTATCGCATGGTACAGAGTGGTGGCGGTGCCACCGATACGGGACAACTGCAGGTTCATCGCCTGGCTCCAGTTACCGAGACTGGAACTGGCGACGACGCCGTAACGTCCGCCGACCGCTTCGTTCTCGCCACCGGTAACGTTCAATTGGTTATTGACGATCAGGCCAAGACTGCTGGTGTCCGGTTGATCATAAAACTGTTTGATCTGGGCGTTGCGCTCAACGTTCTCGGTGAGAATCGACACCAGTGAGTTTTTCCAGGCTGTAGTGCACGGCCAACAGTTGCGACGGGCAACTTTGTTGGCAACTTCCCAGCAGCAGGCCTTGTTGCAGAAGTTGCTCCAAAGTTGCACGGGTGGTGGCAGAGACGGGGCTATCGCCGATATCATTGAATTGCAACAGGGTAATACGATCATCGCGTCCTAATACAATCATGGCTTCGCCCAGGAACTGTTGATCCAGTTCCACGCGCACTGGCAATGGCACATCGAAAAAGTGTTGTTCAAAATCTTCTGGCAGTCCCTTGGACTGAGATAACAGACTGCCGGGCGTGGTGCCGGGGGTCGCTGGCGCGGCCAGCGCAGTGGCG
Organism: Pseudomonas azotoformans; assembly: GCF_001579805.1. Taxonomy (NCBI): domain Bacteria; kingdom Pseudomonadati; phylum Pseudomonadota; class Gammaproteobacteria; order Pseudomonadales; family Pseudomonadaceae; genus Pseudomonas; species Pseudomonas azotoformans. The sequence goes on along the minus strand of NZ_CP014546.1, from coordinate 2,752,902 downwards.
CACAGCAAGAGCGCAAGCGCGCCCGCAATTGGCGTCATCGAAAACATGGACGGAATACTCGTCGGTACGGACAGTCGGGACGGTTGAACCAGGCCGGCGTTCGAGGAGGAAGGCGCCGGCCGGTCTTTTCATACCCCCATGGCCAGGGTGGCCTGGGGGTTACACACCCGCTGGAATCAACGTGGTACTGCGTCGAAGATCACGGTGTAGCTGGCGGTGTACAGGCCGTTCTGGGTGTCTGCCGGGCGAGCCGGTGCGATCACCAGGTCAGCCTGGGTGCCGGGCGTGGACTGCGGATCATCGACCATTTCCTGCGAAGTGCCGGTCAGGACCACACCGTTGAAGGTGTTGGTCAGGGCAATGCCGTCCGAACCGTTGTACAGCGCAGCGGCGGTTGGGCCGCCTTCGATGTAGGCATTGACCGAACCGTCGGTGTTTTTCACATCGAAGGTTGCCCGCAGGGAACTGAGTTCACCGCTGACAGGGTTGTAGTTCATGGTCTCGTCTTTACCGAAGTTCGGGTCACGAGGCTGGGCGTGGAACTGCTTGGTTGGAATGTCGGCCGTGATGCTGATGGGCGAACGTGCGTCATCGGCAGCGATGGCGATGGAGGAACTCAGGGCGGCCGCAACGAAGGGGACAGCTACGGCGAGTGTCTTGAACATGGTGATTACCTGTCATCTAAAGAGGGGTTCTTAGAAGCAGTTGAAAAACGACATATTTTTCAACTATTTGCATTGCAAGTCGGCGACTTGTTCAACGCCAGGCAAGTATCCAGCTCACGTCATTTAAAGTAATCAGGCGAATTCACTTAGTTGCGCAGCCTTGTAACACTACAACTGACAGGAAAGCTATGGCATTTTGCCAAAACTTAAAACATAGCCGTAAGACATAAACTACGCGAGACCAAATGAGAATGCTTTAGTTGCATTCTTATTCGTAAGAATATGATTACACCCAATAAAAAACAACTGCATTTATTAGACTTAACCCACTTAATGCTTAACTTGAGTAGTTGCTCTAGTTTATCTCGCCGTCATGCGCGAACACCTGCGAGACGACGTGCCGTCCGTCGGGCGCTCTTGCCAGCCCTATAAGATATATCTTACGTTATATCTAGACACACAGAGGCGCCTACCCATGCGAGACCATCCTCATCCGCGCGACGGTTTTGACCCGCGCTCCGGCCGCGGCCGCGGCCCCCGGGTATTTGCACCCGGCGATTTGAAACTGCTGCTGCCGGCGCTGATCGCCGAACAGCCTTGCCACGGCTACGACTTGATCCGCCAGATCGAAAGCCTGTTCGATGGCGCGTACACCCCCAGCCCCGGCGTGATCTACCCGACCCTGACCTTCCTGGAAGAAAGCGATTTGATCCAGGGCGACGCCGATGGCGGAAAAAAACGCTACACAATCACCGACGCCGGTCGTCTCTTCTTAAGCGAGCAAGCGGTCGCCCTGGACGGCGTACGCATGCGCATCGACGTGAGCAAGCGTTCACTGCGCGGTCATGACCGCCCACCGGAGATCCACGAGGCGGTGCACAACCTGCGTCATGCCCTGCACTCGCACCACGGGCGCTGGAGCCCGGAAGAAATCGTTCGTGTCGCGGCGCTGCTCAATCGCACCGCTCAAGCCATTGCCGACGGGAAAGACCAATGAATACTCAAGCCATCCATCGCGTTACCCACGAAATCAAACGCCGCCGCCTGCAAGTGCTGCGGGTGGTCGACATCACACCACGCATGCGCCGCATCACCCTGGGCGGGCCTGAGCTGGCGGGGTTTGTCAGCCTGGGGGCCGACGATCACATCAAGCTGCTGTTCCCACAGAACGCCGCCGAGCAGGCTGCACTGGAAAGTCCGACATTCACCATCAAGGGCGACGGCCCGCAACCGGCCATGCGCGACTACACGCCGCGTCGCTTTGACCTCAGCATCGGCGAACTGGATATCGACTTCGTGCTGCACGGCGATGGCCCTGCATCCACTTGGGCCGAACAAGTGCAGGTCGGCCAGCACCTGTACATCGGCGGGCCACGGGGCTCGTTGATCGTGCCGGATATCTTCGACAGCTACTTGCTGATCGGCGATGAAACCGCCCTGCCGGCCATTGCTCGACGCCTGGAAGAGTTGTCGGCGGGGCGTAAGGTGCTGGCGGTAATTGAGATCGCCAATGCGCAAGAAAAGCAGCCGCTGCAAAGCGCTGCCGATGTTGAAGTGACCTGGGTGATCCGTGGCCAGGACGACCTGCTCGACACCGTGCAGAAACTGACGCTGCCGAGTGGTTCGCTGTACAGCTTCGTCGCCACTGAAACCAAGTTGTCGCGCCGTGTTCGCCGTGTGCTGCTGGACACGCACCAGGTCAATGAGGACTACCTCAAGGCCGTGGGTTACTGGCGTGCCGAAGGCGGCGAAGAGGAATGATCAGCGCCGGGGCTTGATCAGCTTATCCAGCCCCACCACCGCCAACGCGATCAGCACAAACCCCATCAGAATCCCCCCGGCATTCACAAACACCTGTGGATAGCCGAGGGTGCTCACGTCAATGAAAGGGTACTGATACTGCCCGAGCAGATCCCCCCGCAGCAGTGCGTAAGCGAAGTACACCAGCGGGTAAATCACCCAACCGCCGATGTGCTTCAAGCGTAAATCGCCCTTGGGCACACACCGCCACCAGTAGATGAAAAACAGCACCGGCATCACGTCGTGCAGCAACTCATCGGCGATGAACTGGAAGCCTTCGGGCTGCCACAAATGGCGCAGCAGCAGGTTGTACGCCAGGCCTACCACCAGGATGCTCACGGCGATGCCACTGCAGATTACCGGCGCAAGGAAAAACCGCTTCGCAGGGGAATCACGTTTCACCAGCGCATAGCTCAACACCACCACCGTCAGGGTGTTGGTGAGCACGGTGAAGAAGCTGAAAAAGTTGATCAACCCGCCCAACAGGCTGGCACCTGATTCCCAGCGCGAATAGAAAATCAGGTATTGCTGGATCGCCAACCCCGCCCAACCGGCCAGCGCCGCTGCTGCCACGAACCGCTTCATCGAATCAATCCAGCGGGCGTTTGGTGCGCATCAGTTTTACGTACAGACCTTCGACTTTCTCCCGCGCCCACGGAGTTTTGCGCAGGAACGTGAGGCTCGACTTGATGCTGGGGTCGCTCTTGAAACAGCGGACATCAATGCGCTCGGCCAGGCCTTCCCATTCGTAGTGTTCCACCAGAGTGGTGAGGACGTGTTGCAGGGTCACGCCGTGAAGTGGGTCGTTGCTTGTCGCGGTCATGCCAGGCCTTTTGCAAAAAAGTAGAAATACAGCCGCTCACTTTAGCACGAAGAAAAAAGTTCCCGTTCTCAATGAAAAAGAGATGTTATATTGTAACTATAACTTTCAAATCTTTTAGTCGTTTTGCCAAGGAATGTGTCCGATGTCCCTCTCTTCTCTCTGGCGCTTGTCCCCGCTTGCCGCGGCCCTGTTGATTGGCTCCGAAGCCCACGCGCTTGAGCTGCAACCCCAAGTCATCACCGGCAACCCGTTGGGCAGCGAACAGCTCGCCTCGCCCACCACCGTGCTGGAAGGCGATGACCTGACCCTGCAACAAAAAGGCAGCCTCGGCGAGACCCTCAACAAGCAGCCGGGTGTGTCCTCTTCGTACTTTGGCCCAGGCGCCAGCCGGCCGATCATCCGGGGCCAGGACGGCGACCGCATTCGTATTCTGCGCAATGGTGTGGGCGCGCTGGATGCGTCGTCGCTGTCCTACGACCACGCAGTGCCGCTTGACCCGGTCAACGTCGACCGCATTGAAATCGTGCGCGGCCCAGCCGCGTTGTTGTACGGCGGCAGCGCCATCGGCGGTGTGGTCAACACCTTCGACAACCGCATCCCGACCGAAGCCATCGAAGGCATCCACGGTGCCGGTGAACTGCGCTACGGCGGCGCCGACACCACCCGCAGCAGCGCGGGCAGGCTGGAAGCCGGCAACGGCACCTTTGCCTTGCACCTGGATGCGAATGCGCGGGAATTCAACGACCTGAAAATCCCCGGCCAGGCCCGCAGCCGTCACGCACCAGAAAGCGACGACGCACCGGGTAAAAACGGCCGTCTGGGTAACAGCGATGGGCGCCAGGACGGCGGTGCCGTGGGCGGTTCCTACACCTGGGACGACGGTTATGCTGGTTTGTCCTACAGCAATTACGACGCGAACTACGGCTCCCCGGCCGAGCAGGACGTGCGCATCCGCATGAAGCAGGATCACTACGCCTTCGCCTCGGAGATTCGCAACCTGCAAGGCCCGTTTACCTCGGTGAAACTCGACGCGGGTTACACCGACTACGAACACCGCGAAATCGAAGGCGGCGAAACCGGCACGATCTTCAAGAACAAGGGTTATGAAGCCCGCGTTGAAGCCCGTCATCAGCCGATTGGCCCGCTCGATGGCGTGGTCGGTGCCCAAGTCACCCGCAATGAATTCTCGGCCCTCGGTGAAGAAGCCTTTGTACCGCAGACCGACACCACGGCTGGCGCGCTGTTCATCCTCGAAGAAATGCAGGCCACCGAACGCCTGAAACTCAGCCTCGGCGGACGCCTGGAACACACCAGCGTCGACCCGGATGCCAAGGGCAACGCACGTTTTGCAGGGGCCGACAAATCCAACGATTTCACCGCCGGCAGCCTGTCTTCCGGCGCGGTCTACACCCTCACGCCGGTCTGGTCCCTGGCCGCGACCCTGGGCTACACCGAACGCGCACCGACTTTCTACGAGCTGTACGCCAACGGCGCCCACGTTGCCACCGGCACCTACGAGCTGGGCGATGCCAACCTGAAGAAAGAAAAAGCCGTGTCCAGCGACCTGGCGCTGCGCTTTGACAACGGCACTCACAAGGGCAGCTTCGGCGTGTTCTACAGCCGCTTCTCCAATTACATCGGCCTGTTGGGCAGCGGTCGCACGCTGAACGATGAAGGTGAAGAAGACGCCGGCGGCATCCCCGAGTACAAATACTCCGGCGTGCGCGCCCGTTTCGCCGGTTTTGAAGCCCAGGATCACTGGAAGCTTGGCGAAAGCGCCTACGGCAAGTTTGCCTTGGAACTGTCGGGCGACTACACCCGTGCCACCAACCTGGACACCGGCGAAGCCTTGCCGCGTATTGCGCCGCTGCGCTTGAACAGCGGCTTGCTGTGGGAACTGGACCGCTGGCAGGCACGCATCGACGTGGAACATGCGGCAGGCCAAGGCCGTGTGCCGGATAACGAGAGCGGCACCGATGGCTACACCACCTTGGGGGCGAGCGCGGGTTATCGCTTCAACATGGGTGGCAGCCAGTGGTTGGCGTTTGTGAACGGTGAAAACCTGACCAACCAGACCGTACGGTATGCCAGCTCGATCCTGCGGGATATTGCGCCGGCGCCGGGGCGGAGTGTGCAGTTCGGCATTCGTACTACCTTCTAACCCACACCATCACTCCCTCTGCGGGAACCGGATTTATATGGGAGCTGGCTTGCCTGCGATGCGGCCACCTCGGTGTTTCAGTAATACCGAGGTGATGCTATCGCAGGCAAGCCAGCTCCCACAAAGGCCCTACCACGCTCAGCTTTTGCAGCGACACTTGGTCACTGTTACCAATTCAGAAATGATGCATATCGCGATTCGTCCTTTCTCTCCAAGACAACTCCCTTTATCCTTGCCCGCAATAAACTGAAACGTTTCACTTCCGCGGTCGACCCCATCTTGCCGAATTCCCCCTCCGCCCAAGACAGCGCTGTCTTACACCGACCTGCGCCTGGGGATAAATCGCCCGGCTGTGGATAACCCCACTTATCCCCAGAAAAACCGAATTAACGCTGAACCAAGCCCGTGTCGAATCGTCATCTACAGTGAAGAAACACGGGGATACATAATTCCAACGTCACGGAGAAACACACTATGAGCACTGATGGTGCTTCGAGCCCTAGCCGCCTGCTGCCCAGGCTGCTCGGCGTCTTGCTGCTGATCATGGGCCTGGCCTTGCTGGCCGGGGGTATCAAGCTGACGATGCTTGGCGGGTCGCTGTATTACCTGCTGGCCGGTATCGGCATCACCCTGACCGGCATCCTGTTGCTGGCCACCCGTCGCGCCGCGCTGGGCCTGTACGCACTGGTGCTGTTTGCCAGCACCGTGTGGGCCTTGTGGGAAGTCGGCCTGGATTGGTGGCAGTTGGTGCCGCGCCTGGCGCTGTTGTTTGCCCTGGGTATCGTCATGTTGCTTCCGTGGTTTCGCCGTCCGTTGCTGCGTGGCCAACCTGCCCCGCTGGGCACTGGCGCGCTGAGCGTGGCCGTAGTGCTGGCGGGTGCTACCGCCCTGGCCAGCCAGTTCACCAACCCCGGTGAAATGGTCAAGACCGGCCAACTCGACCGCGACGCAGTCCCTGGCATGGCCAGCGCTGCACCGTCCCAGGCCGATGGCGACTGGAACTCCTACGGCCGTTCGGGCCTACGGCGATCGCTACTCGCCATTGGCGCAGATCACTCCGGAAAACGCCCACAAGCTGGTGCCGGCGTGGACGTATCGCACCGGCGACATCCCTGGCCCGAACGATCCAGGCGAGACCACCGCAGAAAACACCCCGCTGAAGGTCAACGGCATGCTCTACGTGTGTACGCCGCATAGCCAGGTGATTGCGCTGGACCCGGACACCGGCAAGGAAATCTGGCGCTTCGATCCGAAGATCAGCAGCATGGGTGCCGAGAACTTCAAGGGCTGGGCCCACATGACCTGCCGTGGCGTGTCGTATCACGATGACGCGGCCTACGCTTCCGAGCAGAGTCCGACTGGCAGCGCCAGCCCGGCTGCCGCACCGAATGCCTGCCCGAAACGCATCTTCGTGCCGACCGCCGACACCCGTCTGATCGCCCTCAACGCCGACACCGGCAAGATGTGCGAAGACTTCGGTGACAAAGGCCAGGTCGACCTGCGAGCTAACATAGGTGGTTTCGCCCCCGGCGGTTACTACTCCACCTCGCCACCGGCCGTGACCAAAAATCTGGTAGTGATCGGCGGCCACGTCACCGACAACGTCTCTACCGACGAGCCGAGCGGCGTGATCCGCGCGTTCGACGTGCACACCGGCAAGCTGGTGTGGAACTGGGACAGCGGCAACCCGGACGACACCACCCCGTTGGCCGAAGGCAAGACCTACACCCGCAACTCGCCGAACATGTGGTCCATGTTCGCCGTGGATGAAAAACTCGGCATGCTCTACCTGCCGATGGGCAACCAGATGCCCGACCAATACGGCGGCGACCGTACCGAAGACTCGGAAAAATACAGCGCCGGCCTGACCGCCCTGGACATCGACAGCGGCCACGTGAAGTGGACCTTCCAGTTCACTCACCATGACCTGTGGGACATGGACGTGGGCGGCCAGCCGTCGCTGATCGACATCAAGACCGAAGCCGGCGTGAAGCAGGCGGTGATGGCGTCGACCAAGCAAGGCAGCATCTACGTGCTGGACCGTGCGACCGGCCAGCCTGTGGTGCCGATCCACGAAGTCGCTGTACCGCAAGGCGCTGTGGCTGGCGATCACACTTCGCCGACCCAACCGAAGTCCGACCTGAACTTCATGCCACCGCCGCTCAAAGAGCGTGACATGTGGGGCGTGACACCGTTCGACCAACTGCTGTGCCGGATTGATTTCAAATCCATGCGCTACGACGGTGCTTTCACTCCGCCATCGCTGCAAGGTTCGATCGTTTACCCAGGTAACTTCGGCGTGTTCGACTGGGGTGGCATTTCCGTCGACCCGGTGCGCCAGATCGCGTTCGTGAACCCGAGCTACATGGCGTTCAAATCCAAGCTGATCCCGGCCGCCGATATTGCCAAGCAAGGTCCACGCGTCAGCGAAACCGAAGGCGTGCAGCCGAACAAAGGCGCGCCGTACGGTGTGATCCTCGAAGCCATGCTGTCGCCAATGGGCCTGCCGTGCCAGGCACCGGCGTGGGGTTACGTGGCGGCGGTCGACCTGACCACCCATAAAACCATCTGGATGCACAAGAACGGCACCGTGCGTGACAGCGCGCCGGTTCCGATCCCGTTGACCATGGGCGTGCCTAGCCTGGGCGGCACCTTCACCACCGCCGGTGGCGTGGCGTTCCTCAGCGGTACGCTCGACCAGTACCTGCGTGCCTATGACGTGAAAAACGGCAAGCAACTGTGGGAAGGCCGCCTGCCAGCCGGCGCGCAAACCACCCCGATGACCTACACCGGTAAAGACGGCAAGCAATACGTGCTGGTCATGGCCGGCGGTCATGGTTCCCTGGGTACCAAGCAGGGTGACTATGTGATGGCGTTTAAACTGCCGGATTAAGCTTCACTGGCGGTAAAAAAAGGCGGCGACCTGTTGAGGGTCGCCGCCTTTTTCATTTACAACACCGATCAGAATGTGGGAGCTGGCTTGCCTGCGATAGCGGTGTATCAGCCAGAACAGCTTTCACTGACACACCGCTATCGCAGGCAAGCCAGCTCCCACATTTAAACGCTCGCTGTAATAACTTATATTGCAAAAAACTCTAAAAAACTGTGATTTATAACAGTAACCAAAAGCAGGTACCCCCCACATAATTTCATAGCGACAAGAGCCCTGGGGTAGAAGTTTTTAATACCGTTCTAAAACTTAACGAACATTGCGATGAGGTGACTTATGACTGGTAGTAAGAATAACACTGTTTCTGATGCAGACGTGGAAAAAGAGTTCGCGAAGCGCCTGAACAAAGGAATGACTTTTTCTTATGTCAACAGTAACGGCGCTGAAGAAACTAAAACTGGAACGTTGAAAAGCTATGATATGAACACAAAAACCTTTGTGGTTTTGTGGCAAAGTGCTTCTACAACTTACGATATGAACCAAGTAACAGGCTTCAAATAAGCCGTATTTTTCATATACAACACAGGTCAAATGTGGAAACTGACTTGCCTGCTCCCACATTTGGACATCATCGTCCGGGGGGGGGTCAGTGTTTGATCGCCCCCATTGATCGTTCCCACGCTCTGCGTGGGAATGCCGCTTATGACGCTCCGCGTCACGCTTCGGGACGCGGAGCGTCCGGGGCTGCATTCCCACGCGGAGCGTGGGAACGATCAGCCGTCAGTGTTCGATCACTTCGCCGCGCATCAGCGCCAACCGCGCAATCAGGCGGTTCTGTACCGGCACCGAGATGCCTTCCTGATCCATCGCCTTGATCAAATCCTCCACCAACGCATTAAAATCACTGCGGCTCACATTTTGCCCCTTATGACTCTCCGCCATGCTATCCCCGGTATAGGTGCACGGCCCGCCCGCCTCCACACAAAACTGTTCGATCAACTTGTTGCGCAAACGCTGGATATCAATGCGACGAAACCGCTCGACGATGCGTTCATCCCGGGCGATGTTCAGCAGCAGACCTTCGACAATCCGCGTGATGCCGGGCATGGCGCCAAGGTCGCGGTACAGGCTGTCATCCTTCGGTGGTTGTTGCGCGCAGGCGCTGAGGCACACGACGAGAACCAGCGGTAACCAGCGCATCAGAAACTCCCCTGCACAGACAGATAAGTGCCGTTCTGATTAGCCAGCGTGGCGATTTCGCCGAGGCGTGCGTAGGCCAATACAAACGACACATGCTTGTTGGGAAAGTAGCCGACGAACACATCCGCCCAGTCACTTTCGCCGGCAAACGACAGGTTGTCGGGCTTCTCGCGGTACTCCACGCCCACCGCCCAGCGCGGGTTGAGCAGCAGCGCCAGCGAGCCTTCCTTGAGCAGGCTGCGGCTGTCGCGGCGGTCGCCGCCAAAGCCAAGCAAACCGATTTCATTCGCCCGGCTGTAGCGCAGGCTGCCGTTGACCAGCACGTTGTAGCCAAACGCGGCGCCCATGAACAAGCGACTGGCGGCGAGGTAGCCTTCGACGTCGCTGTCACGCTTGGCGCCCACCAACTTCGGGATGTCGAAGTTGGTCTGGTGCTTGTATTCCAAGCCCAGGGACACTTGGGGCAAATCGTCGTAGATCACGTCGCCAAACAGTCGCACCTTGAGGCCCAGCACGTCCTGGCCGAGGTTGTCTTCGGGCAGATTGAGCGTGTGCACCAGCGTGCCGAGGTCGAAACGCTGGCGGGCGAAAGACACTTCGACGCGGTTGTCATACGCCAGCGCCAACCCGGCCACGTCCAGCCGATAGTCCGGCAGGTTGACCGTGGTGGCGAACGCCGTGGCACCCCACTCGTGCTGTTCGCCATAACCGGCCAGCACCGCCCACGGCGTGATCCCGCCGCCCGCCGTACCTTCAATGCTGCTGGCGCCACCCGTGGCAATCAGACGGCCGTTATCGGCCCACGCCGTTTGCAGGGTCAGTACACCAAGGCAACCGATCAGAAAAGAAACACGCACCGTCATGCCACTCAATGAACCAGGGAAGTTTGCGCACTGAGGGGCAAGGCCACCCAGGCTTCGAAGGCGTCGGCACTCAAAGGCCGACTGATCAGGTAACCCTGGGCCGTGTCGCACTGCCAACGCTCCAGCAAGCGCAGGCTGTGGGCGTACTCAACGCCCTCGGCGACCACCTTGAGGCCCAGGTTGTGGCTCATCTCGATGGTGGAGCGCACGATCACCGCGTCTTCACTGGTTTCATCGAGGTTGCGCACAAAGGATTGGTCGATCTTCAACTCTTGCACCGGCAAGCGCTTGAGGTGGGCCAATGACGAATAACCGGTGCCGAAGTCGTCCACCGACAGGCCGATACCGCAGTCGCGCAGCAAGTTGAGTACCTTGAGGGCTTTTTCCGGCTCGCGCATCACCGCGCTTTCAGTGATTTCGAACAACAGCTGTTCCGCTGGCAAGCCGTAGCGACGCAACAACGCCGACACGCGGTGGGCCAGTTCATCGCCGAGCAGATCGTCGGCCGAGATGTTCAGCGACAACTGTAGCGACAGGCCACGCCGGTTCCATTCGCACAACTGGCGAATGCCCTCTTCGATCACCCATTGGGTCAGCAACTGGATGCTGCCCGAGCGTTCGGCCAAGGGGATGAATTCCGCGGGCGAGACCATGCCAAATTGCGGGTGTTGCCAGCGCAACAGGGCTTCGGGCCTGGCGCACGTGGCCCTGGCGAATATCCAGTTTGGGCTGGTAGTGCAGCAGCAGTTGGCCCTGGTTAGGCGCGTGGCGCAGGTCGCGGATCAAGGTGATTTGCCGGCGATGCGCAAGGTCACGGCCCTGCTCGTAGATCTGCAAGCGCCCCGGCATTTGCGCGGCGTCTTTCATGGCGATGGCCGCGCGTTCCAGCAAGGTTTGGGGACTTTCGCCATCGGCCGGGTAGGCCGCGATGCCCAGGCGGCAATCCAACGCCAGGTCATGGCCATTGATGCGCTGGGGACGCAGCAACAGTTGCTGAAGTTTGTCAGCCATGCCCACCGCCTCGTCACTGCCCGCGCCTTCCAGCAGCAGCAGGAACTCATCGGCGATCAGGTGTGCCAAGGTGTCGCCGGGGCGCAGCGCCGCCTGCAGGCGCTGGCTCACCGTCAACAGCAATTGGTCCACGGCTTCGGGGCCGGCGGCTTCGCTGGCGGCGCGCAGGTTGTCGATGCCCAGGTAAATCAGCGCCATCGGTCGTTGCAGGGCAATCGCACTGCCCAGGCGCTCCATCGCCAGCGCACGATTTGGCAGGCCGGTGAGACGATCATGCAGGGCGTTGTGCGCCAGCTGTTGTTCACGCTCGGCAATCCCGCTTTGCATGGTGTTGACCGCCAGCGCCAGGCGCCCCAGTTCATCACTGCGCGCCAGCACGACCGGGGTCTGGTAGTCGCCGCTGCGGATTCGCTCGGCCGCCAGCGCCAGCGCCTGCACCGGGCGCGACACCGTACGGGCCAGCAGCAAGGCACCGACCAGAGACGCTATCAGCGCGACCAAGGCTATCCCGAGGATCTTTTCATCCAGCGGCACAAACGCCTGCATCGCCGCGTCCAGCGGACTTTGCAGCAAGGCCAGGACTTTGCCGTTTTCATCGCTGGCCAGGACCAACGACTGGCTGAGAAAGCTGTGTTCAAGATGATCGGTGGTCGACACGCCACGGCGCGTCGAGTCGCCTTGCATCAATACGCTGATGCTCTCGCGCAGCACCTGTGGCTGGGTGCTGACCAACTCGCCAGGGCGGTCATGGTCAATCGCCAGGAACGAGACTTCCAGGTTGCTCAACGAACGCAGCTCATCGGCAAACGCTGCGTCCATGCTGAAACCCATCACCACCCGCGCAATCGGCAATGGCGCCAGCACCGAAGCCTCCACCAACAGATGCGGCTCGCCTTGCAACGGCACCATCAACATCGCCTGGCGATTGCGTCGTGCTTCGCGCAAGGCCTGGTCGTAACGAAAGGTCGAGCCCTCCGGGACTTCCTCCAGGGTGCTGGCCAGGACTTTGCCGTCCATGCCCAGCAGGATCATGTCGCTGGCGTTGATGCGCTTGCCGTGGTTGAGCAGCACCGAGCGCATCGTCGCCGAATCGCCACTGGCGACCGCATCGCGAAAACCGAAGTCGGCGGCCAACAGCTGAACGCCGTCAGCCAGGCGCCGACCACGAACATCGAGCAAGCGCTCGAACACCCGCGTGCCCACTTCCAACTGGGACAGGGCCTGGCCGTGTACCGCCGAGCGGGTCGCCGCCTTGACGCTGAAATACAGCGCGCCGATCACCACCAGCGACAGCAGGATCAGCACACTGGCGACACGCGCCTGGAAACTACTGCGCAGTTTCACGGGCGGCTCGATTGAAGGCATCACCAAAGGCGCTGGGCGTCGGCGGCAGATCCGCGGACGCAGGCTCCAGGCTCATTGAAACCCGATGGCTCAGGCCCGCAGCGGGGATTTTCAAGGTACCGCCGTCCAGCGGCTGCATACCCGCCAACTGCGGGTGCCACAGGGTCACGTGGTAGTCACCGGCCGGCAGTTGCTCCAGGCGCACGCGTCCCTCGGCATCGCTGACACCGAAGCGAGGATCATCGGTCACGTAGATATAGCCGAGCATCCAATCATGGATATTGCAGCCCAACACCACGACCCCGGGCTTGTCGAACAGCAGCGGGTCGGATGGCGTGCCCTCGTATAGCCGCAGCTCAAAGCGCTTGGCGGTGGAAAACGAATAGACCTGATGACGAATATTGTCGCTATTGGGGAAGCGCACCTGCGTGCCGGTATGCACCGCCAACACATGGGGCGCGAAGCGTTGGCCGCGCTGGTCCATATCCGCCTTGAGCACACCCTCGGGCGCACCAACCGGGCCCCGCACGGTCACCACCGCGTCGGTCACCGGGCGGCCATCGGCCTGGTAAGCCAACACCTCAAGCGTCGCCGCAGGCACAAGGCCGGCCGCCGCCAGCAACAGCGCAGCAAGGGATAACAGAGAGAAAATCCGAGCCATGGTCGATCCGCAGAAAAGGGCTAAAAGAGCGGCCAGCCTTGGCACAACAGCATTGAACTGCGAGCATGATGACGCAAATAAGGCCAATTGCCATCACTGGACATGCATCAATACATGACCGCCGGTCGGCAAAAACCTATGCAACCGGTCAGGCTCTGTAGAGGTTATCGACCCCGTCTTGAAAATCTGTAGTCGATGGGAAGGGCTTATCTAGATCGGCACCCGTTCGCGACGCATCCACATCTCGAACGCCATGGCATTCAAGGGCCGACTGATCAGGTAGCCCTGGGCAGTGTCGCAATTCCACTGTTTGAGCAGCTTCAGGCTGGGGGCGAATTCCACGCCCTCGGCGACGACCTTGAGCCCAAGGTTATGGCTCATCTCGATGGTGGAGCGCACGATCACCCCGTCGCCACTGGTGCTGTCGAGGTTGCGTATGAAGGATTGGTCGATCTTCAACTCCTGCACCGGCAGGCGCTGCAATTGCGCGAGCGATGAATAGCCGGTGCCGAAGTCATCCACCGACAAACTGATGCCGCAGCCGCGCAACTGCTCCAACACACTGAGGGCCTGTTGTGGGTTGTGCATGATCGCGCTTTCGGTGATCTCGAAAATCAGTTGCTCGGCGTCCACCTGATATTGCATCAACAGCGCAGTGACACGAATCGCCAGGTCATCATCAGCCAAATCATCCACCGAGATATTCACCGACAGCTGGATCAGCATGCCGCGCTGCGACCACTCGGCGATCTGGCGGATGGCTTCTTCAATCACCCACAGGGTCAGGCTGCCCATGCTGCCGGTGCGTTCGGCCAAGGGGATGAACTCTGCCGGAGACACCTGGCCGAGGGTCGGGTGCTGCCAGCGCAACAAGGCTTCGGCCTGGCGTACGTGGCCATGCTTGAGGTCGAGTTTGGGCTGGTAACACAGGAACAACTCACCCTCGATGGCCGCTCGACGCAGGTCACGAATCAGGGTGATCTGACGTTGGTGGGCCAGGTCGCGGTCCTGCTGGTAGATCTGCAAATGCCCCGGCAGGCTGGCCGCGTCATGCCGGGCGATGGCGGCGCGGCTGATCAACTCTTCCACTTGCTGGCCGTCGGCCGGGTAGGCGGCGATGCCGATGCTCACTTCGTGGCGCAGCTCGTCATGGCCGATGCGCTGCGGCTCGGTGAGCAGCGCGTAGAGACGGTCGGCGCGGGCCACGGCGCGATCAACCTCAGTGTTTTCCAGTAGCAGCAGGAACTCACTGCCAGCGATACGCGCCGCCGTATCGCTGGCCAACAGGCTCATGGACAGGCAGCGACTGGCTTCGCGCAGCATCTCTTCAACGCCTTCAGGGCCGAAACCTTCGTTGATCACCCGGTAATTTTCGATGCCGACGTACAGCAACACCACCGGCCGTCGCGCACTGATCGCACTGCCCAGGCGCTCCATGGCCAGGGCGCGGTTGGGCAAACCGGTCAATGGATCGTGCAGGGCGTTATGCGCCAACTGCCGCTCACGCACGGCAATGCCGCTTTGCATGGCATTGAAGGCGCGGGCCAGCAAGCCGAATTCATCGTGACTGCGTACTCGCACCGGTGTGCGGTAATCACCGGCACCGATACGCTCGGCCGCCTGCACCAGGGCATTGAGCGGGCGCGATACCCGTCGCGCCAGAAACAGCGCGCCGGCCAACGACACCAGCAGCACTGCCAGGGCAATCCCGAGGAACTGCCGGTCCAGCGGCGCAAAGGATTCCAGGGCATGGTCGAGTGGGCTTTGCAGCAGCACGCGCACTTCATCGCCATCGTCGGTGTTGGCCAGCGGCAGCACCTGGCTGAGTACCCGCTGGCCATAGAACAAGTGGATTTTCGGCTCGGGGTCGACATGCCCCTCGCGCAACAGGCTGAGAGTGGCGGCCTGGTAAGCATCCGGCTGCGTGCTGTACAGCGGGCCGGGGATGCCGTTTTGCACGCTGAGGAACGACACCTCCAGATTGCTCATGGAACGCAGCTCATTGGCGAACAGCTTGTCCATGGGAAAGCCCATGACGATGCGTGCGATGGGCAACTCGTCGAGCACTTCATCCTGCACCAACAGATACGGCCGTCCGTCCAAGGCCACGATCAGCATCTGCAGGCCCGTGCGCCGGGCATGGCGCAGGGCGTTGTCATAGGGGAAAAGCTGGCCGCGCGTGAGGATGGGCAAGGTGCTGACCATGACCTTGCCGTCCAGGTCCAGTACGAAGACCTCGCTGGAACGGATGCCCGTGCCGTGGCGACGCAATGCAGCCAGAATCGGCACAGTCTTGCCTTCGGCCACAGCTTGTTTGAACGGGAGGTCGACGGTCAGCCAGTCGAGCCCGTATTGCAGGCGCCGCCCGCGCAGGTCGATGAGGCGCTCGAACACTTGGCTGCCGGTTTGCAACTGGACTTGCGCCTGGTTTTCCACGGCGCGGGTGGTGGCGGTCTTGACGGCGAAATAGGTGGCGCCGACCACCACCAGCAGTAACAGCGCCAGCACCCCGGCGATGCGGGTTTGGAACGTGTGGCGCCACCTCATTGCAGTGCCCTCTGGCAGCGTTCGCCTCTCTCTGCCATTACGTCCCTTTGTCATGTGCATTCCTTGCGACTGCTGACCTGGCGTCAAAAAAATATCCATTTGGATTGAATATTAGGTCTTAGGAGATTAGCTGGGACTTGGGTTAAGTGCACCCAATAAAAGCGGGGAGTTTGGTGGCGGTTTTTTGGCGACAATGGGTTGGCTGGGGATTGAGTTGAGTACATATCCGTTATTTGGGTAACGGCTGATATGGGTTCCGCCCTTACGGCGGGTCACTTTGCAAAAGCGGCAAAGTAACCAAAACGCTCTTGCCCCAACACTCGGCACCTCGCTTAGGCTCGGTGTTCCCTCACTCCGGCTTGAATCCGTGGGCCGCCGCGATGGGCCATCCTTGGCCCAGCGCGGCTAACCCGGCGTCCTGCCGGGTTACCCACGGATTCAAGCCTGCGTTCGGCCAGCGTGTTTGACGGGGCGCGCCAGATCAAAAGCAAAAGCGCGGCGGCCTGGTAGCCGACCGGTTTCTTGAAGCCGGTCTCGGTTCAAATGTGGGAGCGGGCTTGCTCGCGAAGGCGGGGTGTCAGCTATTACATCTTTGACTGATCCACCGCTTTCGCGAGCAAGCCCGCTCCCACAATTTAGATCTCCTATATCAGGTAGATATCACTCTGCTCTGGCTCTGGCTCTGGCTCTGGCTTTGTTTTTGATTTTGATCTTAGGCGCCCCGTCAAACACGCTGGCCGGAATTCGGCAGGGATTTGGGGGGTAAACCGGCAGGGATGCCGGTTTAGCCGCCCCGCGCCATGGATGGCGCGTGGCGGCGGCCCCCCAAATCCCTGTCGGATTACGGGCACACCGAGCCTAGGTGAGGTGCCGAGTGTTGGGGCAAGAGCCCTTTTGGTTACTTTTGGCTGGGCCGGCATTCCGGGCTCTTTTCCAAAAGTGACCCGCTGTAAGAGCGGAACCAATATCCGCCGTTACCGAAGAAACGGATATGTACTCAATCAATCAAACACACCGAGCCCGCATAAAATCCCCCCACCTGCGCACCAGATAATTATGCTCATCCATCACCGAATTCCACACCGCAATGTGCCCCATACGCGCCTCATAAGACCCCCCATCCCGCACCTCACCCACATCAATCAACGGCAACCCATCACTCCCGAGCAACTCCTCCCGAGCAGGCTTGCCGGCATACCAGTAATCCCACTCCGCACTGCTCAAGTGATCCCGACTCCGCGCCGGATTGCCAATGTAATACCCCTGGCGCGCCATCACCGCCCCAGGCCACCCCGACAACCACCAATTCAAATACGCATAAGCCGCATCCAACACCGGCCCCTTCGCATGTCGCGACAACGACAACCCACCAAACCACGCGCGATAGCCTTCACGCGGCACCGCCAAGCGGTATTTCACACCCGCGCGATGAAGGCGCATCAAGGTCGGCGACCACAGGCTCTGGATATCGATACTCGGGCTGAGCATCAATTGCGCCGCCTCTTCATCATCAGACCAGAACGCCGCAAAGTGCCCCTCCTTCTGCTTGCGCACCAGGATATCGGCGAGCACGTCGATCTCCTCGATGCTCATATTGCCGATGTCCCTGAAACTGGCCAGCCCCGCACCCTGCACCGCCAATGCAGCATCCAGCGCGCCGATGGCGGCATCACTTTGCAAAGCCGTGCGTGCACGCCAAGCAGGATCGAGCAGCCAGCCCCAGCTTTCATTACCGTGGCAAAAGCCTTCGGGCAAGCGTTCGGGACGGTAGGCGAAACTGTCGGCGTTGTGGGTCAGGGGCAACATGCTGATGCGCTCGGTGACCGTGCTGCCGAGGCTGCCGTCGTGCTGCACGAACAACCGTTCGCTGGGCACGCTGCCGCTGCCCAGTCGGTCATCCGGTGATAGGCGACCGCGCTTGGGCAAATCATTGATTTCGTGCCACAGCGCGATGCGCCGGGTGTCGATAGGCTGGATGGCCCGGGCCGGCCACACGAAGTCGACGTTGTGGAACCATTGGTCGTAGAGGTCGTAGCTGTCGGGTTGCATCACCGCGATGCGTTGGGCCTGCTCGACATCGTGTACTTGGTAGACCAGGCGAATACCCAGCTCCTGTTCCGCACGGACGCGCAGGCATTCAAGCAGGGTGACGGAGGTGCCGAGGACGCGCAGAGTGATCATGCCGCGAAACGCCGTGAAAACACGTTGAAGGAGCGTCGCAACAGCTCGGGGTCGAGGCCGCGCAGGATAAACACCAGGCGCGACTGCCGATCGGTGCCCGGCCATGCAGGCAAATGAACCGGCGCATGCAGGCAATGCTGCACACCATGAATGACGATGGGAGCGTTACTGGCGTTCACGTTGAGCAGCCCTTTGACACGAAGGATTCGTTCGCCGTGGCATCTTAACAGCATCGACAACCACACCCCGAAACCCACCCAGTCCAGCGGCTGGTCGAAGGTCAGGCTGCACACTTGGGCGGCGCCGTGGGTCGCGGTGGTGGTGCGATGCAGTTGCCAGCGACTGACTTCCACGGCGGGTTCGGCGCTGCGCAGGCCTTCGCCGAGCAACAGTTGATCGCCGCTGTGGATGTCGTGGGTATCGAGGATCGGCGTACCGGCATTCAGCGCCTGCAAGTGAGCGCATAACGCCGTGCAATCGCCGGCCAGGTCGGTCTTGCTCAACAGCAGGCGATCCGCCGCCGCCACCTGCGCCAGCCATTCCGGGTGCAGGCGTTCTTGCAGGTCGGCGTGGCTGGCATCGACCAGGGTGATCACCAAGCCAATATGGAAACGCCCGCGCAGTTGCACGTCGTTGTTCAGGGTGGCAAGAATCGGCGCCGGGTCGGCCAGGCCGGTGGTCTCCAGAATGACGCGCTTGAACGCCGGGATTTCACCACGCTCGCGGCGTTGCAGCAGGCCGAGCAGCGCGTCCTTCAGCTCGCCTCGGATCGAACAACACACGCAGCCGCTGGGCAGCAGTACGGTGTCCGGCGCGACTTCTTCCACCAGCAGATGGTCGATGCCGACATCGCCGAATTCGTTGATCAGCAGCGCGGTGTCGCCCAGGCTCTCGCCTTGCAGCAGACGCTTGAGCAAGGTGGTCTTGCCGCTGCCGAGGAAGCCGGTGATGACATTAAGGGCGATGCTCATACGGATGACTCCAGATGATCCAGCAAGCGCGGGTCAAGGGGATCCAGCGAACGGCCGAGCATCGTCTCAGCCGCCTGCCAGAGTTGATCCAGACCGCTAGCCAATTCCTGCTTGCCGGTAGCGCCCAGCAGCAGATACGACGCCCCCTGGAAATCTTCGACCTTAAGCCGGAACACCGCCAGCACCTGATTGATGGCGGCGATTCGGCGCAGGCGTTCGCGGCGTCGGGGCAGTTCGTCGCCCAGAGGATCGCTCCAGTGCAAGTCTTCGCCGAGCAAGCCGCAGAGTCCACACATGGCTATACCTCACTCATGGCATGACATCGCCGGAGTTCGGACCCAGGGTCTGACCGACGAACAGGTTGCCACCGGGCTCGCTGACCAGCAGCACCGCCGTGGGCGCCACTTCATCCGCCAGGGCCGAAGCGCCCCAGGGGCAGTTCCTTGGCCTTGGCACGTTTCCAGTCGTCGCTGATACCGCCCACCAACGGCGTCTCGATCGGGCCGGGCGCGATGGCGTTGACCAACACATTGTCCTTGGCCACTTCCAGGGCCAGGGACTTGGTGAAGCCGATCACCCCGGCCTTGGCCGCCGCGTAATGGGTCAGCTCGGCGCCGCCCTTGATGCCCAGTTGCGAGGCGACGTTGATGATCCGTCCCCAACGCTGCGCGAGCATATGCGGCAAGGCGCGCTGGCTGGCGACGAACACGCTGGTGAGGTCGACGCGCAGCATGTCGTTCCACATCTCGATGGACAGGTCGACGCAGCGCGCCTGGGTGAGCATACCGGCGTTGTTGACCAGGATATCGATGCCGCCGAAGTGTTCGACGCAACGGTCAACGCTCGCCTGGGCACCTTCGACAGTGCCGACATCGGCCAGGCATTCGAACACCTCGGCGCCGAGGTTGCGGCAGGTGATCGCCGTTTCCGCGAGGCTGGCAGCGTTGCGGTCGGCCAGCACCAGGCGCGCGCCTTCAGCGGCGTAGGCACGGGCGATGGCGGCACCGATGCCGCTGCCAGCGCCGGTGATCACCGCGCGGCGGTTTTCCAGTTGTCTCATGTTCATTCCTCAATCAGTCCGGCCAGCGCACGGTAAGGCCACCGTCGATGACAATGCTTTGCCCGGTCAGATAGCTCGACGCGTCACTGGTCAAAAACTGCACCAGCGACGCCACTTCATCCGCCCGCCCTACCCGGCCCAACGGAATCGCGTGCGCCGCTTTGGCCAAGCCTTCCGGCCCCAGCGAGTTCTTTGCATCCAGCGACTGCGGCGTCTCGATCAACCCAGGAATCACCGCATTGCAACGAATGCCCTTGGCCGCCAATTCCACCGCCAGCGACCGGCACAGCCCCGGCACGCCAGCCTTGGCCGCCGCGTAGTGGCTGTGTTCCTGCCAGCCATACACGCCGCCGGCAATCGACGAAATCGCCACCAGCGCGCCGCCTGCATGCATATGTCGAGTTGCCGCGCGGAAGGTGCGCATCACCCCCGTGAGGTCGACATTGAGCATTTCGTCCCACAACGCGTCGGTCATCTCCAGCAAGGGTGCGCGGCGCAGCAGGCCGGCGTTGGCCACGGCGTAATCGAGTCGGCCGAAATGCTGGATGGCTTGCGCGGCCAGTGCATCGACCGAAGCGGTGTCACCCACGTCCAACGGCAGCATCAGGCACTCCCCGCCCGCCTCGTCCACCAGGCTGACGGTGGTCTGCGGGTCATAGGGATCGGCCGGGTAATACCCGCCGACCACCGCTACGCCATTACGGGCATAAGCCACGGCGAGGGCTTGGCCGATGCCGCTGGCGGCACCGGTAATCAAGGCAACTTTACGGCTCATCGAACACTCCTTACTGAACGGTTTCCGGACGCACATGACGTGCGGCAAACATCAAGGCGCCAGACAGGAAGCACGGCAGCGCACCGAACCACAGCGCAGCGGTCTGCCAGTCGCTGCCAGCGGACAACACCTGGGTCGCGCCAAAACCTGCGACTACCGCACCAATCGGGCCCATGGCATGGATGATTGCGCCACCGGTGGCGCGGATGCTGGTGGGGAAACTCTCGCTGATAAAGAACAGCGCCGCCGAGTACGGCCCGATCAGGAAGAACAGGCCCAGGCTGTACAGCCCGACCACCATCGGCATATTGCTTGGGCCAAACAGCATCCCGGCAAACGACAGGCCGCCGAGCATCCAGCCCAGGCCGATCACGTTGCGACGGCCGATCTTGTCGCCCATCCAGCCGTGGCTGAGGTAACCGCAATAGCCGACCAGGTTCGACAGCACCAGGATGATCAGCGAGTTCTCGAACGAGATGTGGTGCACGCTGATGATCACCGAGGTACCGAGCACGCTGAACACCTGGATCGCCGCCCAGTTGAGCAACAGTGCCGCGCCAATCACTAAGGTGGCGCGACGCGCCGGGCCACGGAACGCGGCTTTAAGGCCCGCCTTGCTGTGTTCGTCGTAATCCACGCCGTAGGTGGCGGCGACGTTTTGCGCTTCTGTGACGGCGCCGCTTTTACGCAATTGGCTGATGCGCTGGTGGATCTGGAACTGCGGGCTCTCCTTGAGCTTGCGCGCCATGATCGCGATGACGATGGCCGGGATCGCGGCGAAGATGAAGCAGCCCTGCCAGCCAATGACCGGCAGCAACAGCGCGGTCAAACCGGCGGCAATCAAAGCACCCACCGGCCAGCCGCCCTGCACCAGGCTGTAGATAAAACCCCGGCGCTTGGTCAGGCGCGGATCCTCAGAGGCACCGTACAATTCACTCAAATACGTGGCGTTGACGGTTTCCTCGGCATACCCCAAACCGCCCAAGGAACGGATCAAGATCAGCGGCGACTTACCCCACGCCCCGCCAATCGCCGTCAGCGCCGAGCACAGCGCAGAGCCGGCCACCGTGAAGATAATCCCGGTGCGCCGCCCCAATTTGTCCACCACCGGGCCGATGGCAAACGCGACCACCGCCGTGCCCACCGCCACCCACGTCGCGATTTCCGCTTGCTCCACTTCACCCCAGCCAAAATGCCGACCGATCTCCGGCAACAAGGTGCCGAACAGGATGAAGTCATACACCGCAAACACCCAGGCGAAAAACGCGATCCAGGTGGCGAAACGCACCTCCTTGGACGTCAATTGCCGGGGTTTCCAGCCAGTCAGGTCAAGCTTGTTGTAGATGGACATGGGTCGCGCCTCAGGAATAAGGGGTCAGGTACGGGGTTGGCGGCGGATGAAGTCGTCGGCGATTTCGTCAAAGGTGACGAAGCGCACGCCGGCATGGCTCTGGATGTGTTCGATCAGGCGCTCCAGCATCAGCAGCACTTGTGGGCGGCCGGATACGTCGGGGTGGATGGTCATGGTGAACACCGCGTGTTCGTGTTCGCGGTAGACCCAGTCGAACTGGTCGCGCCACATTTCTTCCAGGTGACGCGGGTTGACGAAGCCGTGGCTGTTGGGGGCTTTTTTGATGAACATCATCGGCGGCAGGTCGTCCAGGTACCAGTTGGCCGGGATCTCCACCAGGTCGGTTTCTTCGCCGCGAACCAGGGGTTTCATCCAGGTGTCGGGGTGCTGGCTGTAGTCGATCTTGGTCCAGCTGTCGCCCTTGCGCACGTAGTAGGGGTGGAAGTCGTTGTGCATCAGGCTGTGGTCGTACTTGATGCCTTTTTTCAGCAGCAGTTCGTTGGTGACCTTGCTGAATTCCCACCACGGCGCCACGTAACCCGTCGGGCGTTTGCCGGTGACCTGGGTGATCAGCTCGATGGATTTATCCAGGACGATTTCTTCCTGCTCGGCGGTCATGGCGATGGGGTTTTCGTGGCTGTAGCCGTGCACACCGATTTCGTGACCGGCGTCGGCCACGGCTTTCATTTGCTCGGGGAAGGTTTCCATCGAGTGGCCAGGGATAAACCAAGTGGTGCGCAGGCCGTAGCGCTCGAACAGTTTGAGCAGGCGTGGCGCGCCGATTTCACCGGCGAACAGGCCACGGGAGATGTCGTCCGGCGAATCTTCGCCGCCGTAGGAACCGAGCCAGCCGGCGACGGCGTCAACGTCGACGCCGAATGCACAGAGAATGTCTTTAGCCATGATGTGTCTCCTTAAACGTTGAGTACGGATTCGACGGACAACGCTGCGCGCAGCAGGCGAGCGTCTTCCCCCGTCGGGGCGCTGAGCAGCAGCCCGGTGGGCAGGCCCTGGGCATCGCGGCCGCTGGGCAGGTTCACACCAGGCATGTCGAGCAAACTGCCGGGCATGGTCAGGCGCAGGGTGGCGAGGTTGGTGTTCACAAACAGGTCGTCGTCGGCTTCCAGCGGTGCCAATGCGGGTGCGACGTGGGCGACGGTGGGGATGATGAGGATGGCGCCGTCGAGGTCGTCGACCAGTTGCTGTTGCAGGCGGCGGCGGGCATCGACCAGATGCAGCAGTTGGCTGGCCGGCAGCGTGCGCGCGGCTTCGAGGCGGCGGCGTACACGCGGGTCGAGTTGTTCGGCGTCAGGGCTGTCGAGCAAGGCTTCGTGCAGGGCGAAGGCTTCGAAGGAACCGAGCCAGCCGTGGTGTTTGATCAGGTCGAGGGTGGCCTGGAAGGTCGGGCATTCGCGCTCTTCGATCAGTGCGCCGTGGGCCTTGAGTTGCTCCACGGCGCGCAGCAGGTTGTTGCGCACAGCGGGTTCAACATCCTGTTGCGCCAGCACAAAACGCTGACCCTTGAGGCTGCGGGCGGTGTGGGTTTGAGTGCGGCCATGCAGCAGATCGTCAATGGCCAGGGCATCACGCACACTGCGAGTCAGCGGGCCCAGGCTATCGAGG
Organism: Pseudomonas azotoformans; assembly: GCF_001579805.1. Lineage (NCBI taxonomy): Bacteria > Pseudomonadati > Pseudomonadota > Gammaproteobacteria > Pseudomonadales > Pseudomonadaceae > Pseudomonas > Pseudomonas azotoformans. The sequence continues at coordinate 2,728,976 of NZ_CP014546.1, read as the reverse complement.
GTATGGGCCAACGGGAACACGCCGTCGCGGCTGTAGCGTCGGCTGCTGCTGCGGTACCCCACCAGGCCGTTGAAGGCAGAGGGAATGCGGATCGAACCGGCGGTGTCGGTGCCCATGCCGATCGGCACGATGCCAGCGGCGACGGCCACGGCTGAACCGGACGACGAACCGCCAGGAATGCGCGGTTGGTCAGTGCCATGGGGGTTGTGCGGCGTGCCGAAATGCGGGTTCAGGCCCAGGCCGGAATAGGCCAGTTCGCTGAGGTTGGTCTTGCCCACACTGACCATCCCGGCGCGGCACAGCAGACCTACGCTTGGTGCGTCGAGCAACGCGGCAGGCGCAGTGCGGCGGTAGGCCGCGCCCGCAGTGGTGACGCTGCCGGCCACGTCGAACAGATCCTTCCAAGCCAGGGGCACGCCGTCGAATACGCTCAACGGCTGGCCGGCGCGCCAACGGGCGGCAGCGGCTTCGGCTTCGCGACGCGCACGCTCGGCGGTCAGGCTGATAAACACCGCCGGGACCTCACTCGCCTTTTCGATTGCCTGTTCGAGGATTTGCACCGGATCGCTGCGACCGCTGGCGAAATCCTCGGCCATTGATGTGGCGTCTGACATCAGGGTGACCCTCATAAAACGTACATATTAATAAAATGTACATTTTACAAAGGCAGATTTCGTGCCAGTCTTTCTCCGGGAGCATTTACGCAATCAGGGGATTTCGCCCAGAACTACGGGATAGATGGTTTTAATCAGCCGGAAAAAATCTTGCCAGGAAGAAGGAAAGCGCCTTCAATGAAATAATGTATCTTTTATTAATAAGTACATTTTGGTGCAGAAAAGTAACATTCCCCGATTCCGAGCCCCACAAAGGTGCCACCGCTGTGGCGCAGGGTGACAGGCGTAACTTATGAGAGAATCCCCGGCCACCGTCCTACAAGCCCCAGAGAAAGCGATGAAAGCAGCGTCCGCCTCGGCCTCCCGTTACGCGATGATTCACCAGGTATTGCGTGATGCGATCGTCAACGGCACCGCGCGCCACGGCCTGGTCTTGCTGGAGGCGCCACTGGCCGAGTTGTTCGGCACCAGCCGTGTGCCGGTGCGCCGAGCCCTGGACCTGCTGCATGAGGAAGGGTTGATCTGCCGCTTCAACGGTCGGGGTTACCTGATCAACCCCGACGGCCTGGCCATGGAACCGCTACGCTTGCCCTTGAGCCATGCACACCTGGGCCTCAACGGCGAAGATGAGTTGGTGGATACGCGGCCACTGGGCGAGCGCATCGTCGAAGAGATCGGCGCGGCGTTGTCCACCTGCATTGCCTTCGGCCATTACCGCCTCGATGAGCAAGCCGCCGCCGACCACTACGGCGTCAGCCGCGCGGTGGTGCGTGAGGCGCTGATGCGCCTGCGCGACCGGGGATTGGTGGAAAAAGAGCCCTACTCCCAATGGCTGGCCGGACCGCTGACCGCCCGTGAAGTCACCGAAGACTACGAACTGCGCGCCTGCCTGGAGCCCGAAGCTTTGCGCCAAAGTGCGCCGGGGCTGGACCGCGAGATGCTGGAAGCGATGTTACAACGCGTGCTGGACGCCCAGGACAGCGCCCATTGCAGCCTGGAGGCCATCGAACAGATCGAGGAGGACTTGCACCAGCGCTGCCTCGCCGGCCTGCAGAACCGCAAGATCGCGGCGTTGATCCGCCAGGGCCAAAGCCCGATGATCATCAGCCGGATTTTCTACCGTTTGCTGGGGATCGGCGCCGATCCGGCCATGCTGGCCGAACATCGGTTGATTCTGGAATTACTGCTGCACGGTGCATTTGATGCAGCGGCGTTGAACCTGCGTGAGCACCTGCAACGGGCGCGGCAGCGCATGCTGCAACGGTTGAAAGTGTTGTCAGTGCTGCCGGAGCAGCCATTGCCGAGCTATCTGCATAAGATCAGCTGAATTCATGCAATTTGTTGCTAACTTCACGCGACCATTGAAACCACCGCTACCCCGCCCCATCTAACCTGCATACTTCCTTATGCAGGTGCCCCATGAGCGACCAGCAAGAATTCCCTGATTACGACCTCAACGACTACGCCGACCCCGAAAACGCTGAATCCGCCTCGTCCAATACCGGCCTGGCCCTGCCTGGGCAAAACCTGCCGGACAAGGTCTACATCATTCCGATCCACAACCGGCCTTTCTTCCCGGCCCAAGTGCTGCCGGTGATCGTCAACGAAGAGCCGTGGGCCGAAACCCTGGAGTTGGTGAGCAAATCCGACCACCACTCCCTGGCCCTGTTCTTCATGGACACGCCGCCGGAAGACCCGCGCCACTTCGACACCTCCAGCCTGCCGCTGTACGGCACCCTGGTGAAGGTGCACCACGCCAGCCGCGAAAACGGCAAGCTGCAATTCGTCGCCCAGGGCCTGACGCGCGTGCGCATCAAGACCTGGCTCAAGCACCACCGCCCACCGTACCTGGTGGAAGTCGAATACCCGCACCAGCCGAGCGAGCCGACCGATGAGGTCAAGGCCTACGGCATGGCGCTGATCAATGCGATCAAGGAACTGCTGCCGCTCAACCCGCTGTACAGCGAGGAGTTGAAGAACTACCTCAACCGCTTCAGCCCCAACGACCCGTCGCCACTCACCGACTTCGCCGCCGCGCTGACGTCGGCCACCGGTAACGAGTTGCAGGAAGTGCTGGACTGCGTGCCCATGCTCAAGCGCATGGAAAAAGTGCTGCCGATGCTGCGCAAAGAGGTTGAAGTCGCGCGCCTGCAAAAAGAACTGTCCGCCGAGGTCAACCGCAAGATCGGCGAGCACCAGCGCGAGTTCTTCCTCAAGGAACAACTCAAGGTCATCCAGCAGGAACTGGGCCTGACCAAGGACGACCGCAGCGCGGACGTCGAACAGTTCGAGCAACGCCTGGAAGGCAAAGTGCTGCCGCCCCAGGCGAAAAAACGCATCGATGAAGAATTGAACAAACTGTCGATCCTCGAAACCGGTTCACCGGAATACGCGGTGACACGCAACTACCTGGACTGGGCCACTTCGGTGCCGTGGGGCGTGTTTGGCGAGGACAAACTCGACCTGAAACATGCGCGAAAAGTGCTGGATAAACACCATGCGGGCCTGGATGACATCAAGAGCCGCATCCTTGAGTTCCTTGCGGTGGGTGCCTATAAGGGCGAAGTCGCCGGTTCCATCGTGCTGCTAGTCGGCCCGCCGGGCGTGGGCAAGACCAGCGTGGGTAAATCCATCGCTGAATCCCTGGGCCGGCCTTTCTACCGCTTCAGCGTCGGCGGCATGCGCGACGAGGCCGAGATCAAGGGCCATCGCCGCACCTACATCGGCGCCCTGCCGGGCAAGCTGGTGCAGGCGCTTAAAGATGTGGAAGTGATGAACCCGGTGATCATGCTCGACGAGATCGACAAGATGGGCCAGAGCTTCCAGGGCGACCCGGCGTCGGCCTTACTGGAAACCCTTGACCCTGAGCAGAACGTCGAATTCCTCGACCACTATCTGGACCTGCGGCTGGACCTGTCCAAAGTGCTGTTCGTGTGCACCGCCAACACCCTGGATTCCATCCCCGGCCCACTGCTGGACCGTATGGAAGTGATTCGCCTGTCGGGCTATATCACCGAAGAAAAAGTCGCTATCGCCAAGCGCCATCTGTGGCCGAAACAGCTGGAAAAAGCCGGCGTGTCGAAAAACAGCCTGACCATCAGCGATGGCGCCTTGCGTGCGTTGATCGACGGTTACGCCCGCGAAGCCGGGGTGCGTCAGTTGGAGAAACAGCTGGGCAAACTGGTGCGCAAGGCGGTGGTCAAGTTGCTGGACGAGCCGGATTCGGTGATCAAGATCGGCAACAAGGACCTGGAAAGCTCCCTGGGCATCCCGGTATTCCGCAACGAGCAAGTGCTGTCCGGCACCGGCGTGATCACAGGCCTGGCCTGGACCAGCATGGGCGGCGCGACCTTGCCGATCGAGGCGACGCGTATCCATACGCTCAATCGTGGTTTCAAACTCACCGGGCAGTTGGGTGAAGTGATGAAGGAGTCCGCGGAAATCGCCTACAGCTACATCAGCTCGAACCTGAAGTCGTTTGGTGGTGATCCGAAGTTTTTCGACGAAGCCTTCGTGCACTTGCACGTGCCGGAAGGCGCCACGCCGAAAGACGGCCCGAGCGCCGGGGTGACCATGGCCAGTGCGCTGCTGTCGCTGGCGCGTAACCAACCGCCGAAAAAAGGCGTGGCCATGACCGGCGAGCTGACGCTGACCGGGCACGTACTGCCGATTGGCGGCGTACGCGAAAAGGTGATTGCGGCGCGGCGCCAGAAGATCCATGAACTGATCTTGCCGGAGCCGAATCGCGGCAGTTTTGAAGAGCTGCCGGAGTACCTGAAGGAAGGCATGACGGTGCACTTTGCCAAGCGTTTTGCGGATGTGGCGAAAGTGCTGTTCTGACAATTATGTAGTACCCGCCCTGGCCTCATCGCGGGCAAGCCCGGCTCCCACCTTTGAATGTGTTCACCCATCAAAATGTGGGAGCGGGCTTGCCCGCGAAGGCGCCAGTCGCCACAGCGCAAATCCCTCCTTGTCACACCTTGTCTCATCTTCGGTTATGCTCGCCCTTCGTCGTGAATCAACGGAGCCCCCATGACCGCTGCCCGCCTGCTTCTCCCCTTGAGCCTTGCCCTGCTGGCCGCGTGCGCCAGTGCACCGAAGCAAAACGTCACCGTGGATAACCAGAGCGCCTGCCCGCTCCAGCTCAAAAGCGGACAAAACCTTATCCTCACCCTGCCAAGCAACCCCACCACCGGCTACCGCTGGGCCATCCAGGACTCCGCTGGCGGCGTGCTGCGCGCACTGAGCCCGGAGGTCTACAGCAGCTCGGAATCCGGTGTGATCGGTGGCGGCGGCCAGTCGACCTGGCGTTTCCAGGCTTTCGCAGCCGGCCAGGGTCGTTTGCGCCTGACCTCCCAGCAACCCTGGGAGCCGGAAGCCGAACCCGTCGAAACCTTTGACTGCGCCATCACGGTGAACTGATATGCCATGGCTGATTCTTGCGTTGATGGGCGCCGGCACCTTTATCTACGGCCTGACCACCCATGCCACCTTATTGTGCCTGCTGGTCAAACCGCTGCCGGTGCTGGCGCTGCTGGGTTGGCTGCATGATGCACCGCCCACCGACTATCGACGCTGGATCAGCCTGGGGCTGATTTTTTCCCTGGTGGGTGACGTATTGCTCGCCTGGCCGGGCGACCTGTTTATCTTTGGCCTGGGTGCCTTCCTGTTTGCACATTTGGCGTATCTGAAAGCCTACTTCAGCGATTGCCGCCGCCTGGCGCTGCTGCCGCTGATATTGGCGCTGGGCGTAGGCGCAATCCTGTTGAACATCCTGATCTCCCATGGTCTGGGCGACCTGCTGGTTCCGGTGGTGGTTTACGCGCTGGTGATCAGCGCCATGCTCTGGCGCGCACTGGCCCGGCTGGGCAGCGATGTGCCGAAGCGTTCGGCGTGGCTGGCGGCGGCGGGTGCGGCGTCGTTTGTGTTTTCTGACACGCTGATCGGTATCAATCGGTTTGTGGCGGCGTTCGATGCGGCGCCGTATTTGCTGATCACCACGTATTGGCTGGGACAATGGGGTATCACTGCATCTGCGTTTGCACTCGGTACACAGACAGAACACCCCAGCGACAATCCTTGAAAAAACCAAGTCCTCTTTCCTACGCCCTGCCTAGAATCAAAACGTCTAAACGACTGGTAGTTTTGACAGTTACGTAAAGTAGGCGTCTGCCGATAACGTCATGGGACAACGCGCATAATCATGTGGGCGAATGGGTCAGAAGGGTTCAATCATGGCCACCCGTAGAACACTCAAGAAAGCCAAGGGAACATTGACCGCATCCATCAACGGTAAAGCGAATTTCGTTGCAAACGCGGTTTATCTGACGCACGAGAATGGACTGACAAGGATCGTAGGCGTGGATGAGGATTCAGCCAGCCTTCTGCGCATCATCCAGATTGATATGGTGGCGCACATACCCTACGGCGAACATGATTTTCCAGGCGATCACATTCGCGCACTCATAGCCGGTGGAAACACTGCTCCCTCGCACTACCTAACTAGCACCGGTCGTGTGGGTATTGATTTTGACCATAAAACTGGTCGCTACGAGGGCCAGTTCAAGTTCACTGCACAAAACGTCTTTCCACCAAAAAACATCATTGAGGTTGAGGGTGCTTTTGCTATTCACACGGACCCTACCGCCAAAAAGTAACGGAGATCGCCGGGGCGGTGAAGCCAGTACCGACAGCTCCGTCACGGTTTATCAGACAACCCGCGCACACCGGGGCCAACTTGGCTAAAATGCCGGCCTTTCCCCAATCGTCGCCGGAACAACCGTGAGCAAAGAACCCGATCGCCTATTCGCCCAGCCCCTGCCCCAGGTGCCGGACTTCGCCTTTAACGAGGACGTGGTGCGGGTGTTCCCGGACATGATCAAACGCTCGGTGCCCGGCTACCCGACCATCGTCGAGAACCTCGGCGTACTCGCCGCGCAGTTTGCCCAACCTAACAGCGTGCTATATGACCTGGGATCCTCGCTGGGCGCGGTGACCCAGGCCCTGCGCCGCCACGTGCGCACCGACGGTTGCCGGGTGATCGCGGTGGATAACTCGGCCGCGATGGTCGAGCGTTGCCGTGAATACCTCAATGGCCAAGACTCGATGTTCCAGGAGCTGCTGCCGGTCGAGGTCATCGAGGGCGATATCCTCGCGCTGCAGTTCCAGCCGGCCTCGGTGGTGGCGCTGAATTTCACCCTGCAATTCATCGCGCCCGATGAGCGCCTGGCCTTGCTCGCGCGCATCCGCCAGTCGCTGTTGCCGGGTGGCGCGCTGATCCTCTCAGAAAAGCTGCGTTTCAACGATGCAGAAGAACACGCGCTGCTCACCGATCTGCACATCGCGTTCAAACGCGCCAACGGCTACAGCGAACTGGAAATCGCCCAGAAACGCAGCGCCATCGAAAACGTCATGAAGCCCGACAGCCTCGAAGAACACCGCGAGCGCCTGCTGGCGGCCGGTTTTTCGAAAGTCGTGCCGTGGTTCCAGTGTCTTAACTTTGCCTCGTTGATTGCCTTGCCATGATTGATCTGTCTCCCCTCGCCCGCCATCTGGTCGGCACTCCCCTGGCCGTGTGGGCCCAGGGCCTGCAAGCGCAACTCGATAGCAAGATGGAAAAGGGTCATGGCGACCTGGAACGCTGGCAGAGTGCGCTGGATGCACTGCCAAAAATCCAGCCCAGCGAAGTGGATTTGCTCAACGGCCTGACGCTCGATACTGACTGCGACGATGACACCCGCGTGCAGATGCATGCCGCGCTGATGGGCCTGAGTCCGTGGCGCAAAGGGCCATTCAACCTGTTCGGCGTGCATGTGGACACCGAATGGCGCTCGGACTGGAAGTGGTCCCGCGTGGCACCACACCTGAACCTGAAGGGCAAGCGCATCCTCGACGTGGGCTGCGGCAACGGTTACTACATGTGGCGCATGCTCGGCGCCGGGGCCGACAGCGTGATTGGCGTGGACCCGAACTGGTTGTTCTTCTGTCAGTTCCAGGCGGTGCAGCGTTACCTGTCAGAACCCAAGGCGTGGCACCTGCCGTTCCCGTTCGAGGACCTGCCGGCGAATCTGGAAGGCTTCGACACGGTGTTTTCCATGGGGGTGTTCTATCACCGGCGTTCGCCCATCGAGCATTTGCTGGCGTTGAAGGACACCCTGGTCAAAGGTGGTGAATTGGTGCTGGAAACCCTGGTGGTGGAAGGCGATCAGCAACAGGTGCTGGTGCCGGAAGACCGCTACGCGCAGATGCGCAACGTATGGTTCCTGCCGTCAGTGCCGGCGTTGATGCTGTGGCTACGCCGCGCAGGATTCAGCGACGTGCGCTGTGTGGATGTGAGTGTGACCACGGTCGAGGAACAGCGTGGGACAGAGTGGATGAAGTACCAGTCGCTGAGTGATTTCCTCGATCCGCACGATCACAGCAAGACGATTGAAGGGCTGCCGGCGCCGATGCGGGCGGTGATCATCGCCCGCAAATAAATCTCAAAGGGACGGCTTGGCTCTTCGCGCCTTGAAGAACTCACTCAAGACCGTCCCGCATTCCTCGGCCAACACCCCCCCTTCAAACAGCACCTTATGATTGAGAAAGCCCTGGGTAAAAAACTGCCCCTGGCTTTGCACGATCCCCGCTTTGGGTTCCAGCGCGCCGTACACCACGCGCGCAATCCGCGAATGCACGATCAGCCCCGCGCACATGCTGCACGGCTCCAGCGTCACATACAGCGTGCTGCCCACCAGGCGGTAGTTGCTGATGGCTTGCGCGGCGGCGCGGATGGCGACCATTTCGGCGTGGGCGCTGGGGTCGTTGCCACTGATGGGGCAGTTGAAGCCACGGCCGATGATTTCGCCGTCTTGCACCAGCACCGCACCGACGGGCACTTCACCCAATGCCGCGCCTTGGGCAGCCAGGGCCAGGGCTTCGCGCATGAAATCCTGGTCGCGGCTGCGGTCGATGATCGCAGTGGGACGAAACTGGCGCATCACGCCACCTCGATGGCGGCCATCAGGCCGGTTTCCATGTGGTCGATCACGTGGCAGTGGAACATCCACACCCCTGGGTTATCCGCTACCAACGCTACGCGGGCGCGCTCGTTTTTACCCAGCAGGTAGGTGTCGGTGAAGTATGGGATCACCTTGTGTCGGTTCGAGGCGATCACCTTGAAGCTCATGCCGTGCAGGTGAATCGGGTGTTGGTACTGGGTCATGTTCTTCAATTCGAAAATGTAACTCTTGCCCTTTTCCAGCTTGGCGATCGGGCGGTCGGCACAGGTCTTGTCGGTGATGTCCCAGGCCTTGCCGTTGATCTGCCACAGGCTTGGTGGTTTCCCGTCATCCACGGACACCGTGCCGACCCACTCGAAATTGAAGTTGAGTTTCTCCGCATTGGCCAGGTCCGGCTCGGCAATCGGGTTGGCCGGCAGCGCTGGCGGCCATTCGGTCGGCGCATCGGCGTTGGCCACCGAACGGAAGGTACCCAGGCGTACCGGGCCGTTGCGGATCGACAGCTCTTCGCCGGCCGGCGGTGCCTTGATCGCCAGGCAGATGCGCATGCCGGGGCCCAACCAGTATTCCTTGCCCAGCGGGCGCGGCTCGATGGGGTTGCCGTCCAACGCGTAGATCTGCGCCTCGACATCCGGAATGTTGATGCGATAGGTCAGGGTGTTGTCGAGGTTGAGCAGACGCACGCGAGTAATCTGTCCGGCGGGCAAATCGACGACTGCCTGGGACACGCCATTGATCGTCGACAACCGCCCGGCCGTGCCGCCGCGTGCCGCCTCACGAGGAACGCTGAAGGCCACGAAAGCGCCCTCTTCGTCCACATGCCAGCTCTTCAGGCTAAGCGTGCGTTCGTGTTTGAAACCGGTGGGTTCGCGCTCTTCGATGATCAGCGGGCCGACCAGGCCACGGCCGAGTTCTTCGCTGCTGTTCACGTGGGGGTGATACCAGTAGCTGCCGGCGTCGGGCACACGGAATTTGTAATCGAAATACTCACCGGGCAGTACCGGCAACTGCGAGACGTAGGGCACGCCGTCCATTTCCAGCGGCAGGCGGATGCCATGCCAATGGATGGTGGTGGCGACCGGCAAGTGGTTGATAAAACGCACCCGCAGCCATTCGCCCTGGCGCACCCGCAACTCGGTGCCCGGCGCTGACGGACCGAACGCCCAGGCTTCGGTCTTATGGCCCGGCACCAGTTCCACCTCCAGGGGTGCGGCGATCAGCTCGTAGTCATGCCCCGCCTCGGCCTCGGCAACTTTCCCCAGCCAGTAGCGGTAGGCGCCACCGGCACCGACGCCTACTACGGCCAGGCCTGCAAGACCACCCAGGATTTGTCGACGGGAAAAGGATCGGGACACAACAACCTCACGTATCGGCCGCAGGCCCAGGGCCTGCAAAGGGCAGATACGATACACCTGCCCTGGCTAAACAGTAAGGCTTCGCATTGCCGCAGTAGGCGGATCAGGCCTTGGTGGCCGCCAGGATCAGGGCTTTCATCTCGGCCACGGCACCCTTGAAACCGACGAACAGCGCGTGCGCCACCAGCGCATGGCCGATGTTCAACTCATTGATGCCCTTGATCGCGGCCACGGCTTCGACGTTGTGGTAGTGCAGGCCGTGACCGGCGTTGACGATCAAGCCTTCCTTGAGGCCGCAGCTCACGCCGTCGATGATACGTTGCAGTTCGTCGGCCACTTCGGTGGGCGTGGTGGCATCGGCGTAACGGCCGGTGTGCAGTTCGATGGCCGGTGCACCGACACGGCGCGAGGCTTCGATCTGGCGCTCGTCAGCATCGATGAACAGCGAGACTTCACTGCCGATCTTCGACAGGCGTTCCACGGCGGCCTTGATCCGCGCTTCCTGGCCGGCCACATCGAGACCGCCTTCGGTGGTCAGTTCCTGACGGGTTTCCGGCACCAGGCAAATGTGCGCCGGGCGGATGCGCTCGGCGAACTGCATCATTTCCTCGGTGACGCCCATTTCGAAGTTCATGCGGGTTTGCAGTACTTCCTTGAGCACCAGCACGTCACGCTCCTGGATGTGGCGGCGGTCTTCGCGTAGGTGCACGGTGATGCCGTCGGCGCCCGCTTCTTCGGCGTCCAGCGCGGCCTTGACCGGGTCAGGGTAACGGGTGCCCCGGGCCTGGCGCAGGGTAGCGACGTGGTCGATGTTGACGCCAAGAAGAATGCGATTGCTGGTGGTCACGGAAGCGCTCCTGAAAAGGGAAAGAAACGCTGCACAGCATACACGGGGTTGTCAGGGCTTTCGAAACAACTCGCGACTGACCAGCGGCCGTCCGCCCAAGTGCACGGCCAGGGCCTGGCGCATCAGGCGCTTGGCGGCAGACAAGGCGCCGGGAGCGGTCCAGTCGGCTTCGCTCATGGCCAGCAGCTCGGTGCCCTGGAACAGGCCCGGTTGCAGCAGGTAGACGCGCTCCAGGCCGGCGTCGACCTGCAGACGGTACATGCCGTCGGCCGCGATGGGGTCGCCGTGCAGGTCGTTGGCCAGTTCGAAACCGTAACCCAGGTCGTCGAGCAGGCGCCATTCGAAGGCGCGCAGCAGTGGTTCCAGAGGGCGCCCTTCGGCCAGGGCCAGCAAGGTGGCGGCGTAGTGATCGAAGACAGCCGGGTGCGGGTCTTCGGCAGGAAGCAGGCGGATCAACAGCTCATTGAGGTAGAGACCACTGAACAGCGCCTCGCCATTGAGCCAGGCGGACGTGCCGACGCTTTCCATGCGACCGACGTTCTTCAGCTCGCCCTTGCCGCGAAACTCCACGTCCAGGGCCACGAATGGCCGTGCCAATGTGCCCGCCTTGCCCCGTGCGCTACGCAAGACCGCGCGCAAGCGGCCTTGGGGCGTGAGGAAGTCTACCAGGGCGCTGGTCTCACGGTAGGCGCGGCTGTGCAGGACGTAGGCGAGTTGGCTGGGGGGCGGGGATTGGGACATGGGAGTCTCTTCGCAGAACTTAAGAACAGCGACCAACCAATGTGGGAGCGGGCTTGCCCGCGAAAGCTGTAGTGAATTCACCACCGCTATCGCAGGCAAGCCAGCTCCCACATAAGCCCGCTCACACAGAGGTTCCGCGGTGTGTTAGAGGTCGCCGTAGCCCAGGGAGCGCAATGCACGCTCATCATCGGACCAACCACCCTTCACCTTCACCCACAGGTTGAGCATGATCTTGGAGTCGAACAGCAATTCCATGTCCTTGCGCGCTTCGGTGCCGATACGCTTGATGCGTTCGCCCTTGTCGCCAATGATGATTTTCTTCTGGCCGTCACGTTCGACGAGGATCAGCGCATGGATGTGCAAGGTCTTGCCCTGCTGCTTGAACTCTTCAATTTCGACGGTGATCTGGTACGGCAGCTCGGCGCCCATCTGGCGCATGATTTTCTCACGCACCAGTTCGGCGGCGAGGAAACGGCTGCTGCGGTCGGTGATCTGGTCTTCCGGGAAGAAATGCTCGTTTTCCGGCAGGTGCTCGGCGATCACGCGCTCCAAGGCATCCAGGTTGTGGCCGTGCTGGGCGGAGATCGGGATGATCTGCGCGTTCGGCAGTTGTTCCTGCAACCAGCTCAGGTGCGGCATCAATTCGGCTTTGTCTTCGATGCGGTCGGTCTTGTTCAACGCGACGATCAGCGGGCCGGTGACGTACTGCACACGCTCCAGGACCATCTGGTCTTCGTCGGTCCACTTGGTGCGGTCAACCACGAAAATCACCACGTCGACGTCTTTCAACGCCGCCGAAGCGGTCTTGTTCATGTAGCGGTTCAGGGCTTTCTCGCCACCTTTGTGCATGCCTGGGGTGTCGACGTAGACCGCTTGCACGGTGCCTTCGGTCTTGATGCCCAGCATGTTGTGGCGGGTGGTCTGCGGCTTGCGCGAGGTGATCGCGAGCTTTTGGCCGAGGATGTGGTTCAGCAGCGTGGACTTGCCCACGTTCGGGCGGCCGACGATGGCAACATAGCCACAGCGTGTTGCGGTTGAATCAGTCATGGCCATTCTCCACGCCCAGGGCAATCAGTGCTGCAGCGGCCGCTACCTGTTCGGCAATGCGACGGCTCACACCCTGACCTCGGCTTTTTTCGTTCAGTAAGGTGATTTCACATTCCACGAAGAACACGCGGCAATGGGGCTCACCCTGGATATCCACCACTTCGTAGCGTGGCAGTTCGCAACCACGGGACTGCAGGAATTCCTGCAGGCGGGTCTTGGGGTCTTTGTTGGTGTCGACCAGCGTGAGGCTTTCAATCTCGGAGGTCAGCCACGCGGTGACGCGCTCCTTGGCTGCTTCCATGCCTGCATCGAGGTAGATGGCACCGATCAGCGCTTCGAGGGCGTCGGCCAGGATCGACTCACGGCGGAAACCGCCGCTCTTCAGCTCACCGGACCCCAGGCGCAGGTACTCGCCCAGGCCGAAGCCACGGGCCAGCACCGCCAGGGTCTCGCCCTTCACCAGGCGTGCGCGCAGGCGCGAAAGCTGGCCTTCACGGGCTTGGGGGAAGCGTTCGAACAGCGCTTCACCGGCGACGAAATTGAGGATGGCATCACCGAGGAATTCCAGGCGCTCGTTGTTGCGCCCTGCAAAGCTGCGGTGTGTGAGGGCAAGGACCATCAATTCCTGATCCTTGAAGGTGTAGCCGAGCTGACGCTCGAGACGACTTAGAGAAACGGTCACGGTTTACCCATATCTGTTTGGTGGCACCGGCGGCCATCGACGATTGACGCAGTGTTCAAATTCAAATCCTGGTTGGTACAGCATGAGGCAGGACAGATTTGTCCCCACCCCAGAAAAGCATTCGGCGCTGTGTTCACAGCGCCGCCTGTATTACTTGATCAGCCCGACCCGCGAGAAGTTCGGCAGGTGGCTGAGTTTGGGTTCCGGCCAGCTCATCCAGACCGCGAAGGCCTTGCCGACGATATTCTGGTCGGGAACCATGCCCAGCAGGTCCTTGGGAATGTTGGGGTCATCCCAGTACCGGCTGTCATTGGAGTTGTCGCGGTTGTCGCCCATCATGAAGTAGTGCCCGGCCGGCACTGTCCACTGGCCGTCAGGCTGGGCACGGTAGCGGCTCATTTCCTTGCGGATTTCGTGCTCTACCGTACCGAGTTTTTCCTGGTACAACTCGGCGCTGCCCAAACTGTTCGGCTCGGAGCCGATCAGTTTCTCGGCCACCGACTCACCGTTGATGAACAGGCGCTTGTCGCTGGTGTAGCGGATCACATCGCCCGGCAGGCCAACCACACGCTTGATGTAGTTGACGTTCGGGTCGCTCGGGTAGCGGAACACCATCACATCGCCGCGCTGCGGGTCACCGACTTCGATGACCTTCTTGTCGATCACCGGCAGGCGGATCCCGTAGGAAAACTTGTTCACCAGGATGAAGTCGCCGACGTCCAGGGTAGGTTTCATCGACCCCGACGGGATCTGAAACGGCTCTACCAGGAACGAACGCAGCACCAGCACGATGAACAACACCGGGAAGAACGACTTGCCGTACTCAACCAGCAACGGCTCTTTGTTCAGTTTCTCGATCACCACGCCATCGGGCTGGCTGACGCTGCCCTGATAGGACGCGATAGCCGCCCGCCGACGCGGGGCGAAGAACACCAGATCGAGCAACGCCAAGAGACCGCAAACGGCAACGGCGATGACCAGCAACAGCGGGAAATTTAGCGACATAGGACCTAACTATCCAACCTGAGCACCGCAAGGAAGGCTTCTTGTGGAATTTCCACGTTACCTACTTGCTTCATGCGTTTTTTACCGGCCTTTTGCTTCTCAAGCAGCTTGCGCTTACGGCTTACGTCACCGCCGTAGCATTTGGCCAGTACGTTCTTTCTGAGTGCCTTGACGGAGGTCCGTGCAATGATCTGCCCGCCAATGGCGGCCTGGATCGCGACGTCGAACATCTGGCGCGGAATCAGTTCTTTCATCTTTTCGGTCAACTGGCGACCTTTGTAGTGCGCGTTGTCCTTGTGCACGATGAGTGCCAGGGCATCGACCTTGTCGCCGTTGATCAGCACATCCAGTTTCACCAGATTAGCCGATTGGTAACGGTCGAAATGGTAATCCAGCGAAGCATAGCCGCGACTGGTGGATTTGAGACGGTCGAAGAAGTCCAGCACCACTTCGTTCATCGGCAAATCGTAGGTCACTTGCACCTGGGTACCGAGGAACAGCATGTCGTGCTGTACGCCACGCTTTTCGATACACAGGGTAATGACGTTGCCCAGGTGTTCCTGCGGCACAAGAATATTGGCGCGCACGATCGGTTCGCGCATGTCTTCGATGGAAGACAGGTCTGGAAGCTTGGACGGGTTGTCGACGTAAATCGTTTCACCGGTTTTCAGCGCCAACTCGAAAATAACCGTCGGCGCGGTGGTGATCAGGTCCAGGTCGTATTCACGCTCGAGGCGCTCCTGGATGATCTCCATGTGCAGCATGCCGAGGAAGCCGCAACGGAAGCCGAAGCCCAGGGCGTCGGAGCTTTCCGGGGTGTACTGCAACGACGAGTCGTTGAGGGTCAGCTTTTGCAGGGCTTCGCGGAAGTCTTCGAAGTCGTCGGAGCTGACCGGGAACAGGCCGGCGTAGACTTGCGGCTGGATGCGCTTGAAGCCCGGCAGCACGTCGACGTCAGGGGTGGAGCTCAAGGTCAGGGTGTCACCGACTGGCGCACCGTGGATGTCCTTGATACCGGCAATGATGAAGCCTACTTCGCCGGCTTTCAGATCAGTGGTAGCGGTGTGCTTGGGGTTGAAGACACCGACGCTGTCCACTAGGTGGATCTTGCCGGTGGACTTGACCAGGATCTTGTCGCCTTTCTTCACACGGCCATGGCGCACGCGGACCAGGGAAACAACGCCCAGGTAGTTGTCGAACCAGGAGTCGATGATCAACGCTTGCAGCGGATCTTCGTAGTTGCCGGTTGGCGCAGGAATGGTCTTGACCAGGCGCTCGAGCACTTCATCGACGCCCAGGCCGGTCTTGGCGCTGCACTCGACGGCGTCGGTGGCATCAATGCCGATGATTTTTTCGATTTCTTCTTTGACGCGGTCCGGATCGGCTTGTGGCAAGTCGATCTTGTTCAGCACCGGCATCACTTCAAGGCCCTGTTCGATGGCCGTGTAGCAGTTGGCGACGGACTGGGCTTCAACGCCCTGGCCCGCGTCCACCACCAGCAACGCACCTTCACAGGCAGCCAGCGAGCGGCTGACTTCGTAGGTGAAGTCAACGTGGCCAGGGGTGTCAATGAAGTTCAGCTGGTACTTGATACCGTCTTTGGCGGTGTAGTACAGGGTGACGCTGTGGGCCTTGATGGTGATCCCGCGCTCGCGTTCGAGGTCCATGGAATCCAGTACCTGGGCTTCCATTTCACGCTCGGCAAGGCCGCCGCACATCTGGATGAATCGATCGGCCAGCGTCGACTTACCATGGTCAATGTGGGCGATGATGGAGAAATTGCGGATATGACTCAAATCACTCACGGATCAACACTCAAAAAGGCTGCAGGCAGATTGCCCGCTGAAAAATAGCCGGGAATTGTACCTGATGCTCGGGCCAGACGTCATCTTTGCTGACCAGAACAAAAATGCCCCGATCTCTCGACCGGGGCATTTTTTGTTCATAAGCGCGCAATCAGCCCGCCCGGCGCAGTAGCCAGAAGCCGGCCAGGGCACAGATGGCCGTGGGCACCAGCACCGCAAACAGCGGCGAAAAGCCAAACACCAGGCTCGACGGGCCAAGCAGGTCCTGGGCGATGCGGAAGGTGAAGCCCACCAGCACGCCGGTGAATACGCGCTGACCGAGGGTCACGGAACGCAATGGGCCGAAGATGAAGGAAATCGCCATCAGCACCAACGCGGCCGTCACCACCGGCTGCAACACCTTGACCCAAAATGCCAGCCAGTAGCGACCGTTGTTCAAACCCTGGTCCTTCAAGTAGTGGATGTAACCCCACAGCCCGGAGATCGGCAGGCTTTCCGGGATCATCACCACGGTATTGAGCAATTGCGGCTTAAGGGCGATGTCCCACTCTTCGCTCGGCACATTGATCACTTCGGTGCTGGCGTTTGAGCCTTTGTCGATGTTGCGGAAATACGTAGTGGTAATGTCGCTCAGCTGCCACTTTTCGCCACTGTATTGCGCACGTTTGGCGAAACTCGACGACAGCAGGTGGCGTTCTTTGTCAAAGGTGTAACGCGTTACACCAATCAACAGGCCACCCGGCTGCACGGCGTTGATGTGGATGAATTCATCACCCTGGCGGTGCCACAGGCCGTGCTTGGAGCTTTGTGCGTCGCCCGAACCCTGGGCCAGGGCACGATTGGCCTGGGCCGTGGTTTCGGCCGGCGGCGCGACGTATTCACCGATCAGCACGCTGCACGCCATCAGCAGCAGCATGGGCTTCATGACCGCCCAGACGATACGACCGATGGACACGCCGGCGGCGCGCATGATGGTCAGTTCGCTGTTGCTGGCCAGGCTGCCCAGGCCGATCAGGCAGCCGATCAGAGCGGCCATCGGCATCATGTCGTAGAGGCGGCGCGGCGCGGTGAGGGCCACGTAGCTCAGCACGTCCCACACGGTGTAGGTGTCGGTGACGTTACCCACTTCATCGATGAAGGCGAACAACGATGCCAAGCCGAGGATGATGCCCAACACCGCCAGAATGGCGATCAGTACGCTGCTACCAATGTAGCGATCGAGCTTAGCCACGAGCCAACTCCTTCTGGCCACGACGGCTCATCATTTTCAAACGGATCGGTTCCCAATAGAGCAGGCCCAGGCCAATCACCAGGAAGATCCCGTGCACCCACCACAAGCCCAGGGTTGGCGACAGCTTGCCCTTCTCCAGGGAACCACGGGCGGAAATCAGAATGGTGAGGTAAGCCATGTACAGCAGGATCGCCGGCAACAGCTTGAGGAAGCGGCCCTGACGCGGATTGACGCGCGACAGCGGCACCGCCATCAAGGTCACGATAAACACCAGCAGCGGCAGGGAAATCCGCCATTGCAGCTCGGCAATCGAGCGCAGCTCCTTGCTGCCGAACAGCTCGGTGGTCGGGATGGCGTCGCGGTCGGTGACTTCGTCGCTGATATCCGGACGGGCCAGCATCACGCCATAGGTGTCGTATTTGATCGCACGGTAATCGGCCATGCCCGGACTGCCATCGTAGCGATAGCCATTTTCCAGGATCAGGTAGCGACTGCCGTCAGGACGCACTTCCTGGCGACCGGAATCGGCCACCAGTACGGAAATGCCACGGTCCTTCTTGTCCTGGCCCAGGCGCTTCTCGGAGATGAACACGCCGCCCAGGTTGGCGCGGTCGTCGGTCAGGGTTTCGGTGTAGGTCACCCGTGAACCGTCATTGAGCGCCTGGAAGCGGCCCGGCTCGAGGGTGTCGAACTCGGTCATCGCGTCCTGTTTATTCAGTACCAACTGAAACTGCATGGCGCCCTGGGGGGCCAGGCTCAGGCTCAGCCAGGCCACGATCAGCGCGACGCCGGCGGCCGGGATCATGGTCATGCCCAACAGGCGCTGTTGGCTCATGCCGGTGGCCGAGAGCACGGTCATTTCGCTTTCGAGGTAAAGGCGGCCGTAGGCCAGCAGGATCCCGAGGAACAGGCCGAGCGGCAAGATCAGCTGCAGGAAGCCCGGCAGGCGAAAGCCCATGATCAGGAACAGCGAGCCCGGATCCAGTGCGCCGGAGGCAGCCTGGGCCAGGTATTTGACGAAACGACCACTCATGATGATGACCAGCAAAACCGCACTCACGGCACTCAGGGTCAACAGGACTTCGCGGGACAGATAACGGAAGACGATCAAACCAGACACTCCAGGGTTGTCAGGCTAAGGCGGCCAAACAAGCAAGCATACCGAGTCAGCCCGCTTGCACGGGCCGGCTAAAAAGATGGCGCATTATCCTGTGATTGACCGCGCCTGTCACGGAGCTTGCTCATGCACGTGCACAAAGCGGGTGACAAGGGTTGTCAGGCTCCGCCGGCGAGGTTCAAACTGCGGCCTTTGTCGCCGGCGGTTTACACAGCTGCCTGGTATTAAAGCCGGAGTACAGACTCCTGGCTAACCGACCTTTATAAGGGACCCGAAAATGGAATTGGTTGTAAAAAGCGTTAGCCCCGAAACGTTGAAAACCGCCACCCTCGTGGTCGCCATCGGCGAAGGCCGCAAGCTCGGCGTTGCCGCCAAGCAACTCGACGAACTCAGCGGCGGCGCCATCAGCGCAGTGCTCAAGCGCGGCGACCTGGCCGGCAAAGTCGGCCAGAGCCTGCTGTTGCAGAGCCTGCCCAACCTGAAAGCCGACCGCGTATTGCTGGTAGGCGTGGGCAAGGACGCTGAACTGGGCGACCGTCCGTTCCGCAAAATCGTCAGCGGCATCCTCACCACCCTCAAGGGCCTGGGCGGCACTGACGCCGCGCTGGCACTCGATGAAGTCGTGGTCAAAGGCCGTGACAGCTACGGCAAGACCCGCCTGCTGGCCGAGAGCCTGGTGGACGGCGGCTACCTTTTCGACCAATTCAAGAGCACTAAGGCCGAACCCCGCGCCCTGAAGAAAATCACCCTGCTGACCATCAAGGCCGCGCAGGCTGAAGTTGAGCGCGCCGTAACCCACGCGACCGCCATCGCCAACGGCATGTCGTTTACCCGTGACCTGGGCAACCTGCCGCCGAACATCTGCCACCCGACGTTCCTCGGCGAACAAGCCAAGGCGCTGGGCAAAGAGTTCAAGGGCCTGAAGGTCGAAGTGCTGGACGAGAAGAAGATCAAGGAACTGGGCATGGGCTCGTTCTATGCCGTGGGCCAGGGCAGCGACCAGCCGCCTCGCCTGATCGTGATGCAATACAACGGCGGCAAGAAGTCCGAGAAGCCTTACGCCCTGGTCGGTAAAGGCATCACCTTTGACACCGGCGGCATCAGCCTCAAGCCGGGCTTGGGCATGGACGAAATGAAGTACGACATGGGCGGCGCCGCCAGCGTGTTCGGCACCCTGCGCGCCGTGCTGGAACTCAAGCTGCCGATCAACCTGGTGTGCATCCTGGCCTGTGCCGAGAACATGCCGAGCGGCGGCGCGACCCGTCCGGGCGACATCGTCACCACCCTGAGCGGCCAGACCGTCGAAATCCTCAACACCGACGCCGAAGGCCGCCTGGTGCTGTGCGATGCCCTGACCTACGCCGAGCGCTTCAAGCCACAGGCGGTGATCGACATCGCCACCCTGACCGGCGCCTGCATCGTCGCCCTGGGCTCCCACACCTCGGGCCTGCTGGGCAACAGCGATGAGCTGATCGAGCAACTGCTCAGCGCCGGCAAAGCCGCCGACGACCGTGCCTGGCAACTGCCGCTGTTCGATGAGTACCAGGAACAGCTGGACAGCCCGTTCGCCGACATCGCCAACATCGGCGGCCCGAAAGCCGGCACCATCACTGCGGCCTGCTTCCTGTCGCGCTTTGCCAAGAACTTCAACTGGGCACACCTGGACATCGCCGGCACGGCCTGGACCAGTGGCGGCAAGGACAAGGGCGCAACCGGCCGTCCGGTTCCCCTGCTGACCCAGTACCTGCTGGATCGCGCCAAGGCCTGAAACTGAAGACGCCGGGGTGGTGATTGTCTCACCGCCCCGGCCTCAGGAACCGCAATGACCCAAGTCGACTTCTATATATTGCCCAGCGCCGACCCGCTCGCGCGCCTGGACTTTGCCTGCAAACTCACCGAAAAAGCCTGGCGCATGGGCCACCGCATCTACCTGCATTGCAGCGATGCCGCCCAACGCGACGAGCTGGATGCCCGACTGTGGCGCTTCAAGGGCGAAAGTTTCGTGCCTCACGGCCCCGCCGAGTCCGAACCCGACGGCCTGGTTGTCCTGGGTTTAGGCGACAGTTGTGGCGATCACCAGGACCTGCTGGTCAACCTGGACCTGAAAGTACCGCCGTTCGCCAAGGCCTTCGCCCGTGTGGCGGAAGTGGTGGTGGAAGACCCGGCGATTCGTCAGGCCGCGCGGGAGAGTTTCCGTTTCTACCGCGAACAGGGCTATCCTCTGCAAGATCACCGGCTACAACGACTTTGAGTACATGATGGACAATCCCAACCCTATAAAAAAAGACGACCACCTGCTGGACGACCTGGAGTCGATCCGTCAGTTGCTCGGTGATGATGACTTGCAACCGCCGCTGTTGACCGAGACGGTCGAGGGCGAGGTACAGATTCCGCTGTTGTTCGACATGGTCGGCGGCAAACCCGTCGCGCCGGAGCCGGTTGCGGTAGCCCCCGCCGTCGAACCTGCCGCTGCTGAAAAAGGGCCAGACGCCTTGCTGCTGCACCTGGACAACGAACTGCGCGCCGCCGCGCAGTTGATCATGCAAGACGTGATCGACGACTTTGCCCCGCATATCGAGACCGAGATCAAGCGCCGGCTGGATGCGCGGATGGAGCGGTTGTTGAGCCAATACCAGTCATAAGTCCTATCAGGAGCGATTTTGCTCGCTCCTACCCCTCTCCCCTATCCCCCGTTATACTTGCCGGCTTTCCTGAATAAATGCCAACTAGGGTCCCGCCGCGCATGGATAAGACCTACCAGCCGCACGCCATCGAAACTTCCTGGTACAACACCTGGGAATCCGAGAATTATTTCGCCCCGCAAGGCGCGGGCGATTCCTACACCATCATGATTCCGCCACCGAACGTCACTGGCAGCCTGCACATGGGCCATGGCTTCAATAATGCGATCATGGATGCGTTGATCCGTTTCCGCCGCATGCAGGGCCGCAACACCCTGTGGCAACCGGGTACCGACCACGCCGGTATCGCCACCCAGATGCTGGTGGAACGCCAACTCGAAGCCACCGGCCAGAGCCGTCATGACCTGGGCCGCGAGAAATTCCTGGAAAAGATCTGGGAATGGAAAGACCAGTCCGGCGGCAACATCAGCCGTCAGATCCGTCGCCTGGGCTCGTCCGTTGACTGGAGCCGCGAGCGCTTCACCATGGACGACGGTCTGTCGGAAGCCGTGAAAGAAGCCTTCGTGCGCCTGCATGAAGACGGCCTGATCTACCGCGGCAAGCGCCTGGTCAACTGGGACACCAAGTTGCACACGGCAATTTCCGACCTCGAAGTGGAAAACCACGACGAGAAAGGTTTCCTGTGGAACCTCAAGTACCCGCTGGCCGACGGCGCCAAGACCGCTGAAGGCAACGACTACCTGATCGTCGCCACCACCCGTCCGGAAACCATGCTCGGCGATGCCGCCGTCGCGGTTAACCCGAACGACGAGCGCTACCAGGCGCTGATCGGCAAGTTCGTCGAGCTGCCATTGGTCGGCCGCCGCATCCCGATTATCGCGGACGACTACTGCGACCCTGAATTCGGCACCGGCTGCGTGAAAATCACCCCGGCCCACGATTTCAACGACTACGAAGTCGGCAAGCGCCATAACCTGCCGCTGCTGAATATCTTCGACAAAAACGCCGCCGTACTGCCAGCCTGCCAGGTGTTTAACCTGGACGGTACGCTGAACGAGAGCATCGACGGCAAGATCCCGGCCGAATACGCCGGCCTTGACCGTTTCGAAGCACGCAAGCAGATCGTGGCCGCCTTCGACGCCGCAGGTTTGCTGGTGAGCGTTGACGACCACGGCCTTAAAGTGCCGAAAGGCGACCGTTCCGGCACCGTGATCGAGCCGTGGTTGACCGACCAGTGGTACGTGTCCACCAAGCCGTTGGCAGAACCTGCCATCGCCGCCGTGGAAGATGGCCGCATCCAATTCGTGCCGAAACAGTACGAAAACATGTATTTCTCGTGGATGCGTGACATCCAGGATTGGTGCATCAGCCGTCAGTTGTGGTGGGGCCACCGCATTCCGGCCTGGTACGACGAGTCGGGCAAGGTCTATGTAGGCCGCGACGAAGCCGAAGTGCGCGCCAAGCACAACCTCGGTGCCGACATTGCGCTGCAACAGGACAACGACGTACTGGATACCTGGTTCAGCTCGGGCCTGTGGACCTTCTCCACCCTGGGCTGGCCGCAGCAGACCGAATTCCTGAAGAAATTCCATTCCACCGACGTGCTGGTTACCGGTTTCGACATCATTTTCTTCTGGGTTGCCCGGATGATCATGCTGACCATGCACTTGGTGAAGAACGAGGATGGCACGCCGCAAGTACCGTTCAAGACCGTGTACGTGCACGGCCTGGTGCGTGATGGCCAGGGCCAGAAGATGTCCAAGTCCAAGGGCAACGTGCTGGACCCACTGGACATCATCGACGGCATCGACCTGGAAACCCTGGTGCAAAAACGCACCTCGGGCCTGATGCAGCCGAAACTGGCGAAGAAGATCGAGAAGCAGACCCGCGACGAATTCGCCGACGGCATCGCCAGCTACGGCACCGACGCCCTGCGCTTCACCTTCTGCTCGCTGGCGTCCACGGGTCGCGACATCAAGTTCGACATGGGCCGCGTCGAAGGCTATCGCAACTTCTGCAACAAGATCTGGAACGCGGCGCGCTACGTGCTGGACAAGGGCGAAGACTGCGGCCAGAACGGCGAAGCCGTCGAGCTGAGCCTGGCCGACCGCTGGATCATTTCGCAGCTGCAACGCACCGAAGCCGAAGTGACCCGTCAGCTCGACCAGTTCCGTTTCGACCTGGCCGCACAGGCTTTGTACGAGTTCATCTGGAACCAGTATTGCGACTGGTACCTGGAACTGTCCAAGCCAGTCTTGTGGGACGAAAACGCGCCGGTCGAACGCCAGCGCGGCACCCGTCGCACCCTGGTGCGCGTACTGGAAGTGGCGCTGCGTTTGGCACACCCGTTCATGCCGTTCATCACCGAAGAAATCTGGCAGCGCCTGGCGCCGCTGGCCGGTATCGAAGGCAAGACCATCATGCTGCAGCCTTGGCCAGTGGCCAATGAAGCGCGCATCGATGAGGCAGCCGAAAGCGATATCGAATGGCTCAAGACCCTGATGATGGGCACGCGCAACATCCGTGCCGAGATGAACATCGGGCCGGGCAAGCCATTGGCGGTGTTTGTGAAGAACGCCAGTGCTGAAGACCAGCGTCGTCTTACCGAGAACGATGCGCTGCTCAAGAAGTTGGCGAAGCTGGAGTCGA
Organism: Pseudomonas azotoformans; assembly: GCF_001579805.1. NCBI lineage: Bacteria > Pseudomonadati > Pseudomonadota > Gammaproteobacteria > Pseudomonadales > Pseudomonadaceae > Pseudomonas > Pseudomonas azotoformans. Next base: position 2,705,241 of record NZ_CP014546.1, on the reverse strand, counting down.
TCACCGTATTGGCGCCCGGCGCAGAAGCACCGCTGTCCGCCACCGCACTGGTTGGCGAAATGGAAGTGCTGGTGCCGATGGCCGGCTTGATCGACAAAGATGCCGAACTGGCGCGTCTCGACAAGGAAATCGGCCGCCTGCAAGGCGAAGTGCAACGCGTGGGCGGCAAGCTGTCCAACGCGGCCTTCGTCGACAAGGCACCGGCTGAAGTGATCGAGAAAGAACGCGCCAAGCTGGCCGAGGCTGAACAGGCCCTGGGCAAGCTGGCAGAGCAACATGCGCGGATTTCCAGCCTGTAAGGTGTAAACCGTGTGAAAAAAGAGACCTTCGGGTCTCTTTTTTTATGCCTGCCGTAAGTCGCCGGAGAATGTGGGACAATGCCCACCACTTTGAGCCAACACCAGAATCATCATGACCGCCCCCAGCACGCCCAAGCCTCCACGCAAGAAGCCCAAAACCGCCGCCCCGGCCAAGCCCGTCGCGCCGCGTAAAGAGGCGACCCTGCACCCGCGCAACCGCCACACAGGCCGTTACGACTTCCCGGCGCTGATCAAGACCACGCCGGAACTGGCGAAATTCGTGATCATCAACCCGTACGGCAAGGAAAGTATCGACTTCGCCAGCCCGGATGCGGTGCGGGTGTTCAACCGAGCGCTGCTGAAAGCCTTCTATGGCATCCAGCACTGGGACATCCCGCAGGACTACCTGTGCCCACCGGTACCGGGGCGTGCGGACTACGTACACTTCCTGGCTGACCTGCTGGCCAGCACCAACGATGGCAAGATCCCGCGCGGTTCTATCGTCAAGGTGCTGGACATCGGCATGGGCGCCAACTGCGTCTACCCGCTGATTGGCTACATGGAATACCGCTGGAATTTCCTGGGCTCGGAAGTCGACCCTATCGCCGTGGCCGCCGCCAAGGCCATCGTGCAGTCCAATGACCTGAGCAAGGTCATCCAGCTGCGCCAGCAGAGCAATCCCAAGCAGATCCTGCTGGGCCTGCTGGAGCCGGGCGAGCGTTTTGACCTGACCATGTGCAACCCGCCGTTCCATGCGTCCATGGAGGAAGCGACCAAAGGCAGCGAACGCAAGTGGCGCGCCCTGGGCAAGGCCGATCCGAAGCGCAAGTTGCCGGTGCTGAACTTCGGCGGCCAATCGGCCGAGCTGTGGTGTGAAGGCGGTGAAGCGCGTTTTGTAACGCAACTGATCGCCGAGAGCGCGCATTTTGCCCACAAGGTGTTGTGGTTCAGCACCCTGGTGTCAAAAGCATCGAACTTGCCCGCCATCGAGACCGCCCTGAAAAAGGCCGGTGTCCTGGAAAGCCAGGTCGTGGAAATGTCCCAGGGCCAGAAACAAAGCCGATTTGTGGCGTGGACCTTCCAAACCAAAAACGAACAACAGATCTGGCGCCAGCGCTGGGTTCGCGACTGACAAATCGCAGGCAACAAAAAACCGTGCCCGGATCGCTCCGGAGCACGGTTTTTTTTGCTGCGTCTTACTTGTTAACAGCGTCGGTCAGGCCTTTGGCCACAACCAGCTTGATAACTTTCTTGGCAGCGATTTCGATGGCAGCGCCAGTCGAAGGGTTACGGCCAGTACGGGCAGGACGCTCGGTCACTTTCAGTTTGCCAACGCCTGGCAGAGTGATTTCGCCGCCGTTTTCCAGCTGGTCAGCAACAACTTGGCTCAGTTGGTCCAGCAGAGCGCGCACGGTGGTTTTCGGTGCGTCTACTGCTTCAGCCAGGTCAGCGATCAGTTGGTCTTTAGTAATAGCCATTGTGGTGTTCCTTCCCTATCAAATTCATATGGATTGCAGAGTGCAGTGTCAGCCGTCGAGCCCGACCGTCTAGGCCTGGCACCCCCGGCTATAACCACGGAGATCGGGGTTATAGATGCTTGAAACGGGGATTGGTTCGACCTGACAGATGCTGAATGCACGCTTATCGCCGAGACTTGGCGTAAGACGGGGCAAAACTAGCACAGAGACGGGGAAATATCCGCTTCTACCTACCCATTTGGTCAGCTTTATCGCTCTAAACCGTGAAAAAAAGGCATATGGCCCGTCGGACGGCGCCCAAAACACCCTTCGAAGCCCGTCTCGGCCAATGGTGCGGTACACTTGGCGACTTTTCGGGGAGGCCCACCGCTCCCCGCTCAACCAGCCGAGAAGCCTATGCCGATCCGTCATTGCATCGTCCACCTGATCGACAAAAAACCCGACGGCACACCTGCAGTTCTCCACGCCCGCGACTCCGAGCTTGCCGAGTCGGCCGCCATCGAGAACATGCTTGCCGACCTCAACGAGAGCTATAACGCCAAACAAGGCAAGGCCTGGGGTTTCTTCCATGCCGAATCCGGCGCGCACCCGTTCAGCGGCTGGTTGAAGGAGTATTTCGACGGTGGTCAGGATTTCACCACCTTCAGCCGTACGGCGGTCGAGCATCTGCAGAAGCTGATGGAGGAGTCCAACCTCTCCACCGGCGGCCATGTGCTGTTCGCCCACTACCAGCAAGGCATGACCGATTACCTGGCCATCGCCCTGCTGCACCACAGCGAAGGCGTGGCGGTGACCGACGAGCTGGACGTGACCCCGTCGCGCCACCTGGACCTCGGTCAATTGCACCTGGCGGCCCGCATCAACGTGTCCGAGTGGCAAAACAACAAGCAGTCCAAGCAGTACATCTCGTTTATCAAGGGCAAGAACGGCAAGAAGGTCTCGGAATACTTCCGCGACTTCATCGGCTGCCAGGAAGGCGTCGACGGCCCGGGCGAGACCCGTACCCTGCTCAAGGCCTTCAGTGACTTTGTCGAAAGCGAAGACCTGCCGGACGAATCCGCCCGCGAGAAAACCAAGACTTTGGTGGATTACGCCAGCAGCCAGGCCAAGCTCGGTGAACCGATGGGGCTGGAAGAATTGTCAGGGTTGATCGATGAAGATCGGCCTAAGGCGTTCTACGACCACATCCGCAACAAGGACTACGGCCTGTCGCCGGAAATCCCGGCGGACAAGCGCACCCTCAACCAGTTCCGCCGCTTCACCGGCCGTGCCGAAGGCTTGTCCATCAGCTTTGAAGCGCACCTGCTGGGCGACAAGATCGAGTACGACGAAGCTGCCGGCACCTTGATCATCAAGGGTCTGCCGACTCAACTGACTGATCAGCTCAAGCGCCGTAACTGATGCTCGGTGGGGTTTTCAAGAAAGTCCTGCTGGTGTTGCTGGTCGTGGTGGTGATCCAGAACTGGGGCAAGATCGAGCGGGTGTTCAACCCTTCACAGGTGGCGCCGGAGCAGGTACGTGCTTCAGCGCGTGTGGTGCTTTATGCCACCGAGTGGTGCGGTTACTGCAAGCAGATCCGCCGCTTTCTGGACCAGAAGGGTATCCCCTACCAGGCGTTCGATATAGAGAAGGACGCCCAGGCTCGCAATGCGTATGAGGCGTTGGGCGGGGGCGGGATTCCGTTTGTAGACGTGAACGGCACGCTGATCCGTGACTACGACCCGGAAGCGATCATGGCCGCTTTGAAATAAACCAACCTACTCAACGTCGGGATCAGGAAGTGGGTTTTCTGTTCAGATACGTGTGATTGTCCTGAGGGCTGCGAACATAGTAATTGTCGAATTCGCTACTTTCGACGAACTGAAAGCCATGCCGCGTATAAAAACGATTTGAAGCGCTTTCCCTGAGGGCACCCACCCGCAATGTCATGGCCGCAGAATCCGCCTCCATGAAGATGTGTCGAAGGACAACCGAACCGATCCCCACCCCCTGTGCGTTGGGCTTGATGTACAGGTGATCAAGCAACCACCCATCGTAATCAGGTTTAACGACCACGAAACCCACCCGCTGGCCGGAAACCTCGATATGGCGAGTGAAGGTGGCACTAAAGCCCTCACGAAAACGCTCTCGGGCGCGTACAGGGTCGAATCGGCCAATACGTTCAAGACTTTCACGCATGGCTTCAATCCGAAGGGCGACAAGCGCTTCGAAGTCGCTGGGTTGAGTCACGACAAGCGTGACCGAAGGGTTATCCGTGGCGGCAAACTGTAACTGCATCCTGAGCGCTCCATTTTTTATCCGGCGGCGCCCATCAAGGACCGCATTAAAAGCTCTGATGCGCCTAACGCACCACGATCATCCGCCCGAGCACGTGGTGCTGCTCAAAGCCAAGCACGGCCTGCAAGGCATTCAACACCGCCTGCGGGTCCTTGCTCGGGAAACTGCCGCTGACGCGCTTGGCGCCCATCGCTTCGTTGAGCAACAGGATGCGCCCTGGATAGTAACGCTCCAGGTCCTTGACCACGTCCGCCAACGGCGCCTTGTAGTAATTGAGCCAACCGTCGCGCCAGGCCAGGCGTGATTCGCTGTCCACCGCGTGCAGAGGGTCAGCAACGCCGTCTACGTAGGCCACTTGCTGTCCCGCCGTAAGAATTTGCTGCGCACCTTGCTTGGACGGCGTCACGCCAACCCGTCCGGACAACACCGTCACCTGAGCGCCTGCCGGTTGCAGGCGCACTTCGAATTGCGTCCCCAGCACCCGCGCTTCACCACTGCCCGCCTCCACCACAAAGGATTGCCCGGTGTGGGTCACGCTGAAAAAACCGGCGCCTCGACGCAGCTGGATGTGCCGTTCGCCATGGTTGAAATCCACGGCAATCGCACTGTCGGCATCGAGGGTGACTTGGGAATTATCCGCCAGCGTGACGGTTTTGACTTCGCCCGGCGCGGTCACGTAGTCGGCACCGAAGTCATCGATCCAGCGTGACGGCTGCCAGCCGGCGCCCGTGGACACCATCAACAGCAGGCACGCAGCCATCGCCAAGGCGCCGGACCAACGCGCCACCCGCGAGCGTTTCGGGGCGTTCATGGCATTGAGGTAGCCCTGCAACACCAACGCCTCTTCATCCGCCAGCTTGCGCGCTGGCACTTCGCTCAACTCCCACAACACCTGGGCCTGGGAATAGGCCTCGACGTGCGCCGGATCTGCCCGCAACCACTGGCTGAAAGTGGCCTGGTCGCCACTGCTGGGCTGGTCATGCAGCAGGCTCAACCAGGCCAGCGCGGCTTGTTCCTGGGCGGGCGTAGGAGTGACGTTCACGGTGCTTTCCCTGGCGATGGTTCGCGAAGGCTGGCTTTGCAGGCTTCGAGGGCACGCATCATATGTTTTTCCACGGCACTTTGGGACAGGCCCATGGACTTGGCGATTTCTGCGTACTTGCGGCCGTGGATGCGGTTGAGCAGGAAAATCTGCCGCGTACGCTCCGGCAGGCTGCGCAAGGCGGCTTCGACATGGCGCAAGTCATTGCCGGCTTCCAGTGCCGCCTGGGGTTCGGAACCTTGGTTGTCTTGCTGTTCAGGCAGCCAGCCTTCACTGCTGCGTACCCGCGCGCCTTCGCTGCGCAGGTGGTCGATGGCGATGTTGCCGGCGCAACGCAGCAGGTAAGTGCTGAGTTCTTCGACCTGTACCAGCGGCCGGCGCCAGAAACGCAGGAACAGGTCCTGCACCAGGTCGGCCGCCGTGGCGCGGCAGCCCACGCGGCGACTCACCAGGGCTTCCATCTGCGAACGCTAGGACAAGAACACCTGCAGGAAATGCGCACGTCCACCCGCCGCGTCAGCGTGCGGGCTGTCCTGGGACTCGGGTGGCGTGCTGATCATCATGACGGGCTCAGAAAGTGGCGAAGGCTGCAACGGGGCTGGCGAGCAGGCCGACACCCGCCAGGATCAAGGCCAGCCTTGGCCGGTACGGCAACAACAGCACCAGCAGCAATGCGCTGAGCATCAGCACGGCGCACCACTCCACCAGGCCCTGGCCCCAACCGGCGACATCCACTGCTGGCCAGATCGACACCACCAGCAACAACCAACCGATCACCCGCAAACCCAAGCGCCGACGAGGCGAGGGTTTGCTGTGCAGCAAGTCGCCGTGGTGACGGTCAGTGGACAGGCACAGTGCTGTGAATCCGGCGTAGCACATCAGCAGCGCGAGCAGCATTCAGTTCGCCTCCTGCTTCAGCGCCAGGGGGCGTGCGCGCTCTGCTTTAGGCGCAGGCGCGGTGCGACGCTGCATCTTCAAGGCGGCCCAGCCGAGGAAAACGCCACTGGCCAGACACGTCAAGTCAAAGCCAGCCATGGCCCAGTCGCCGGTTGCCAGCGAAACGCCCAGGTGATGCGAAGTCGTCAGTGCATTGAGCAGCGGGATCGCGATAAACAGCAACGCGCCGAAGCTCAGTTGCTCGACCCAGCCCTGGCGACCGCGACGCAGCATGGCGTGCAACAGGCTCAGCCCCCAGGCAATAAAGAAGGTTTGAACTTCCCAATCGGAACGCTCGGCAAAGCTCACCGGCAACAAACGGTTAGCCCAGAAAAACGCCGCAATGGCGATCATCAACCCGGACATGCTGGCGATGTTCAACACTTCCACCAAGCGCAACTCAAACGGCATGACCGCAGCCTTGGCATGTTTGAGCTGGCGCTTGCCGAGCCAGATCACCAGACCGGTGCCGATCATCGCCGTGCCCGCCAGGCCACAGATAAAGTACAACCAGCGCAACACCGGCCCAGCGAAGTGGCCCATGTGCAGGCCATAGAAAGTACCGCCGATGGCAGAAGGCAGCGACTGCCCACCACTGACCCGCACCAGCTCGCCGGTCGTGCCATTAAAAGAAACGGTGCTGCCGAAATCATGCACCACGCTGTCGGAACCCGCGCGGAACACATTGACCGAGGCGTTCACATCGCTGGGGTTATTCACGGCGACGCGCCCCACATGGCCACCGGCCCATTGCGCCCGCGCTTGCTCGTACATCGGCATCAGCGGCAGCAATGTGCCTGGCTGGCCCGTTGCCGGCGCGTTGTTGGTATTCGGGAACACTTCGCTGAAAAACGCTCGGGTGTCTCCGCCATAGGAAGCCAGGATCGGGGCCGGCATCACCATGCTCATGAAGATCACCAGGCTGCTGTAGGTGATCATCAGATGAAACGGCAACACCAGCACGCCGACCGCGTTGTGCCCGTCGAGCCAGGAGCGCTGGCCCTTGCGGGGGCGGAAGGTGAAGAAGTCCTTGAAGATTTTCTTGTGGGTGATGATGCCGGTGATCAAGGCGATGAACATCACCATCGCAGCGATAGTCGACAGCCAGCGGCCCCAGGGATGGGGCATTTGCAGTTGGAAGTGGAAACGATAGAAGAAATCGCCGCCCATGCTTTCACGGGCTTGCACGGCCTGGCCGGTGACGGGGTCGAGGGTTTTCTGGATGAAGTTGCCGCGTTTGCCGGGGTCGACCTTGTCTTGCCACATCACCGACAGGCCGGGGTCACGGCTGTCCGGCAGGGTGATAAACCAGCGTGCGGCGGTCGGCGCGACTTGCTGCAGATAGGTCTGGGCGACCGTCAGGCTGCGCGCGTCGTCCAAGGGGCGGGCCTGCACTTCAGGCTGCATCCAATGGCTGATCTCATCCTTGAAATACGCCAAGGTGCCCGTCAGGAAAATTGCAAACAGCAGCCAGCCAAAGATCAGCCCCGCCCACGTGTGCAGCCAGGCCATGGCCTGGCGAAAGCCCTCTTTCATGTGCGTGCCATCCAGAAGCCCACACCCGCCAGGGTGGCAAATACCGCGCTTGGCAGCATCACGCCAAACCAGGCGCGCGCGGCGCTGCGGCAAGCGAAACACCAGAGCACGGCCAGCAGGTAGAACACGAAAGAACTCATCATCCCAGTGATCACTGCGTCAGCGCGAGAAGTGGGTATCCACAGCGCCAGGCAGATACTGGCCAGGGAAGCCATCAGATAGCCGCCCACCACGGCAGCCAGCACGCGCGAGGTAACGGCGAGGCGATAGGAGACAGGCAGCGAGGTTTTGCTTTTCATGCGAGAGGCGCCAGGTTCATCAGGCCGCAATATTAATGATAAATATTCTCATAAGCAAAACAGAACGGATGAAAGACCTGCCCCGACGGATTGCCGAAGCCCGTCGCGGGCCCTACAATGCGAACAATTCTTGTTCTCTAAAGCATGGCGATGCTTGTGGAGTGTCCGCGTTGAGCCCGTCCAATACCGTCGAAGTGTTGTACAACGACCATCACCACTGGCTCACCGGCTGGTTGCGTCGCAAGCTCGGCTGCCCGGAAAGCGCTGCCGACCTGGCCCAGGACACCTTCATCCGCGTGCTCACCGCGCGGGAAACACCCACGCTGGTCGAGCCCCGCGCGTTCCTCACCACAGTCGCCAAGCGTGTGCTGTTCAACTTCTACCGCCGCCAGGACCTGGAGCGCGCCTACCTCGACGCCTTGGCGCAGATGCCCGAGCACGTGGCACCGTCGGAAGAAGAACGCGCAATCATCCTGCAAACCCTGGTGGAGTTGGACCAACTGCTCGATGGCCTGCCCGTCCAGGTCAAACGTGCGTTCCTGCTGGCCCAACTCGATGGCCTGACCTACGCGCAAATCGGCGCGGAACTGGGCATTTCCATCGCCACCGTCAAACGCCACCTGAGCAAAGCGGCTATGCGCTGCTACTTCGCCCTATGAACTTCTCCACCCAAGTCGCCGAACAAGCCGTGCACTGGCTGATGGAAATGCAGCAAGGCGCGCTCAACCCACGCCAGCAAGCCGCCTGGCAACAGTGGTTGAATGCCCACAGCGAACACCAGCGTGCCTGGGACCACATGCAGCGCGTTAACCAGCGCCTGCGCGGCATGCCGTCGCCCCTGGCCCATGCGGCGTTGAATGCGCCAACCTCCACCAGCCGTCGTCAGGCGCTGAAATTGCTGTTGATCCTCGGCGCCGGTTCCGCTGCCGCCTGGAGCCTTCGCCAACAGCATATTTTGCCGCCGCTAACCGCCGACTATCGCAGCCCCGTTGGCCAGCGACGCAAGGTGCAATTGGCCGATGGCAGCCAGTTACAGCTCAACACCGGCACCGCGGTGGATGTGCATTTCGATGGCCAGCAACGCCTGATCCGCCTGCTTGAAGGCGAGATCCTGCTGACCGGTATTGCAGGCAGCACACCATTGCAGGTGCTGACCGGCCAGGGCCTGCTCACCAGCCAGGCGGCGCGCATGAACGTGCGACAATTCAACGATCACACGCAATTGGCCGTGCTCGACGGCCGCGTCGACGTCATGCCCAATACCTACACCGGCCTGCCGCTGAGCGTCCAGGCCGCGCACCAGGTCAACTTCACCCGCAAAGGCTGGGACACCCCGCGCCCCACCGACGCCAACAGCGGCGCCTGGGCCGACGGCATGCTGGTTGCTGCCCACATGCGCCTGGAAGATTTCCTCGGCGAACTCGGCCGTTATCGCCGTGGCCAGGTCAATTGCGACCCACAGGTAGCCAACCTGCTGATCTCCGGCAGCTACCCGCTGGATGACAGCGAGCGCATTCTCGACCTGCTGGAAGTGAGCCTGCCGGTGAAGGTGCGGCGCTTTACCCGCTATTGGGTGACCGTGCAGGCACGCGCCTGAAATTAATTCAAAAAACAGTGAGCCGTTTTCCACCCCTCGCGTGACAGAGAAGGAAAGCCACCTTGATCCTTCCTTCTCAGGACCGCTCTTCATGCCCCAGCAACCGACGCTTCTTGCCCGCACCTTGCGCCAACTCCTACTCGGCGTCAGCCTCAGTCTGACCGTGCTGCCCCCGGTGATGGCGGCCGACGCCAAGCCCTATCACATCGCCCCGATGTCGCTGGAAGCTGCACTGAACCAGTTTGGCCGCGAAGCCGGCGTGTTGATCTCCTTCGGTTCCGAAGTGACAGCGGGTATGCAGAGCCGTGGCTTGTCCGGCAACTACGGCGCTGCGGACGGCCTGCAAAAAATGCTGGAAGGCACCGGCCTGCAAGCCCGTGCCGAAGGCGACAATGCCTACAGCCTGCAACCGGCCACGGCACCGGCCAGCATTGAGTTGGGCACCTCCAGCGTGGTCGGCGACTGGCTGGGCGACGCGGCGCAGACCAATGTGTTCGAACACCCCGGCGCCCGCGATGTGATCCGCCGCGAAGAATTCGAACGCCAGGGTGCCACTCAGGCCAAGGACGTGCTCAACCGCATTCCCGGCGTCAACGCCCCGGACAACAACGGCACCGGCAGCCATGACATGGCACTGAACTTCGGCATTCGTGGCCTCAACCCACGCCTGGCGTCGCGCTCCACCGTGCTGATGGATGGCATCCCGGTGCCGTTCGCGCCCTACGGCCAGCCGCAACTATCCTTTGCGCCGATCAGCATGGGCAACATGGACGCGGTCGACGTAGTGCGCGGCGGCGGTGCGGTGCGCTACGGCCCGCAGAACGTCGGCGGCGTGGTCAACTTCGTGACCCGCGCGATCCCGGATACACCCACGGTCAAAGGCGGCCTGCAGACCGAAACCAGCCCATCTTCCAGCCACGACGGCTTCAAGACCACCGGCAACTTGCTGGCCGGCGGTACGGCTGACAACGGCCTGGGCGGTGCGATTCTGTACTCCGGCACCCGTGGCGGCGACTGGCGCGAAAACAGCAACACGCGCATCGACGACCTGATCCTCAAGGGCAAATACCAACTGGATGACGCCAACAGCTTCAACGCCATGGCGCAGTACTACGAAGGCCAGGCCGATATGCCGGGGGGCTTGAACGTCGCGGACTACAAGGCGGATCCCTACCAGTCCACCCGCCCCTACGACAAATTCTGGGGCCGCCGTACGATGTTCAACGTCGGCTATCGCTATGAGCAGGATCGCCGCGAGTTCACCGTGAACAGCTTCTTCACCAAGACCTTGCGCAGCGGTTACCTGGACCAGGGCACGTTCCTTTCCCTGTCCCCGCGCGAATACTGGGTGCGTGGCATCGAGACCCGCTTCGCCCAAGGTTTTGACCTGGGCCCGACCAGCCACGAAGTCGGCGTCGGCTACCGCTACATCAACGAGGCCCGGCCACGAACTGCGCTACCGCACGCCGATTGCTGCCAACCAGCAGATCCCCACCACCGACAGCCGCAACGACCGCGACACCCGTGGCGGCACCGAAGCCAATGCGTTCTTCATTGATGACCGGATCGATATCGGCAAGTGGACCATCACGCCGGGCGTTCGCTACGAGATGATCGAGTCCCAGCAGACCAACAACCTGACCAACGTCAAATACAAAGGCGACTACAACACCGCGCTGCCGGCACTGAACGTGCTGTACCACCTCAGCGACAGCTGGAACCTCTACGCCAACACCGAAGGTTCGTTCGGCAGCGTGCAGTACAGCCAGATGCCGAACCGTGTGACCAGCGGCGAAGTGAAACCGGAAAAAGCCCGTACCTGGGAACTCGGTACCCGCTACGACGACGGCACCTTGCGTGCGGAAATCGGCGCATTCCTGATCAACTTCGACAACCAGTACGAAAGCAACCAAACCAACGACTCGGTGATTGCCCGTGGCGAAACCCGCCACCAGGGTATCGAGAGCAGCGTCAACTACGCGCTCGACGGTTTGAGCCCGGCGCTGTCTGGCTTCGATGTGTACGCCACTTACGCCTACGTCGACGCGACCATCCGCGAAGACGGCCCGAACAAAGGCAATCGCGTGCCCTTCTCGTCCAAGCACAAAGGCACCCTTGGCGTGGGCTACACCGAAGGCCGCTGGAAGCTCAACCTGGACAGCAGCTACCAGAGCAGCCAGTTCGCCGACAACGCCAACACCGAGAAGGAAACCGCCAACGGCGCCAACGGACGCATCCCTGGCTACATGCTGTTCAGCAGCCGCGCGGCCTATGACTTCGGCCCGCAACTGTCGGATTTGAATGTGGCAGTGGGTGTGAAAAACATCTTCAACACCCAGTATTTCACCCGCTCGTTCGACGATAACAACAAGGGTAAATACGTCGGCGAACCCCGCACGGTCTACGTGCAGACCTCCATTGCGTTCTAACGCCACTCAAACGAAAACGGGCCTGCAAATGCAGGCCCGTTTTTAGTGGAGCGTGAGAAAGCTATCAGCCGTTGAACACGGCGCGTTCTTTTTCCAGAAACTCCTGCTCAAGCTCATCTTCGTTGACTTTGGTGGTCGGCTGGTTTTTCCCGGCAGCGCGTGGCTTGCCTTGCAGTTTGCCGAACAAATGCTCCAACGCATGGTCCAGCTTGGTCGCCGCACCGTCGATCGCCTGTTCCAGGGTATCGGCTTTGTGCAGCACGGACAGCGGTTGATGGCCTTTTGGCCGCGCTTCCAGGCGGCAACTTAAATCGTGGGGACCGGGCTTGTCGCCGTTCTCATCCCGCAGGTAGACCTCCACTCGGGTCAGGTCTTCTTCGTAACGTTCGAGCGTGCTCTCAATGGTCGTACGTACCCACTCCTCCAGTCGGATGCTGCTTTCAATATGGTTATCGCTATTGACTTGGATTTGCATAGTTCTTCCCTTATTTCAGCTAGCTCGCGAGAGGTCACAACTGCAACACCGGGTCGGTGAAACCATGACCTCTTGATTACACAATTGAGCAGTCAGCAGAACAATTCAACCCCTTTGCAAAGATAAATCCCACATTACAAATTAAGTCTGACTACGAGCAAAAACGCTGTTAGGGTGGGGAGTTAGTTACATCTTCTTACGGCCCGCCAACCTCACAATTGCCCCTCTCCCAACGGGTGCAATCCACGGAAAATCCCTGCTTCCTCAACCAACCAATCGTGCACCGCGCGTACGCCCGGATGGCTCAGTGCGCCTGGCGCATAGAGCAACACGTAACGTTTGTGGTTAGGCACGGCCAGGCCGAAGGGCACGATCAAGGTGCCACGCTCCAGCTCATCGTTGAGCAAGGTGCGCCGCGCAATGGCCACGCCCATGCCGGCGATGGCGGCTTCGATGGTCAGGTGGTTACGGTTGAAGGTGTGCCCGCGCCGTACGTCGGCGTCGTGATAGCCGATAGCATTCAGGTAAAACTCCCACTCGGCGTACTCATAACTCCCACGCCAGGCGGTGATGTCGTGCAGCAGTGGGAAATGCACCAGGTCAGCGGGGCCATGCAGCGGTGGCCGGCCGCGCAGCAGGCTCGGGGCGCAAACGGGGAAAATCTGTTCGTCCAGCAAGGCTGTGGACAACAGGCCAGGGTAGCTGCCGTCGTTCAAGTCGATGGCCAGGTCGAAGTCGCCCTCATGCAGGGCGATGCTGCTGTCCTCTGCGACCATGCGCAGCTGGATATCCGGGAAGCGCTGCTGCAAACGCGGCAGGCGCGGGGTCAGCCACTTGCCGAGAAACGATGGGATCGAGCGCAGGCGCAGGGTGCCGCTGATCATCCCCGCGTCCAGGCGCTGCAACTCCGCGTCGATGCTGCCGTAGGCCTCCCCTACCGTTGTCGCCAGTCGCTGCCCTTCGGCACTCAGCTCCACCCCACGCGCGCGCCGATGAAACAAGCGGAAACCCAATCGCTCCTCCAACTGACGGATCTGCTGGCTCACCGCGCCCGGCGTGATGTGCAGTTCCTCGGCGCAGCGGGTGAACGACAAATGCCGCGCAGCACAGGAAAACACGTGCAACCAGACGTAAGTCTGGCCATGAAGGGGCCGGGGCATAGCGTTTAGTCCTGCTAAAGGGTGTCTTAGGATAATTCGTTGGTCAGTGCCGTTCCAGAGGCTCAGTATCGCGCCAATTCCGCTCGCTCTACAAAACATGGCAGCGATTTCTACTCCATTGCTTGTAAGGCTTTAGCATGGCTATCAGTGTTTTCGATCTATTCAAAGTGGGCATCGGCCCTTCCAGCTCTCACACCGTCGGCCCGATGCGGGCGGCGGCGACCTTTGCCCAAGCCCTGATCGATCAACAGCTGCTGAACGACACCCGCCGTGTAGAAGTGCGCCTATATGGCTCGCTGTCCGCCACCGGCGTCGGCCACGCCACCGACCGCGCCTGCGTAATGGGCCTGATGGGCGAATGGCCGGACCGGGTCGACCCCACCTCGATCAATGCACGCATCCAGCAACTGCGCGAATCCGGCCGACTGCTTCTTGCAGGTCAGCACGACATTGACTTCAACTGGAAGCACGACCTCCTACTGCTGGACGAAAGCCTGCCCTACCACCCCAACGCCATGTCCCTACACGCCTACGGCGAAACCGGCCTGCTGAGCGAGCAGACCTATTACTCGGTGGGCGGCGGTTTCATCATCGAAGCGGCGGAAGCGGCCTCGGGCATTGCGCCGACGAGCGATGTGCAATTGCCCTACGACTTTTCCAGCGCCGTGGAACTGCTGGCTTTGTGCAACAAGCACGGCCTGCGGGTTTCCGAGCTGATGATGGCCAACGAACGCGCGTGGCGCAGCGACGCCGACATCCGCAGTGGCCTGTTGCACATCTGGTCGGTGATGCGCGAATGCGTGGAACAAGGCTTGCGCGATGAAGGCATCTTGCCGGGCGGTCTGGACGTACCGCGCCGCGCGGCAAAATTGCACCGCAGCCTGCTGGAAATCGGTAAACCGAATGTCATCACGTCGACCTTGTCGGCCATGGAATGGGTCAACCTGTTCGCCCTCGCCGTCAACGAAGAGAACGCGGCCGGAGGGCGCATGGTCACTGCACCGACCAATGGCGCGGCCGGGATCATCCCTGCGGTGCTGCATTACTACATGAAATTCAACACCGACGCGTCTGACGACGACGTGGTCAATTTCTTCCTGGCCGCCGCCGCCGTCGGCATTCTCTGCAAGAAAAACGCCTCGATTTCCGGCGCCGAAGTGGGCTGCCAGGGTGAGGTGGGTTCGGCCTGCGCCATGGCTGCAGCAGGGCTTGCCGATATTTTGGGCGCTACTCCAGAGCAACTGGAAAACGCCGCCGAGATCGGCCTGGAACACAACCTCGGCCTCACCTGCGACCCGGTCGGCGGCCTGGTACAGGTGCCGTGCATCGAGCGCAATGCCATCGCCGCGGTCAAGGCGATCAACGCCACGCAAATGGCCCTGCGCGGTGACGGCAAACACTTTATTTCCCTCGACCGGGTGATCCGCACCATGCGTGATACCGGCGCCGATATGCATGACAAATACAAAGAAACTTCACGGGGCGGCCTGGCGGTCAGCTGGGTGGAGTGCTGATCGGAGCACTGCTACCCGCCCCCTACGTGAGCCCGCGCAAAAATAATAACGAGGCAATAACGATGACCGATGTACGTACACCTGCTGCTGAAAATCCTGCTGCTACACCAACAACCGTGACCACCGGCTGGACCAAACACGATACCACCTGGATGCTGGGCCTCTACGGCACCGCCATCGGCGCCGGCACGTTGTTCCTGCCGATCAATGCCGGCGTCGGCGGCTTCTGGCCGTTGATCGTACTGGCCCTGCTGGCCTTCCCGATGACCTTCTTCGCCCACCGTGGGCTGACGCGCTTTGTGCTGTCAGGCAAATCCGGTGACATCACCGAAGTGGTCGAGGAACACTTCGGTGTCGGTGCGGGCAAGCTGATCACCCTGCTGTATTTCTTTGCCATCTTCCCGATCCTGCTGGTATACAGCGTGGCGCTGACCAACACCCTGAGCAGTTTCATGGAACACCAACTGCACATGGCCCCGCCCCCTCGGGCGATCCTTTCGCTGATGCTGATCCTTGGCCTGATGGCCATCGTACGATGCGGCCAGGGCGTGATCGTCAAGGCCATGAGCGTGCTGGTGTATCCGTTCGTCGCCGCCCTGTTGTTGCTGGCCTTCAGCCTGATCCCCAACTGGAATGGCGCCTTCTTCGCCTCCGCCGGGGATGGCATGCCCATGCCGCTGTTCTTCAAGACCCTGTGGCTGGCGATTCCGGTGATGGTGTTTTCCTTCAACCATTCACCGATCATCTCCGCCTTCGCCGTCGACCAGAAACGCGTGTACGGCGCCCAGGCCGAGCGCAAAAGCAGCGGCATTCTAGCCACGGCCCACGGCATGATGGTGCTGACCGTGATGTTTTTCTGCTTCAGCTGCGTACTGGCACTGTCGCCGTCCGACCTAGCGGCAGCCAAGGCGCAGAACATCTCGATCCTGTCCTACCTGGCCAACCACTTCCAGACGCCGGTGATCGCCTACGCCGCGCCGTTGATTGCGCTGGTAGCTATCACCAAATCCTTCCTCGGCCACTACATCGGCGCCAGCGAAGGTTTCCAGGGCCTGATCGTCAAATCCCTGCGCGGGCGCAATCGCTCGATGTCGGCCAAATGGCTGGAACGCTGCACCGCACTGTTCATGGTGCTGACCTGCTGGGCCGTCGCCACCTTCAATCCGAGCATCCTGGGCATGATTGAAACCATGGGCGGGCCGATCATCGCGTGCCTGCTGTTCCTGATGCCGATGTATGCCATTCGTCGCGTGCCATCTCTGCGCCAGTATTCGGGCCAGGTGTCGAATGTGTTTGTAGTGGTGATCGGGTTGATTGCGCTGTCTGCGATCGTTTTCTCTGTACTGCCCTGAAATAGATCACCCAACAAAAAGGCGAACCTCGGTTCGCCTTTTTCATGTCCTGCAATAACGGCTCGGCGCCTTATGCGGCACGGCCTTTGCTGTACAGCTGTAGAGGGAAACGGACCTTGTGAAAACCTCAGCGACGGAGTGGCCGATGGTCAGGAGACGCGAACTAATCCCGACACCGGTCGTCAATGACTGCATGTTCTTATCAGGCGGTACGCACCATGGACAATCCTTTTCAGATCATCACCGACACCTTCACCCCTGAATACCGCGTCAACTTGAGCATCCAACGGCTGGACGGCAGCATCATGCTGACCCTCTCGAACGAGCAAGGCGTAGTGGCCAAGCGCATGATCAGCGCCGAACAGCGCAATGATCCAAAACGGCTCAAACGCTTGGTGCAAAGCATTCAGTTCGGTATCGCCATCGAGCAGGGCCACAGCGCCATGGAGATCCTGGCGGTGATGACGGATGGCGATCACAAAGTCCTGCATCGACCGCCGACCCGCGCCCTGCCGTTCAGCGTCGGGCTTTAAAGCTCGCCCTTCTCGGTCTCCAGGCTCGCCTCGCCCTTGCGACGCGGGCCTTCAACCTTGACCGACGGGAAGGCCGACGAGGCGTAGCGCACCACCAGAATCGCGAACGCCAACAGCAGAATCCCGCCGCACAGGTAGATGATTCCCACGTCCGGCGGATTGTGGTGCGACACGTTGGAGATGAGCAGTCGCGTCAACGCGGTGATCGCCACGTAGATCAGGAAGCGCACCGGCATGTGGTTGGTCTTGAAGTAAATCCCGACCATCGCACCCAACTCCAGGTAGATGAACAACAGCAAGATGTCATCGATCTTGATGTGCCCGTTCTCCAACATCCCCAGAAACTCCATCACCGCCGCCCAGGCCGTCACCGCACCAATGGCGAACAGCGCCAGGTAGTGGAACGACTCGACAAACAGATTCCCCAGGGACTCGGCCAGCCCGTGCACTTGCTGGCGTAGCCTTTCGGCCCAATTGATCTTCACGATGATGCTTCCTTAGGTCGACTCGACCGGATAATGCGGGTTGGACGTGACGGTTGTTCTGCATGCAGAAAAAAGGCCAGGGGCAGGTATAAGATGATGGCGGGGTGACATGAGGCACTCCAAACCTGTATTTACGGACTACATTAAAAAACTGCTATCCAAATCCGGTGGTTTGGCTTAACCTTTTTACTGTATATAAATACAGCATTCCAGCAACACCCGAACACAAGGGCTACTCCCCTTCACTACTGCACCCTGATGACGAGGCCAAAAAATGGCTGTTGAAACCCTGTATCGCAGTACCCGCGACTTGGAGACTACATTCGTGGATCGCAAACTTGCCGACGCACACGACCAGATGCTTGAACTGGCAGAGTCTCTGATGGATGTCCTGTTGAAAAACGTGGAAGGCTTGACTGAAAAGCAGGCAGAAGACGCCGGTATTTTCATGGCCAAGAACCGCGCCGCCTTTGCAGCAGCATTCAAGAACAACGCCAGCGCCCTGGCCGAGATCGGGCAGCCGGAGGCGGAGTAAGGGGAACGGCCCGCCGCCGTTGATTCAGGGTGAACCAACGGGTTCAGGCAGACCGGCGGCTCAAGGTTTTACCGAAGGCTGTTTGCGCCTTAGGCCTGCCACAAGGTTTTACCGAAGAAGGTCAACGTGCGGTCCCACGCCAGTTGCGACCAAGCGGCGTCGTATTGCGTGTCGGGGATACGGCCATGGCCGATCGCCGTTTCGTTGGCAAAGGCATGGCGCGCCAGGTAGCGATAAAACGTAGCGTCAACACCGGCCGCGTGCAGCGTTGACTCCAGCTCCGCAACGGTTTCGATGTTGAAAAAAGCATCCTGCGTGCCCCAATGGCCAATCAGCGGTGCTTTGATTTTTGCTGCATCCAGGTATTCAAGCGGTGGGAAGCCATACCAGACCACACCCGCCGCCAGCTCCGGAATGGCATTGAGCGCCAACAGCGTCAACGCCCCGCCCATGCAGTAGCCGGTCACGCCCACTTTTTTCGAGTCGGCCTGCAGGTAACGCACTGCGCCTGTGATGTCCTGGGACACCGCATCGCCAAAATCCAGGCTGTCCATCAGGTGATGGGCTTCTTCCTCTTCCACGGTCGAGGCGCCGCGATAAAGGTCCGGCACCAGCACCCGGTAACCGCATTCGGCCAGGCGGATGGCCACGCCCTTGATCTGCTCGTTAAGCCCCCACCACTCTTGAATCAATACGATGGCCGGCGCCCCTTCCAGCTCAGCCGGGCTGGCCAGGTAGCCGTTGACCTCGGCACCGTCTGGGCGCTTGAACGTTACGGAATGCGCTGTTGCTTGATTGGACATGAAGACTCTCCGCGGCAAGTAGGAAAACGATAGCGGGCAAGTACCGAAAAACGCCCGCCCTCAGAACCCTATCAGGATTTTCAAGCTGAAAAACCTTCCTCTTCCCTCGTTATGTACCACTGTGTATTAGCGCACCCGCGCGACATATTCGGGATACAAAACACCGGTCTACTGGGCCTGCCTGAACCTTCACTGATCAATACACCGTGACCGAAGGTTCAATCACATAGGACCCGGAGAATAAAAATGCACGAATCAAAACCGGTTGATCGCCTGATCGTCAACACCTATACCAACGGCCTCATCGGCCCCAGCCAGAAGATGCTCGGCCCACTCGCCGATGGCGGCACCCTCATCACCGGTACGCCACCGGGGTGTTGGGGCCCGATGATCACGCCCGCGTTTGAGGGCGGGCATGAGGTGACTCAACCCGTATTCATCGCCGGCGCCGAAGTCGGTGACGCCGTGGCCCTGAAGATCAAACGCATGCGCGTGACGTCCCTGGCCACTTCGTCAGGCGTCATGCGCTTTGTTGAGGGGCGCTATCACGGCGATCCCTTTGTCGCCAAGTTCTGCTCCAACTGTGGGCAAGAACATCCCGCCAGCCATGTCGAGGGGATCGGCGCCGACGCCATTCGTTGCAACGCTTGCGGGGCGGAGGTCAGCGCGTTTCGGTTCAGCCATGGCTACGTCATCGTGTTCGATGCCGAGCATCAGGTGAGCCTGACCGTGAACCAGGCGGTAGCCGACCGCCTCGCCGGCCAGGCACCGGATATGGCGGCGTTGCCGGAGATGTCCGCGCAACACTCGATTCTCTCCCTGGCCCGCGCCGATATCCCCGGCCTTGCCGCGCACATGCGGCCTTTCCTGGGCAATATCGGCACCACGCCTTCACGGGATCTGCCGGATTCCCACAACTGCGCCGACTTCGGCCAGTATCTGGTCGGCGCGCCCCACCGCTACGGCATGACCCATGACCAATTGCATGCGGCGAAAACCGACGGGCATATGGACACCAACTCCGTACGCGAAGGTTGCGTGCTGATTTGCCCGGTGAGAGTTCCCGGCGCCGGGGTGTACATGGGCGATATGCACGCCCAGCAAGGCAATGGCGAAATTGCCGGGCATGCCACAGACGTATCGGGTGAAACCGAACTGACCGCCCATGTGATCAAGGGGTTGGCCCTCGACGGCCCGATCCTGCTGCAAAACCTTGATGACTTGCCGCCCATGGCTCGACCGATGACCGCCGAGCAACGGCTGCACGTCAAGGCATTGGGCGAGCGCTGGGGGCAGTTCGAGATCGAAGACAACGGGCCCATTACCTTTATCGGCAGCGGCGCCGACCTCAACCTGGCGACGGAAAACGGCCTGGAGCGCGCGGCGGCGGTCACGGGCCTGTCGATGGACGAGGTGCGCAACCGCGCAACGCTTAACGGCTCGATTGAAATCAGTCGGCTGCCAGGGACCGTTCGCGTCACGATTCTGTGCCCAATGCACATTCTGGATCGCATGGGGGTCGGCTCACTGGTACGTGAGAAGTATCAACTCTGATCGGTGTATCAGCGATACAGCAAGCGCTCGGCCAGCTCATCCGCCACCCGTGCGGGTGAGCGTTTTTCCGCCTGGGCGTGGGCGAAGATCTCGGTGAGGCGCGTGCCGATGTTGGACAGGTGCGCGGTGATGGTCGGTAGTTCCGCCCCGCCGTGCTTGAGGGCGACGTAGATCAGGCCGCCGGAGTTGATCACATAGTCGGGCGCGTAAAGGATGCCGCGCCCTTCCAGTTGGTCGGCCACTTGCAAGTTGGTCAATTGCGCACTGGCCGAACCGGCGACGGCGGCGCAGCGTAACTGGCCGACGCTCTGGCGGTTGAACACGGCGCCGAGACCGCAGGGCGCGAGGATGTCGCATGGCGTGCTCAGTAACGCGTCGTTGGCGATGGGGTGTGCGCCCAATTGTTCCATGGCCAGTTGAACCTTGCCGTGGTCGATGTCGCTTACCAGCAATTCCGCACCGGCAGCGTGCAGTTGTTCAGCCAGGGCGTAGCCGACATTACCCAGGCCTTGGATCGCCACACGCAAGCCTTCAAGGTTATCGCTGCCCAGGCGCGCCATCGCGGTGGTGCGAATGCCGGCGAACACACCCATCGCCGCATGGGGTGATGGGTCGCCTGCGGCGGTGGTGCTGGTGACGTAACGAGTGTGCTGGGCGATGCAGTCCATGTCGGCCACCGAAGTGCCGCTGTCGGTGGCGGTGATGTAGCGCCCGTCGAGTTGTTCGATGCAACGGCCAAAGGCTTCAAACAATGCCGCGCGGTTTTCCACGTGGCCGGGACGCAGGATCACGGCGGTACCCCCGCCCACCGGCAGACCGGCCAGTGCCGCCTTGTAGCTCATGCCTTGGGCCAGGCGCGCGGCATCGGCCACGGCACTTTCGTCGTCGGGGTAGGGCAGGTAGCGACAGCCACCGAGAGCAGGCCCCAAGCGGCTGTTATGAATGGCGATGACCGCCTTCAGCCCAGTGGCCGGGTCGATGCTCAAGTGCAGCGATTCAAGGCGGGTGCTGTGCATGAGAGCAAACATCGTCAAGCTCCCGAATCACTTCTGATAGTGGGCCAAGTATAGGCTTGCGGCAGAAAACTGCCGGACCAGGCTGGAATAAGCCGCCCGATTTCGCAGGTCTTGCGACATAAGCACGCAGGATATTTTCCAAGCCACTGGACGAAAATTCCCAGCAAGGCTAAAACGGGGGCATCCGCCGGAGAATGCAATGAATCCCCGCAAAGCCTTTTTCGCCTGCCTGGAACGCTCCCCACCCGCGCTGTTTGAAGCGGCGTTGTGGATTGCTGCCGAGCACGACCCGGCCGTGAAGCCCTTGCAGATCCTGCAGGAACTGACCTTGCTGCAACAACAGGTCAGCCTGGGCATGCCGCTGCTGCCGGCGGATGAACTGGGCCAGCCGCTGTTGCGGCGCTTGAATGACCTGGGGTTTGCCCAGGATGAATTTACGCCCCTGCGCCCCGCCGCCGCCCTGCTGGACAAGGTCTTGCAGCGCAAACGCGGACAACCCCTGGCCATGGGCCTGATTGCCCTTGAGCTGGCGCGGCGCCTGGAGATTCCCATGGTTGGTGTGAATTTCCCCGGCCATTTCCTTTTAAGAGTCCCCGGCGCCGATCACCTGCTGGATCCCTGCGGCGGTCGACGGTTGTACCCCAACGATTGCCGCGACCTGTTGCAGCGCCAATACGGCCCCAACCTCAAGTTGCAGGCCGATCATCTGCACACCGCCGACCCGCGTTCGATCCTGCAACGGTTGTCCCGCAACCTGCGCCAACTGCACCTTTCCAACGACGTTCCGCTCCAGGCCTTGATCGACGCCGAACGCGTGCTGGAACTGGGCAACGCCAGCGCCGCCGATTACCTCGCAAGGGCCAGCCTGTATCAGCGCCTGGACTGCCCCAACGCCGAACGCTTCGACCTGGAACACGCGCTGATGCTCAGCGAAGACCCGATCCAGCGCCTGCGCCTGACCGAACGCCTGGGCCACCTGCCGCCCAATTCAGTGGTGCATTAAGCCTGCGGTGTCTTGAGAATATCGCCCGGCAGCGGACTCTTCGGCGCCTCGGTTCCAGGCGAACGCACCTGAATAATCAACAACGCTGCGATCACCGCCGGTATCGCGCAGAAGAAGAAAATCTGCTGCACCGGAATATGCATCGCCAGCAACAGGCTGCCAAACAGCGGCCCCAGGATTGAGCCAAATCGCCCTACACCCAGCGCCCAGCCTGTGCCGGTGGCGCGCACGTGCGCCGGGTAGAAGTTACTGGCGAAGGCATTAAGGGTCAGTTGACCACCGATGATGCAAAACCCGGCCGCAAATACGCAGGCCACCAGATAGCGCGGGTTGTCATGGTTGAGGCCGAGCAGAATGGTGCATACCGCAGCCGCGGCCAGTACGCAGGACAACAGGCGCACTTTGCTTTTCAAGCGGTCGGCGAACCAGGCCATACCAATGGCGCCCACGGTGCCGGCAAACAGGAACATCGAGGTCACCAGGTTGGCTTCTTTCAACGCCAAGCCACTTTCCAGCAACAGCGACGGTAGCCAGCTGATCATGAAATACAGCAGGATCAGGCTGACAAAAAACGTCGCCCAGATCAGCAGCGTCGGGCGCGCATAGCCATTGCGGAACAACTCCACCACCGTCAGCTTGCTGCCCTGTTCCTGCTGGTTTTCGGCCTCGCTCGCCGGCGGCGGTTGCCAGCCCGGCAGCATGCGTGACGTCACTGTCTGCAGCCTTGCATAGGGCGGTGCATCACGCAGCAAACGCGGCAAGGACTCCGGCAGCAGCCACACCAGAAACGGGAACAACAGCAAAGGCGTCACGCCGCCCGCCAGGAAGACCGCCTGCCAGCCGAAGCCTTCGATAAACCCTGCCGCCACAAACCCACCCGCCGCGCCACCGAACGAGAAGCCACACGCCGCCAGGGTCACCATCAACGTGCGCAGGCGCGGCGGCGAATATTCCGACATCAACGCCATCGCGCTGGGCATCGCGCCGCCCATGCCGATGCCGCAGATAAACCGCGCGGCCATCAGCGTGCTCAGCGAATTGGCGAATACCATCAGCACCGTCAACGTGGCGTAGATCAGCACGCAGCCAAGCAGGATGCGACGCACACCGAACCGGTCCGCCAGCGGCGTCACCAGCAACGAGCCCAAGGTAAGCCCCAGCAAGTTGGCGCTGAACACCGGGCCAAATGCAGCCTTCTCCAGCCCCCAATCCTGGGCCAGCGCCGGCACCACGTAACCCAGCACCTGGGCGTCGTAGCCGTCGGTCACCAGCAGCAGCGCCAGCAACAGGAGAATCAGCCACTGATAGCGCGACACCGGACGGGTGTCGAGTGCCGCGCGAAAGCTGGCAATCTGATTGTGCATCGCAAGTACCTGTTTTTTATTGTTATGGAACAGCAAGCGTCAGGCGGCAGGCGTATCTGGTTGGTTGGCCGGATGTGCCTGCACAAAGGCCGGATGCTGCGCCGCCAACGCCGCTACCCGACCAATGCACGGGTACGCCGCCAGCGGCACCTTGAAGCGCTCGGCCGCATACAGTTGCGGGATCAGGAAGGTGTCGGCCAACCCCGGATGCTCGCCGAAGCAAAACCCTTGGTCGCCGATCAACTGCTCCACCGCGCCCAAGCCCTGGCTGATCCAATGGCCAATCCACTCCAACAGTTGCACCTCGTCATGCCCCCATTGGCGCAGCAGGTTCTGGGTGCTGGAGTTATGCAGCGGATGAATATCGCAGCCGATGATCGAGGCCACCGCACGCTCGTGGGCGCGGGTCGCCAGGTCCTTGGAGAGCAGCGGCGCCTGTGGATAACGTTCCTCCAGGTATTCGATGATCGCCGGCGACTGAATCAACAGTTCGCCCTCCTCGGTACGCAAGGCCGGGACGCGACCTTGCGGGTTGATCGCCAGGTACTCGGGCTGACGATTGGCGCCGCCCGCCGGCACCAGCAAGTTGACCGGCACCGCGGTGAAATCCAGGCCCTTGAGCGCCAGGGCAATACGCACCCGGTACGACGAAGTGGAACGGTAGTAGGTGTAGAGTTCCATTACCCTGCCCTCCTAGCGCGCCGCGATCACGGTGCCACGGCATTCGCCGAAACCGATGGAGGCAAACCCCTCACGGTTGCAACGGGCACGCAGGATGATTTCGTCGCCGTCTTCAAGGAACTTGCGCACTTCGCCGGACGGTAATTCAACGGCTTTTTTGCCGCCTTCGGTCATTTCCAGCAGACTACCGAACTGACCGGCTTGCGGGCCGGACAAGGTGCCCGAACCAAACAGATCGCCCGCCTGCAACTGGCAGCCGTTGACACTGTGGTGGGCCACCAATTGCGCAACCGTCCAGTACATGTGCAGGCTGTTGCTCAGGGCCAGGCGATGGGCCGGCAGGTTCTGCTCGCGCATGGCGGCAGTGGTGAGCAGCACTTCCAGCTCGATATCCAGGGCCCCTGCGGCCTGGTCACGTTTATCCAGCAGGTACGACAGCGGTTGCGGGTCGCCTTCAGGGCGCGCCGGTTGCGCTTTGCGGAACGGTTCCAGGGCTTCAGCCGTG
This sequence comes from Pseudomonas azotoformans, assembly GCF_001579805.1. Classification (NCBI taxonomy): domain Bacteria; kingdom Pseudomonadati; phylum Pseudomonadota; class Gammaproteobacteria; order Pseudomonadales; family Pseudomonadaceae; genus Pseudomonas; species Pseudomonas azotoformans. The sequence continues at coordinate 2,680,368 of NZ_CP014546.1, read as the reverse complement.
ACGACCCAAGGCGAGATGGTGGTGATGAAGCTTTTCGACAGGAACGGCCCCAACGGCTGGTATTCCCAGGCCTGGATATCCCGTGCCGACCAGTCATTGAGCAAGCAGAAACCGGCGATGTGATCGGCCGCGTCACCAATGGCAATCGAGTCGCCCATCTCGTTGCCCTGGCCGATCCAGATACCCAGCTCCAGTTCGTAGTCCAGGCGCGCACACGGGCCGAAAGTCGGCTCGGTCTGCCCGGCCGGCAGGGTCTGGCCTTTGGGGCGGCGCACTTCGGTGCCTGAGGTGCGAATTGTCGAAGCGCGGCCGTGGTAACCAATCGGCACGTACTTGTAGTTCGGCAGCAGAGGATTATCGGGACGGAACAGTTTGCCGACGTTCTGCGCGTGCTCGATGCCGACGTAGAAGTCGGTGTAGTCATTGATCCGCGCCGGTACCTGCATCTGGCAATCGGCGGCGCGGTGCAGCACCTGCGCTTCACGGGTGTGCAGCTTGCTGCCTTCGGCCAGCAGTTCCAGCAGGCGCTCGCGCAAGGCCACGCGCGGGCCGCGACCCAGTTCAAAAAAGGCGTTCAGCTGGCCACCGGCGGTCGCTTCGACGGCGCGACGGGCTTCACCGTCGAATTCATCGATGGCGGCGTGCAGATCCAGGATCGAGTCGCCAATCGCCACGCCCGCGCGCGGAGCCGAGCCGTTGATGCTGAACACGCCCAACGGCAGGTTTTGCAGGGGAAAATCGGTGTGACCATTGGCGGAGGCCACCCAGCTGCGGGTAAGTATGGACTGAGTCATGGGTTATCTCCGGTTCGGGTTGAAGGTGGCGGGCAACGAGGCCCAGCACGCGTCATAAGTGGTTTGCAGTTGCGAGCAGTCCAGGGCGAACTGGGTGGGACGCAGCACTTGGCTGGTCTCGAACATGAAGGCCATGGTGTTGTCGATCTTGTGCGGTGCCAGCTCTACGTTGATGGCCTTGGTGCAGGTTTCGCCGTCCGGGCCATGGGCGCTCATGCAGCTGTGCAACGATGCGCCGCCGGGCAGGAAGCCTTCGGCCTTGGCGTCATAGGCGCCCTGGATCAGGCCCATGTATTCGTTCATCAGGTTGCGGTGGAACCACGGCGGACGGAAGGTGTTCTCGGCCACCATCCAACGCGGTGGGAAGATCACGAAGTCAAGGTTGGCCAGGCCGTGGGTGCTGGTGGGCGAGGTCAGGACGGTGAAGATCGACGGGTCCGGATGATCGAAGCTCACGGTGCCAAGGGTGTTGAAGCGGCGCAGGTCGTATTTGTACGGCACGTTGTTGCCGTGCCAGGCGACCACGTTAAGCGGTGAATGGTCCAGCTCGCAGGCCCAGAGTTCGCCGAGGAATTTCTGCACCAGCGTTGTCGGTTTCTTCACGTCTTCGTAGTGGGCAATCGGCGTCAGGAAATCACGCGGATTGGCCAGGCCATTGCTGCCGATGGGTCCCAGGTCAGGCAGGCGCAGTGGCGCGCCATGGTTCTCGGCGACGTAGCCGCGCGCTTGCGCATCCAGCATCTCGACGCGGAATTTAAGGCCACGCGGCAGCACGACGATTTCCAGCGGCTCCACGTCCAGCACGCCCAACTCGGTGGCGATGCGCAGGCGACCTTGCTCGGGGACGATCAACAACTCGCCATCAGCATTGAAGAACACACGCTCCATGGAACGGTTGGCGCGGTAGTTGTAGACGCTGATGCCAGAGGGTTTCTCCGCCGCCGAGTTGGCGACCATACCTACCAGCCCATCAATGAAATCCGTCGGTTCGCTCGGCAAATCCAACGGGTTCCAGCGCAAGCGGTTCGGCGTCACCGCGCCCAACGGCCCACCGGCCAATTGCCGCTCAAGTTTGACGAATGCCGGATGATTGGCCGACGGCTGAATGCGGTACAGCCAGGTGCGCCGGGCTTCACTGCGCACCATAGTGAACGCGGTGCCGGAGAACAGTTCGGTGTACAGCCCGTAGGGCGCTTTTTGCGGGGAGTTCTGGCCGACCGGCAGTGCGCCGGGCAAGGCTTCGCTGGCGAATTCATTGCCGAAGCCCGACAGGTATTCGAGGTTCATGGATCGTCCTCTGTGCGGAAGTTGTTTTTATCGTAATCCAGTTACGCATAACGTAATTTGATCACTATCGACCGTCAAGCTATAAAGACGCCCATTCATCTCTCGGATTCTCGCCCCTCCATGGAAAAGCCCCGCGACACCGGTAAACAGAAAGTCCGCTCGGCCGAAGTGGGCACCGATATCCTCAAGGCCCTGGCCGAGCTGTCCCCGGCGACTTCGCTGTCGCGCCTGGCCGAACACGTGCAGATGCCGGCAAGCAAAGTGCACCGCTATCTGCAGGCGCTGATTGCCTCGGGTTTCGCCGAACAGAACACCGCCACCAACCATTACGGGCTGGGCCGCGAAGCCTTGCGCGTGGGCCTGGCGGCGTTGGGCAGCATGGACGTATTGAAAGTCGGCGCGATGCCCCTGGCGGAGCTGCGCGATGAGTTGAATGAAACCTGCTTCCTGGCGGTATGGGGCAACCAGGGCGCAACCGTGGTGCAGATCGAACCGGCGGTGCGCGCCGTCACCGTGGTGACGCAATTGGGTTCGGTGCTGCCGCTGCTCAGTTCGTCCACCGGGTTGGTGTTCAGCGCCTTTCTACCGTCGCGGGAAACCGTGGAGCTGCGTGAACGCGAAATTCAGGCCGGCACTGCCCATGCCCTGGCAGACGACCAGGCCTACGCCACCGCCTGCGAACAGATCCGCCACCGTGGCCTGCATTTTGTGCATGGTTTGTTGATGCCCGGCGTCGATGCGTTATCCGCGCCGGTCTTCAACGCCATTGGCCAAGTGGCGGCAGTGATGACCGTGGTCGGCCCCACCTCGTTGTTCCATGCCGACGAAGACGGCCCGGCGGCGCAGCACTTGCTGGCGGCGACCCGGGCCGTGAGTTGGCGCATGGGCTATCAGCCCTGAACTAGTCGTGCCACTGCACCAGGGCCAGCGCCACACGGTTTTCCAAGGCGCGGATCGGTGCGGCGGTGCTCAGGTAGTTGTTGCTGATCATTGAAAACACCAGGCGCCGTCCCTGGGCGTCGGTGATGTAGCCGCTCAACGAAGACACGCCGGCCATGGAGCCGGTCTTGGCGTGCAGGTTGTTTTCCGCCGCCGTCCCGCGCAGGCGATAACGCAAGCTCCCGCCGCTCATTCGATCGGTGTTTCCGGCGATCGGCAAGGCGTCATACCAGGCCTCGAACCAGGGCTGTTTGGCCGTCGCCACCAGCAGATCGGTGAGGTTCTGCGACGACACCAGATTGCGCCGCGACAAGCCCGAACCGTCGACCTGGCTCAGCGTCAGCGGGTCCAAGCCCTGGCGGCGCATGAAGTCCGCCACCGCTGCGACACCGGCCTGCGCCGTCCCGGCATTGGACGCCTTGCGGCCCATGGTCTTTAGCAACGCTTCGGACATGTTGTTGTTCGAAAGCTTGAGCAGCGGCGTGATCAGTTCCTGCAACGGCGCCGATTGGTGCTCGGCCAACACCCTGGCCGTTACTGGGCTGACGCCACCGATCACACGTCGCCCAAGTACCTGAATGCCCTGCTGCGCCAACGCCTGCTCAAACAGATTGGCCACCAATTGCGTCGGTTCCCACACGCTCACCCACTGCCGGCTTTGTTTGCCTGGCGCCAATGCGCCGGTGAGTTGCAGCAGATTAGTACCGTGCTGGCGAGTGATCCCGTAATTGTTACCAGGGCCGCTGACTGCACGGTTGCTCAGCTGTACGTAGTCGGTTGAAGGGCTCACCACCACGCTGACCGGTTGGCCAATCATGGCGGGCGCCTTTGCCGTGACCAGCAGCGTGCCCGCATCAAAATCCGTGTTAGGCGATACGGTCAGCGCGGAAATCTGCGCGCCGTAGTAGGTGCTTTCATCGTCGTGTGCCCAGTCCACCCCCAGGCGTTCAGCGTCGAAAAAGGTATCGTCAAATACCAAGTCGCCCTGGACCTGCCGCACACCCTGGCCCGCAAGCTGTGCCGCCAATGCCTGGTAATCGGCGAGTTGCGTGGTCGGATCGCCCAGGCCCTTGAGGTAAAGGTTGCCGGTGAGACGCTCACCTTGCTGCGTACCGTTACTCAACAGTTGCGTGGAAAAACGATACTGCGGCCCCAGCACATCCATCGCCGCTGCGGTGGTGAGCAGCTTGAGATTGGAGGCAGGAATCAGGCGGGTTCGCGGGTTGTGTTGATAGAGCGTGCTGCCGCTACGGGCATCACGCACCATCAGGGAAACAGTAGCGCCGTTGAGGGCCGGGTCAGCCAGGAGTTGCTCCAGGCTTGCCGGGGTGGAAGTCGGTGAAACACTCGCGCAACCACCCAGCAAAACGCTCAAGCACAGCAGATGTAGCCATCGTCCAAAATGCATCAGTATCGTTTCCGCCAAGACATCAGTGGCGGCAACGCTACCACAAACCCTTTAGAACTCCAGGGTACTGGACACCGACACCTGCCGCGCATCGCCCATGGACACAAACAAGCGGCTGGCCGCCGAGGTGTAGTAGACGCGGTCGAACATGTTCTTCACGTTGAGCTGGAACTTGACCTTCTGCCCATCGATCTTGGTGTCGTAGGTGGCGAAGGCATCCGCCACGGTGTAACCCGGCAAAGTGAAATCGTTGGCCGCATCGCCTGCACGTTCACCGACGTAACGCGCACCGGTGCCCACGCGCAACTGGTCGCCGCCAAAGATGTTGCCGAAGTCATAAGCCACTGCCAGCGAGCCGGTGTGCTTGGCGACGTTTTGCAGGCGGTTGCCTTCCAGGGTCGGGTCCTTGTCCTTGACGTCCAGTGCATCGGTGTAGGCGTAGCTGCCGATCAGGCTGACCTTGTCGGTCAGTTGGCCGGTGGCATCCAGTTCCAGGCCACGGGAACGCACTTGGCCGGCGATGCTGTAGACGGTGTTGGCACCGGAACCAACGGAGACCAGCACGTTGCGTTTGTCGATATTGAACAACGCGGCGCTGGCGGTGATACGTCCCGGAATGTCGAGCTTGGCCCCCAGTTCCCAGGACTTGGATTCCTCAGGGGTGAGGTCGCCGGTCAAGGTGCTGCCATCGGCCAAGGCGGCGATGGTGGAGTTGGGTTTGAACGACTCGGTGTAGCTGCCGTAGAACGACAATTCATCGGTGTAGCGATACACCAGGCCCGCACGCGGCACCCAGGCTTGGCCGTTGCCGTTGGTATTGGCCTTGAACGGTATGCCTTTGCCGGCGTATTGGTCGTACATCTGATAGCGCGCACCGGCGACGAAAATCCACTGTTCGTTCAGGTGGAGGGCGTCCTGGAAGAACAGCGAATCACTGCGCAGCAGGTCGGTCTGGGCGCTGTCCGCGGGGCTGACGGTAGTGCCTGCGACTTCGTTGCCATACACCGGATTGTTGTAGTTGAAGCTGGTGGCGCGCGAACTCTGACGAATCAGGTCGGCACGGTAGATCTTGCGGTACTCGTCATCCAGGCCGAACACCACATCGTTCTGCAGGCCGAACACATTGACCTTACCTTCCAGGCTCGCCGTGGCAAAACGGTCCGTGGTGATTGCCCCTTTGGTGCCGTCCATCTTGCGGGTCAGGGTGCCGTTGGTGTTCACCGCGCTGACGCGCACTTGGCTGGCGTCGTAGGTCTCGCGGTTCCAGCTGTAGCCGAAATGGGCTTTCCAGTTATCGTTCAGGTCGTGATCAGCCTCGAAGCGGTACAGGTCGGAGCGGCCTTCCATATTGTTGAAAGGTTCATCCAGACGCCGAGTGGCCGGGATATCCAATGGGTGGTTGGACTTGTCGATGGCGGTGCCACGGTCGAACGGCGTGAGAAACTCACGGTGTTCGTAGGCAAACAGCAACTTGGTGCTGTCACCATACCAGGCCAGGGACGGCGCGATCAGGCTCTCACGGTGAGTACCAAAGTTACGCCAGTAGTCTTCGTCTTCATGGTCGACGATCAGGCGATACGCCAGGCCGCTGTCGCCAATCGGGCCAGTGGTGTCGAGGCTGCCGCCGCTGCCGTTCTTGCCGTCGCCAAAGGTAGAGCCGCGTACGGTCAGGGCAGTGGACTGCACCAGTTCCGGCTTTTTGCTGACGATGTTCACCACGCCGCCCGGATCCTGAATACCGTAGAGCAGCGACGACGGGCCCTTGAGCACTTCGACGCGCTCGGCCGTGGCATTCAGCGCACGCCCCTGCACGATGGGCATGCCGTCGCGCATGATCGAGCCGTTACGGTTATCACCAAAGCCGCGCAGCATGACCGCGTCCTGGGTGCTGGCCAAGGTGTTGGCCTGGGTGATACCGCTGACGTTGGCGAGGGCATCATCCAGATTGCGCGGGGTCTGGTCGCGCAGCACCTGGGCGGGCACCACGTTGACGGTCTGCGGGGTTTCCAGCAGCAGCGCGTGGGAGCGCATCACCGAACTGGTGGGCGGCGGCTGGTAGCTGGTGCTGTCCTGGGCCTGGCCGACACCGCTGATGGTGGTGGCGCCGAGGTTGACCGCGCCTTCGGTGGGCAGCGGTTCAAGGGCCAAGGTACGTGCATCGATCTGACGGAAGGTGAAGCCACTGTTGCCCAGCAGGCGTTGAAGCGCCTGGTTTGCACTCATCTGCCCGCTGACTGCCGGGGCGCTGAGGCCGTAGGGCGCTTCGTCGGTGTAGATCACGCTGATGCCGGTGACCCGGCTGAAGTCGCTCAAGGCCTGGGGCAGCGGTTTAGCCGCCAGGGCAAAGTTGAACTGGGCGCTCTGCTGCTCCTGCGCCTGCGCAATGCTCAGGGGCAGCAACGCCAACCCCGATACCGCCAATACCGAGGCTCCCAGCCACTGTTTAACCCAACCGCCCGCCGTCGACTTCATGCTGTGAGAACCCGTGTAGAAAACGCTGTTAATGCGAATAGATCGCAGTTTCAAGCACTACACGGATGGGCGGTGGATTTACCTCACCTTTATTTGCAAAATATTTTATTTATTGCGCCTGGATACGAAACCCCATGCGTGGGAAATGCACATGCACGGTGCCGGCACGTTCGTCGCTGCGGCGCAGGATCAGCTCTTCGCGCCCGGCAAACAACAGTTCGCCCGCGACCGGGTCGGTGCCGTAGTCGGTGGCGCAAATGGTCACCTGCTGGCCGGCCTTGAAGCCGTTCAAGTCCTCGAAGACTTCTTCAGGCAAAACCGCCGGTGCCGCATTGCGCGATACATCCAAGGCCTGTTCGGCGCTCATCTGGGTGCAAGTGCCATGGCCGAAACCCAGCACGCGATCCAGCCAGGCGGCGACGGCGGGATAGGCGTCCACCAACGGCGCGGTCACGGAGGAGCCCTTGAGGAACCACAACGGGTGAGCCAGGGAGAAGTCGGCAATCGATGGCTCGCCGAACAGGAAATCCCCCGCCTGGTGGCGCAATTGTTGATCGATGCGACTGACAATCGCCGGCCATTGGTGCAAGGCCTGGTCCAGTTGCACACGCGTCGCCGTGCCGCCGCTGAACAGTTTGCCGCGGTCGGCCACCAGCACTTGGAGCATCTCAGGCGGCACCTTGGCAAATTTGACGGCCAGGGATTCGGGCTGGAACACCAACGCCACGGCATGGGAAAACACCACCGAATCGGCCCAGGCGGCGAAGCCTTGGGTGACCAGTTCCAGGCCCTGGGGAAACAGCGCGGGGGTGGATTTTTCCTGCTCCAGGCGGCGCGCGATCAAGGCGGTGTCGCAGTAGATGTCCGCGCCGACTTGCAGCACTGGCGTCTTGCGATAGCCGCCGGTGAGGGCGGTGAGGTCCGGCTTGGGCATCACCGGCGAGATGTGCACCGAGCGCCAGGACAAGCCCTTGAAGCCCAGCAACAGGCGGGCTTTTTCTGCGAAGGGGGACTGTGGGTAGTGATGAAGAATCAATTCAGACATGCCGGACTCCGCTCTAGAAGTGAGCCGCTAGCTTAGCCTGCAACAACCCGAAACGGGGCGATGGGAACCCATCAGTCAAATCAATGAACCACTGGCCGCCAGGCACTCCTTGGCACTCTTCTTCAACTTTTTGATCAGCCGTTCCTGGCGCAACGCCTCGCCCTTGCTCGCGCATTGCTCGGTGTACACCAGCGCCACCGCCGGGCTGGACAGGAAGAACCGCGCGCCCTTGCCGCTCTGGTGTGAGGCAAAACGGCGCACCGGGTCATTGCTGATGCCGCAATAGAGCGAGCCATTGGCGGCGCGCACCAGGTAGACGAACCAGGGCTTGGGTTCAGAAGGATCAGTCACGGGTAGATTCGGCTAAAACACAGGAGCGCCAAGCTTATCAACGACTGGCCTGGAATGCCTTCAAACCACGCAGCGCCTGGGTGCGCACAGCGTTTTTGACGATGGGCGTCCAGCCCAGCAACAGGCCTTTGGTCCCCAACGCCTGACGCGACCAGCGCCACAGGTCGAAACTGTCATGGTGCTCGCAGATCTTGCCGTCGCGAAACACAAAACGCGCCTGGATATCGTTGACTACCGTGTTGCCGGTGGCACTGAACAGGTAGGTGGCGACCCAATGCGCGCCGCCGCTGCGCTCATCGCTGCGCACGTTGTCAAAGGTCAGGGAGAAGTCTTTGGCGCGGGTGGTGAGCATGCGCCACATGTCTGCGGCATCGCGGCCGCGCAGTTCGCCGAAGGCCGGGTCGCTGAACACCACATCGTCGGTGTAGCAGGCGGCCATGGCCTCGGCGTCCAGGCGCTGGAAGGCCTGGTAGAAATGGTTGATCAGGGCGGTGTGGGCATCAGTCATGGGCAGGCTCCGGGCGTTGTTGTTCTCCGGGTTGCACGATAGTCCGCACGTGAGAGGAAGGCTATGCCCATTTGCTGCATAAATGTGGCGGGTAGGTCAGAGGTAGACCACGTCGAGGGTGGCGCTGCCGTCTATGGGGATTTCCTGGGTAACCGGCAAGAGCGCTTTGTCGTTGATGGTGGTGTCCACCAGGATATCGGCCGACATGATTTGCACCGGCACCGGGGTAATACCACTGCCCGCAGAATCTTTAAAGGACCTCATCCAGTTGGGTTGCCACATTTGAGCGTTATCAAGCGCGTCAAACCAAGTCTCCCCATCAACAGATTCGATTACCGTCTGGAGCACACCGTCAGCCTTGGAATTGTTCATTTTCAACGAATAAAAGCCAACCTTAGCATCGCCGTTGACAAGTCCCAGCCCAAAGGATGATGGACCTCCAGGCCACTCAGACGAGCTGCCCTCGCGATTATCGGTGGGTTTGATCGCAAACAAGGTCAACGCCGTGCAATTGACACTCAACGCAATCGTTGCGGTGGGTAGCTTGGTAGCGCCGTAACGGTTTAAGTCGCTGTACGATATTTTTCCATGCATGACCACCCCACCATTGGAAAGCGTCGGCGTACACGCCGCAGGGGTAATACTCCCCTTGATGCTTAAATCCACACTCGACGCCGCCATCGCTTGCCCACCACCGGCCAAAGCAATAGCCATCGTCATCAAACTCAACATATGTTTCATTTATAACGTGCTCGCAGAAGTTGGGCGTCACTGTTAAACGCCAAGTACATCACTGCACCCAACACCCAAACAATACGCCCTTTGTAATTAGACTAGGGATTTAGCCCCGGCGCAATTGGCGCCAAAGCGTTTACGCACTTTACCGCGCAGCAAACGCCTGCCCAATACAAGTATTACGAACACTTACTTAGTTGATAATCAAGGCACCATTCCGGCATCTCGCGCATAGGTAAATAAATCCACATCGGTTGAGATACATAACCGATGCATCGCCGTACTTTTTTGTTTACTGATTGTCGAAATACTGCGATTAACCCGTGCCGCAATCTGGCTAACCGTCATACCGCTGGCAAGCATGCGCACCACCTCCTGCTCCTTGCCAGACAACTTGGGTGCCTGGGTCGGCTGCTCCAGGCAGGCCTGGTCAAGTTGCGCGCGCAAGCACTCGCTGACAAATTGGCGCCCCTGCACCACGGTTTTCAGCGCCATAGGCAGCTCCCGGGCTGACGCGCTCTTGGCGATGAGCCCTCGCGCACCATGGCCAAAAGCAGCCCTTAGGGTGGCGATATTGGCGAACATGGTCACCAAAATCACCGGCACATCCGGGTACTGACGATTCAGCAAACCCAATAACCCGTAGCCGTCGGCTTGTTGATTACCGGGCATGGCAAAATCGGTCACGATCACGTCACACGGTATACGGCTGACCAACTCCAAAAGCTGATCCGGGCCATCGGCCTCGCCCACTACTTTGTACTTACCACTTGCCTCGATCACCACTTTTTGGCCTACACGAACAATAGGGTGATCGTCAGCAATAATGATGCGGATCATCGGCTTTTCCATGATGGCAATTTGAGACTGAGAAAATAACGCGATCAAGTTCCTGCAACAATAGGTAATAAATCATCGATTTAGCGCTCCACCCCGTATTTAAAGGGTTACACACAACTGCCTACACAATTAAGAGAAATGACATACGGAAAAGTACTACATTACAGAGGTACATATTCCTTCATAGATGTGCCAGATAATTCAGATACTGCTCGACATCATGGCGAAACTCTTCCAGCGCCGACCGGCTCAGCGCCATGCCGGTCAACTGCACATTCTTGATCAACTCCACTGCCCCCCCTTCCAGGCCGTTTTCCCCCAGAAACGCCACGCTGCCTACCAGGCGATGCAAACACTCGGCAGCCAGCTTGGCATCCAGAACGGCTTGGGCATGAATCAGCAAGGCCAGGTCTGCATGCGCCTCCTGGATCAGGCTGAACAACATCGGCTCTACTACGTCCCACGAACCAAACGCGTCAATCAGACTGGTACGGCTGGGAAAAGTACTGTTTAGCCCCGATGGGGCGACGGTAAGCCCGCCCGGTTCAAGCGGTAGCCAGCAATGCAACACCTCACGCAATTGCGCAAAGCCTATGGGTTTAGTCAACCAACCGTCCATCCCGCACGCCACACATTGGCGAACTTCTTCCGGCCCCAGGCTTCCGGTCAGGCCCAGAACGACCGTGGGCGGTCGGCCCTCGGCCTGCTCGCGCAGGCGCAATTGGCGGGTCATGGTGTAACCGTCCATCACCGGCATGCGACAGTCGCTGATCACCAGGTCGAAACGCTCTGCTGCCAGTGCATGCAGCGCCTGTTGCCCATCACTACAGCACAGATGGGCGACGCCGAGTTTTTCCAGCAGCGAGCTTAATAGCAGGCGATAGGTGTAATGGTCGTCCACCACGAGCACCCGGGCTCCAGGCAGTGGCCCGGACAAACGTCGGTCTGGAAAGTGGCCAGGCATGCAGCCCCAAAGGGAGCGATCCGCTCACCCTAATTCTTCGCAAAATAAGACGATTAACCAAACCCAAATGAATGGCTTCAGAAAATCAAGGATCGCGAAAAATATCCGAACGAGTGGCCATCAGCGATACAAGAACTACGACAACCACGGCGTAAAACGCTTTTTCTCACGCCACAACCCCTTTATGTCATTGCCACCCTGTCATTCGTAATAGTTGCATTTCCGCCTCCCCGACCCGGCGCTAAATTCCTCCCCGCTTTCCCCTGAAGCAGCGCGTGCCCACCACAACCATAAAACCCATGGGCAACTTCACCGCGCCAATCTGCCCCCTAGTCCCTGCATAGGAATACCTGTTGTGATGAAAGACTCTCTCGCCGCCTTGGTCGGCGCCCTGCTGATTACCCATGGCACGCTTGCGTTGGCCGCCAGCGCGGTGGATTTATCGGTCAAAGGCGCAATCACTCCGAGCGCCTGCACCCCCAGCCTGAGCGAAGGCGGTGTAGTGGATTACGGCAAAATTTCGGTCAAAGACCTCAGACCAACCGGAGCAACCGAACTGCCAAAATTCATCTTCGAACTGAAGGTCGACTGCGAAGCACAGGCCCTGTTCGCCATCAAGACCCATGACAACCGACCCGAACGCCCCCAAGCGGTGCATCCGTCCATGTATGGGCTGGGCGTGATCAACGGCGACGAATTGGTGGGGGCGTATTTCCTGGACATGGCCAACATCCTGGCGGATGGCGCCAGCGTCGACTCGCTCAAATCGCTGGATAACGGACTCACCTGGGACCTGCTCGAACCGGGAGCGCCTTGGCCTCCATCCACCTTCACAGGCTTTGGCAACCGGTCTTCAGGTGTTCTGGCGCCCATTCCCATGCAGAACCTGGCGTTGGACGTGATCGTCTGGCCCGCCATCTCACCAGTGGACTGGTTAACCCTAATCGATACCGTGCCGTTGGACGGCTCCGCCACGCTTGAGTTGCGCTACCTATGAGCGGCCGTCTCCAGGCGCTGGTGACGGCGCTGTTGGTTGCCGTGGCACATCAAGCGTTTGCCGCCAGTAGCGCCGATCTGGCGGTGCGCGGCAGCATCACGCCCAGTGCCTGTAGCCCTACCCTGAGTGCCAGTGGAGTGGTCGATTTCGCAAAGATTGCGGCCAAAGACCTGTCCGCCGACAGCTCCACCTGGCTGCCCACCCACATCCTCAAGCTGCACGTGGATTGCGTAGCTCCGACGCTGTTCGCCCTGCGGGGCAACGACAACCGCGCCGGTACCGCGCACAAAGATGATGGCTACGGCTACGGCCTGGGCCTGATCAATGGCGACCAGAAAGTCGGAACCTATCTGCTGACGTTGAGCGATCCCGTTTCTGATACGGCGGCAGTGATCCCCCTCGCCAGCATGAATGGCGGAGCAGGCTGGTGGAGTTTTCCACACGGCACCTGGTTGGTGCGCCATCAACTGGCAGCTTTCGGCACCGTCGAGTCGGGTATCGCGGCCCCCATCCCATTGCTCAACGTCACTGCCGACTTGCATGTCGAGACCAGTATTGCCCCGGCCAGCGGCCTGAGCCTCACCGAACAAGTGCCTTTGGACGGCTCCGCCACCGTGGACGTTATTTACCTTTAGCACCTCAACCCACCACAAGGATCTGTGCCATGGATAAACCTACCCTCGCCCTGCTGCTCGCGGCGCTTGCGCCCGACGTGTTCGCTGCCAGCAGCACCGACTTGAATGTCTCTGGGTCCATCACCCCCAGCGCCTGCGCCCCCGTGCTGTCGAATGGCGGCGTGATCGACCACGGCAAAATGACAGCCAAGGACCTGCTACCAGGCTCACCTACACGGCTGGAACCGGCCGAGATGCGCCTTGAAGTGCAGTGCGAGGGAGAGACGTTTTTCACGCTGACCACCGTGGATAATCGCTCGGGCACTTCCGCTATCAACCCGCGACACCACGGACTGGGCCTGACCCCCGACAAGGAAAAACTGGGCAGCGTAGCGTTTTCGCTGTTCGACCCGGTGGCCGATGCAACACCCGTCAAAGTCATCACCTCCAGCAATGGCGGCGCCACCTGGGTCCCATCCATCTACTTGGGGCACGAGGCACTGACCTCGTTTGCCGCCCTCGACGGCCCCAACACCCCCATTGCCCTCAAGTCGCTGAACGCGCGCCTGCGTACGTTCACCATCATCGTACCCGCCACCGACCTGACCCTGCTCGATGAGGTGCCGCTCGACGGCCAGGCCACGCTGCAACTCAAGTACTGGTAAGCCGCTTTTCCATTCAATGCCTCTCATTAGGAGTACCACCATGAAGACCCTTAACGCCCTGTTCGCCGCCCTGCTGTTCACAGGGGCAGGCCAAGCCTACGCCGCCTCCAGTGTGGATCTGACCGTGCGCGGGTTGATCACCCCGAGTGCCTGTGAACCAGCCCTGTCCGGCGGCGGTAATGTGGAGATCGGCAAGATTTCCGCCAAGGACCTCAAAGCTGACGAAGAAACCCGACTGACCGACCAAACCTTGCAACTGACCATCACCTGCGATGGCGCAACCTTGATGGCAATCGAACCGAAGGATAACCGTGCGGGCTCGGCCTCCGCAGTTGACGACGCGGCCTTCGGCCTGGGCCTGGTCAACGGCAGCGAAAAACTGGGTTACTTTGCCATGGCCGTGGAATCGGCAGTGGCGGATGGCGCTGATGTAGGGCCCATCGCCTCGCGCGATGGCGGGCTGACTTGGACACGCCTGATGTTCCTGATCAACAACGGCTTCACCTCGGTCGCCAACAGCACCACCATCGCGCCAGTCCCCGTGCAGGTGTTGGTGGCCGACGTGACCATTATGCCCAGCATCGCCCCGGCCAATGGTCTGACCCTGACCGAAGAAGTGCCCATCGATGGCTCCGCCACCTTGACCGTCAAGTACCTGTAACGCAAAACCGGGCGCAACGCAGTGCCTTGCGCCCATCGCGGTTCTCACGGATGTCTCCTCAACACGGTTCCAACAACAGACCATGAACACGTTCTCACGCCGCTTGATGTCGCTCTGTCTATGCCTGACCGCCACTCCCGCGCTGTGCGCCTCGCAGGTCGATGTCACGTTGACCGGCAGCATCACCCCCAGCGCCTGCACACCCACCCTGTCACCCAGCGGCGTCGTCGATCACGGACGGGTGCCGGCGCGTTCGCTCAATCAATATGAGTTCACCGAACTGCCCGCCAGGACGCTGGACTTGAGCGTGACCTGCAACCAGTCAGTCCTGTTTGTGCTGGTAGGCGTAGACAACCGTGCCGACTCATCCGTGGGGCCGGGCTTCTATTACGGCCTGGGCAACAACATGTATGCCCCGGCTGAACGCCTGGGCTCGGTATCACTGGCCATTCGCGAAGCCGTGGGCGACGGGCAGCGCGCAATTGTGCTGGCCTCCAGCAACAAGGGCCTGACCTGGTTTCCCGAGTCCAACGCTTACCCGGATAACTACATGGGTTTTGCGCACCCCGGCACCCTGGTCCCGGACCCGCATAGCGTGCTGACCGCCAAGCTGGAAATCAAAACATCGATCAACGCCGCCGCCTACCTGACCCTCGACCAAGAGGTGCCGCTGGACGGCTCCATCGTGCTAGACCTGAGGTATCTGTAGTCATGTTCCCTTCTCCTTGCGCTGCCTTGATAACACGGGTGTTCAACCTGGTTCGCTACACCGGTCTCTACCTCGCGGCACTGGCCCTGACGCTGTGGGGGCCAACGCTGGTGCTTGCTGACGGCATGGTGCCGGACACGTCCGTGGTGATCGTCAACGAAGCCGACGGCGAAGCCTCGGTGTCGGTGACCAACACCGATTCCAAGCTCGCCCTGCTGCACGTCACCCTGGAGGATATTCCCGAGGACTCGGCACCGCTGCTGTTTGTCACGCCGCCGCTGACGCGGGTCGAACAGGGCAAGAGCCAACTGATCCGTTTCATCCTTCAGTCACCCACGCCCTTGACCACCCAGCGCCTGAAACGGGTGATTTTCGAGGGTATGCCCCAAGGCCGCGCCAACGGCCAGGCTGGCCATGCGCGGGTGGGTGTGACGGTGCGCCAGAACCTGCCGGTGATCCTGCATCCCAAAGGCCTGGCGCCCAATCGAACGCCTTGGACCGGCCTGGTCTGGAGCCTGAAAAACCAGCAACTGAGCGTGAACAACCCAACGCCCTATGTGGTGCGCCTGGCCCAGGAGCTGACGCTACTGCCGGGCAAGGGCTCGGCGCTACTGCCGCGCACTTACGTACTGCCCGGCGAGACCTTGAGCGTCGCCGCAAGCCAAGCCCAGGCCAGCACCGTGCAGATGCAGCCGGCCACCGTTTACGGGTTTGCGGTGGCACCTTACGAAGCACCGATCACCCTTTGATCCCAGCGCCGCAAGGATTCATGCCGGCGCCCTGATAACGAAGTGGCTTCCCATTGAAGGCCACCGGGAGCCTGTCCGTACCGAGGGATCGGTACGGGCCTGCCTCCACTTATTCGAGTATGACTTGTGAGCACAGTTATGACTGATCGCGACGGCAAAGCCGTGCCTGGCATTTCATCGCCCCGGGCACACTGGTTGCTGGCGAGCCTTGCGCTGACCCTGGGCACCGCGTTGCCAACAAATGAGCCTCTGGCCGATGAAAGTGCCGGCTCGTTCGACCCGCAAACCCTGGCCCAGCGCGGTATCGACCCGCAGTTGGCCAACCTGCTGCTGGAAGCGCCTCGCTTTGCCGCAGGCCACCACGCCCTCAATCTCAACGTGAACGGGCAGCGACGCGGGCGGGTCGATGTGGTGTTCAACGGGCAAGGCGCGCTGTGTTTCAACCAGGCGTTGTTGGATGCGGGCAACCTGCGCGTGCCGGCGGACACTGGCGAATGCCATGACTTTCTCGACGCCTACCCACAAACCGTGATCGAGCAAGATCCGGCCACCCTAAGCCTGTCGTTGGTGGTGCCGACCGAAGCACTGCGCCCGGCTGTACGCGACGTGTCCGGCTACCAGACCGGCGGTTTTGCCGGGTTGCTCAACTACGATTTAAGTGGGCTGTACAACGAATACGGCGACAACAACAGCCGCTTCGGCTCGGCCAATACCGAGGTCGGCTTTAACGCGGGCGACTGGATCGTACGCAGCCGCCAGGTACGCACCTGGCAAGACAGCACATCGCGTACCACGCATCTGGATGCCTACGCCCAGCGAACCTTTGCCGAGCAACAAGCAGTGTTCCAGGCCGGGCAGATCAACCTGTACAACCCGGTGCTGGCCGGTGCGCAAATCACCGGCGCCCAGGTGCTCACCGAAACCGCGCTGCAGGACCAGAACCAGGGCGCGACCATCACCGGCATCGCCAACAGCCCGGCCCAAGTGGAAATTCGCCAGAACGGCGCGTTGATTCATTCCACGGTGGTGCCCGCCGGGCCGTTTGCCCTCACCGATGTGCGGCGCTTGAACAGCCGCTCAGATGTGGAAGTCACCGTCAAGGAAACCAGCGGCGAAGAGCGCCGCTTCACCGTGCCCGCCGCCATGCTGGGCCTGGGTTTGCCAGCACCGGGTTACTCGGTGGCGGCTGGACGTATACGCAAAGTCGGCGCCGGCGAAGGCGCCGAGCCCTGGGTGGTCAGCGGCGGCTGGAGCGGTGCGCTGCACCCGCAGGTCAGCGTGGGCGGCGG
Organism: Pseudomonas azotoformans; assembly: GCF_001579805.1. Taxonomy (NCBI): domain Bacteria; kingdom Pseudomonadati; phylum Pseudomonadota; class Gammaproteobacteria; order Pseudomonadales; family Pseudomonadaceae; genus Pseudomonas; species Pseudomonas azotoformans. The sequence goes on along the minus strand of NZ_CP014546.1, from coordinate 2,663,341 downwards.
CCTGCTGGCGACTGAGGATTATCGCGCGGTCGGCGCGAACCTGGGCTGGCTGCCGTGGCAGGACAGCCAGTTCCAGGTCTCTACCCAGCTCGCCCAGGCCAGTCGCCTGGGCAACGAGCGCGGTGTGCAAACCAATCTGTCATGGTCGCAACGCCTGACCGAGCGTTGGGCAGTTACCACGGCCGGCTCCTGGCGCACCATGGGCTATCGCGACCTTGAAGACTCGACTTACACCACTGACACCCGCGAACAACAACGCTCACGCTATCGCGATCAGCAGAGCGCCACGGCGTCCTGGTCGCATCCGATGCTGGGAGCCTTCAGCGCCGGTTTCTCACGCTCCTCGACCTTTACCGGCGAGAGCAGCAGCCGTGCATTGGCGTCGTGGGGCACCAGCTTTGGACGGGTGTCGGTCTCGGCGAGCGCCGAATGGCAAGTTGGCGGGCGCCAGCAAAGCGATGACAGCGTGTACCTGAACATCAGCGTGCCCTTGGGCGAGAACCGTCGAGGCCGCGCCTGGGCGCGCAATGCCGGTGGCGAACACCGCATCGGTGCTGGGGTGAGCGAGCAGCTCAATGACCAGTTGAGCTACCAGGTGGGCGTCGAACGCGACAGCCGCGACCGTGAGGTGGAGTCGTCCGTCGGCGTCTCGGCGCTGCCGTATTACAGCCAGCTGGACTTCAACTACACCCGCAACAACCAGGAACGCTCCAGCTACCAGGGCGGCGCCCGCGGTGGTGTAGTGCTGCACGGCGATGGCCTGACCTTTTCGCCCTACCCGGTGCGCGAGACTTTTGCGGTGATGTCGGTCGGCGACATGGCCGGCATCCAGGTCAGCACCCCCAGCGGCCCGGTGTGGACCGACTGGCAAGGCCAGGCGGTGGTGCCGCAACTCAGCCCGTACGGACGCAGCCCGGTGGAAGTGCAAACCCGCTCGTTGCCGCGCAATGCCGATATCAGCAATGGCCTGGCGGTACTGTCGGCCGGGCGAGGCGCGGTGGACAAAGTCGAGTTTGGCGTGGCCCTCACCCGCCGCGTGCTGCTGAACGTCACCACCGCAGACGGCCAACCTCTGCCCCGTGGCGCGGCGGTCAGCACCGTCGACGGTGAGTTCGTGACCCTGGTGCAGGAAGGCAGCCAAGTGTTCTTGCCCGACGTGCTCGACCGTCGCGAGCTGTGGGTCAGCGCCCCCGGCCAAGCCCGCTGCCGCCTGAGCTACGCGTTGCCCGAACGCGGTGACCCCGAGGTGTATTACGAGACCGCGCCGGCGCGGTGCCAACCATGAGGAGCTTCACCATGGGCCTGAAACCTGCCTTGTTGTCAGCCAGCCTGCTGCTGGGCGCAAACGCCTGGGGCATGGATGAGTGCCAGTTGAACCTGAGCGAAACCCGTGTGGACTTTGGCCTGATGAACCGGGCTGTTGCACAGGGTTCGCCTACAGAACACTCGTTGGGTGAACGCCGCTTGAGCCTGAGCCTGAACTGCCCCACAGCCACCGGCCTGTCCCTGTTTTATCGAGGGTTGGCGGCAGGCAACGAACGTTTCCAGTTCACCCAGCGCGGCAGCTACAGCCTGCGGGTCAGCGACGCACTGCTCGACGGCCAGGCGGTGGAATTGGGCTTGTTGTCCGGCAGCGGCCAGTCGGTGGTAAGCAGCGGCGCCACATTGCGTTGGCGACCTGAGCACGGAGTTGTGCCGATGCGCGCCGGCGTGCCGGCCAACGGGCGCAGTTTGTCGCTGCAACTGGAACTCAGTGCCTGGGCGCAAGAGGACGCCCTGCGCGTCAGCGATGCGGTCACGTGGGAAACCAACGGCCTGTTCGATGCGATCAACACCGGCCGCTCACGGGAACTGCGCCTGCAAGCGCGCTTTGCTCCTGCGGCCTGCACGCCAAGCCTGTCCAACGGCGGCACGGTGGCGTTCGGCAAGTTGTCGGTGATGGACCTGAATATCGACAAGGAAACCGCCCTGCCCACTCGACCGCTGGTGGTCAGCGTGGCGTGCGATGCGCCCACCGGCTTCACGCTGCGCCTGCAGGACAATCGCCAAGGCTCGGCCACTGGCCCCGCGGATGACACGTCATATGGCCTGGGGCTCGATGCACGACAGCAGAAAATCGGGCGCTACCGCTTGATCTTCGACCCGACACGCACCACCGCCGACAGCTTCCCCCAGCTCTATCGCACCGACTCCCCCACAGGCGCAGCGCCGTGGAGCAGCGCGAGCGCCAACCCGCTGGCGATTGGCGCCAGCCGGTTCCTCGGTTTCAGCGCCAGCGCCGGCAGCACCGGCGGCCCCGAGCCGATTCAACAACTGAGTGCCACCACCAGCCTGGAAGCGGTGATCGCACCGCTGGGCACGCTGGACCTGGGCAGCGAAGTGCGCCTCGACGGCGCCGCCACCCTCGAACTCAACTACCTCTAGGAGCCTTCCCATGAACCCCGTTCTGACCCCTCTGGCCGCGCTGGCCCTGCTGGCTGGCACCGCACACGCCGCGTCCACTGCCGATCTGGCCGTCACAGGCCTGATCACACCCATGGCCTGCACGCCATTGTTGTCCAGCGGCGGCCTGGTGGACTTCGGCAAGATCTCACGCAACGACCTCAACCTCACCAACGGCACCCGCCTGCCCCACAAATACCTGACGCTGACCGTCAACTGCAACGCCCCCGGTCGCTTCGCTCTGCGCATGCGCGACAACCGCGACGGCACGGCCCACGTCAATAGCGAGATTTTCTACGGACTGGGGCTGGACACCAGCGGCAACAAGATCGGCGTGTACTCGGTGAGTTTCGATCCCAAGCAAACCGTGGTCGATGACCTGGCCGTGGTGTACGGCACCGAGTCCACCACCGGTGGCCTGGCCTGGCGCACCGCCAACCTCAACCCCATCGATGTCGGCTCGCGCAGCTTGCTCGGTTTTACCGATGTGGTCGGTAGCACTGCCGGCCCCTCGGCCATCCAGATGCTGACCAGCACATTGAAGCTGGAAGCCACGATCAACGCCCGGCAGAACCTGGACCTCAGCGTGGAAACACCGATGGACGGGTCGGCCACGTTGGAAGTTGTGTACCTGTAACCCTAACCCCTGAGTAGGAGCACCACCATGAGTACCCCCCGCAACCTCCTGATCGCCGCGCTGCTGGCGAGCGTCGGCCCTGCCTTCGCTGCGTCCAGTATCGACCTGAGCGTCAGGGGGGCGATTACACCGAGTGCCTGCACCCCTGGCCTGCCCAACGCCGGTGTCATTGAATTGGGCAAGGTGTCGGCCAAGGACCTACGCCTTGACCTACCCACTTACCTGCCCGGCCAAACCCTGGAGATGACGGTGACCTGCGAAGCCGCGACGTTGTTCGCCATCGCCGCCCAGGACAACCGGGAAGGCACGGAGTCCAGTCTCGACTTCTATAACTTCGGCCTCGGACTGATCAATGGCAGTGAAAAACTTGGCTATCTCACGATCTCCATGTCCGGCCCCACCGGGGACGGAGTCTCCGTCAGAGCCATTGGTTCGCAGGACGGCGGCACGACCTGGCAGCGCGAGAGTGCCTTCATGGATGACGGCCTGACGTCTGTTGCAGACATGACCACGCTGGCGCCCTTGCCGGTGCAACGACTGGTCACTGGCCTGCAGGTCGGCACCGTCATCGCCCCGGCCAGCAACCTGACCCTGACCAATGAAGTGCCCATCGACGGCTCCGTGACCCTTACGATTTCGTACCTGTAACCCCCTTCCCCCCTGTATAGGAGCAACACCTTGAGCAAGTCCCTGAATACCCTGATCGCTACGCTGCTGCTGGTTGGCGTCAGCAACAGTTTTGCCGCCTCCAGCATTGACATGAGCGTGCGCGGACTGATCACCCCGAGCGCGTGCTCGCCCAGCCTGGGCAATGGCGGGCAGTACGATGTCGGCAAGATTTCCGCCAAGGATCTCAAGCTCAACGACTACACATCGCTAGGCGATTATGTCACGCAACTGACCGTGACCTGCGAGGCCCCGACCCTGATGGCCATTGAGCCAAAGGACAACCGGGCGGGTTCGGAGGCCATGGGTGAGCCGTCCTACTTTGGCCTGGGGCTGATCAACGGCAGTGAAAAACTCGGTTCCGTTTCTGCATTTCTGGAGAAGGTGTTCGCCGATGGCGTGGCGGCCAGGGCGACCGACTCGATGGATGGCGGTTCGACCTGGGAACGACACCGCTCCATAAGCCCCAATAGCATCACTTCAGTCGCCAACAGCGCGGCTTACACGCCAATCCCGGTGCAATCGTTCGAAGCCCAGATGATGCTGACTCCGGTCATCGCCCCCGCCAGTACCCTGACACTGACCGAAGAAGTGCCCATCGACGGCTCGATCACCCTGACCGTGCGTTACCTCTAAACCTTCTCGCTGGTCACCCCGACGTAAAGGGCACGACCAGCCCCCAACCCGGCGATGATCGCGCCCAGGCCGATCACGCCGAACACCCAGCCGGTGGCGCCCCAGCCACCGGTCCAGTCATGCAACACCCCCACCGCCAACGGGCCCATGGAGGCAAGCGTGTAGCCGATGCCCTGGGCCATGCCCGACAGGTTGGCGGCCACGTGGGCGTCGCGCGAGCGCAGCACGATCAGGGTCAGCGCCAGGCTGAACGTACCGCCCTGGCCCAATCCCAGCAGGATCGCCCAGCCCCACAAGCCTTCAAGCGGCGCAAACAGGCAGCCGAAGAGCCCGCCAAGGGTGAGCAACATCACTACTACGATGGCCAGTCGCTGGTCCTTGCCACGCGTGGCCAGCCATGGCGCGGTCAGGGCGCTGAGCAATTGCACGATGATCGAACCGGACAGCAGCAAACCGGCTTCGGTGGCACTCAGGCCACGGCTGATCAGGATCGACGGCACCCAGCCGAACACGATGTAGGCCAGGGAGGATTGCAGGCCCATGTACAAGGTGACTTGCCAGGCCAATGGATCGCGCAGCAAGCCCTTGACCCGATAGGCCACCTGATGGGCGCCGTGTTTTTGCCCGACCTGGGGCAACCAGAACACTGCCGCCACCAGCGCGGGCACGATCCAGAAGCCCAGGCCCAGGTTCCAGCTGCCACCGAAATAATGACTCAGCGGCACCGTCGCGCCCGCCGCCAGCGCTGCGCCCAGGCACAGCGCCATGGTGTAGACGCCAGTCATGGTGCCGGCTTGCTTGGCGAAGTCACGCTTGACGATACCGGGCAACAGCACGCCGATGATGCCAATGCTGGCACCTGCGATCAGGCTGCCGACAAACAGCCCGACTTCACCGAATGAGCTGCGCAGGATGATACCTGCGGCCAGCGTCAACAGAATTCCCAGCACCACCCGTTCGGCCCCAAAACGCCGCGCCAGGATCGGCGCCAGCGGCGCGAACAGCCCCAGGCACAGCACCGGCAAGGTGGTCAGCAAACCGGCCTTGGCCGCCGACAGTCCCAAACTGGCCGACACCTCGTTGAGCAACGGCGACAGGCTCGACAGCGCCGGGCGCAGGTTCATCGCCACCAGGACCAGTCCCATGATCAACAACCACGGGCGGCTCACCACCGGTGGGGTGTGCTGGATCACCTCGTCGTCGGCTTCTGCGTCGATCAACAGTTCTTCAAGTTTGGTTTCAGAGGTCATTGATCAACTGCCGGCAGAGGGATGGGCGTTTGCCCTGATCACTGGTTGAAAAGTCCTACAGCCTATTCGGACGTGCCTACAAGAGCAACGCACTAGGTTTTTTAGGCAGGAAAAGGAGCAGTATTTTCGATTGGTAAAATTACCCTATGAGGGTAATTATTGGACTCAGGTGTCTTATGGAAAAGTACACACCTCATTACGATTTGGCGGTGATAAAGGCGGATGTGAGACGGCTGGGGAGAAGCGCCTTCACACAGTCAGCACAAAAGTGCGGTTGGGAGCTGCGCTTCAGCATCGAGCAAATGCAAGACGTCATTTATGAATTACAAAACTGGATGCTGTACAAATCGATGACCACTTATGGGGACCATCGAGTCTGGCAGGACGTGTACCACACCCACTCGAAAGGCAGGGAGATTTACATCAAGGTGACTTACCGCGCAGACGGAAGGCCACCGGTGATCTCCTTCAAGGAGAAAAGCCAATGAAAGAACCAGAGCTTTGCTATATCTGCGGCGCACCCGACGCACTGCACTACTTCGAGGGCCGCAGTGAAACCATCAGTGTCAAAGGCATGGAGCGTCGGGTGGATAATCTTTCCGGCTGGGAATGTCATGTATGTGGAGACGGCTTTTGGGATCCGGATACAGATAGCGCCGACCGTTTTGGAGAAGCAGGCGATGAACTCGTCGTCGTCGCCCGAAAAATGATCGGCGCCGAGATAAAACGCATCCGCCGCAAACTGCACCTTACGCAAAAAGAGGCCGTGGAACTGCTCTCCGGTGGCGGCCACAACGCCTTCTCACGTTACGAGCGCGGCGAACTGCTTGCCCCCAAAACCCTAGTGGTACTGATGCGTTTGCTGGATCGTCACCCGCACTTGCTGGCTGACGCAAAAGCCCTGGCCGAGGGCGCAGACATGCGCGGCGCCTTCACCTACACCAAGCACGATAAGGCCGAAACACTCAAAGCGTCCTAGCCCAAAAAAATAAACCCGGCGCCAGGCCGGGTTCATTTATTCACATATCGATCAATGCAGAATCTGGCTCAAGAACAGCTTGGTCCGGTCATTCTGCGGATTGTCGAAGAAGTCGTTCGGCGCCGCCTGTTCGACGATCTCGCCCTTGTCCATGAAGATCACGCGGTTGGCCACGGTGCGCGCAAAGCCCATTTCGTGGGTCACGCAGAGCATGGTCATGCCGTCTTCGGCCAGGCCCGATCATGGTGTCGAGTACTTCCTTCACCATCTCCGGGTCGAGTGCCGAGGTCGGCTCGTCGAACAGCATGATTTTCGGCTTCATGCACAGCGCCCGGGCAATCGCCACACGCTGTTGCTGCCCACCGGACAGTTGCCCCGGAAACTTGTGGGCCTGCTCCGGAATACGCACGCGCTCCAGGTAGTGCATGGCGATTTCCTCGGCCTTGCGCTTGGGCATCTTGCGCACCCACATCGGCGCCAGCGTGCAGTTCTGCAGGATGGTCAGGTGCGGGAACAGGTTGAAGTGCTGGAACACCATGCCGACTTCACGGCGGATCGCTTCGATTTGCTTGAGATCGTTGGTCAGCTCCACGCCATCCACCACGATGCGGCCCTGCTGGTGTTCTTCCAAGCGGTTGAGGCAGCGGATGGTGGTGGACTTGCCCGAACCCGAGGGGCCGCACAGCACGATACGCTCGCCCTGCTTGACGTTGAGGTTGATGTCTTTCAACACGTGAAACTGGCCGTACCACTTGTTGACGCCCTGCATCTGGATAATGCCTTCAGGGCTCACAGGCTGTTTGATCGCTTCGCTCATAACATCAACTCCTAACGCTTGTGGCCTGTGTCGAGCTTGTGTTCCAAATGAATGGAATAGCGCGACATACCAAAACAGAAAATCCAGAACACCAGGGCGGCGAACACGTAGCCTTCGGTGGCCATGCCCAACCATTTAGGGTCGGCGGCGGCTTGCTTGACGCTGTTGAGCAGGTCGAACAGGCCGATGATGATCACAAGGCTCGTGTCCTTGAACAGCGCAATGAACGTGTTGACGATGCCCGGAATCACCATCTTCAGGGCCTGCGGCAGAATCACCAGGCCCATCGAACGCCAGTAACCCAGGCCCATCGCAGCAGCGGCTTCGTACTGACCTTTGGGAATCGCCTGCAAGCCACCGCGCACCACTTCGGCCACATAGGCCGACTGGAACAGGATCACGCCGATCAACGCCCGCAGCAGCTTGTCGATACCCATGCCTTCGGGCAGGAACAACGGCAGCATCACCGAGGACATGAACAGCACGGTGATCAACGGCACGCCGCGCCAGAACTCGATGAAGGTCACACAGACCACTCGAATCGCTGGCATATTCGAACGCCGCCCGAGCGCGAGCATGATGCCGAGCGGCAAGGCGCCGGCGATGCCGACGGTGGCGATCACCAGGGTCAGCATCAGGCCGCCCCATTGGCTGGTCGCCACGTTGGTCAGGCCAAACGCACCGCCGTGCAGCAGGAAGAACGCGATGATCGGGTACAGCACCAAAAAGCTCAGCCCGTAGACCGCCTTGCGCTGGAAGCGCGAGATGAACAACGGCGCCACGCCAACGATGGCCAGCCACACGGTGAGGTCCACGCGCCAGCGCAGGTCGCCGGGGTAGTAGCCGTACATGAACTGCCCGAAGCGCTGTTGGATGAACACCCAGCAGGCGCCTTCCTTGGTGCAATCAGCGCGTGTCGTACCGACCCAGTTGGCGTCGATGATCGCCCAGCTCAGGATCGGCGGTACCACCAGGTAGATCAGGTAGAACGCCAACAGCGTCAGCAGCGTGTTGAGCCAGCTGGAGAACAGGTTGGCGCGCATCCAGGCCATCGGCCCGAACACTTTGTTCGGCGGCGGCATATCCGGTTTGAAAGTATGTGAACTCATGGGCGTTTCCTCACCGCTCGATCAGCGCAATGCGCTTGTTGTACCAGTTCATCAGCAGGGAAATGCTGATGCTGATCGCCAGGTACACGCTCATGGTGATGGCAATGACTTCGATGGCCTGGCCGGTCTGGTTGAGCACCGTGCCGGCAAACAGCGAAACCATTTCCGGGTAACCAATACCGGCCGCCAGGGACGAGTTTTTCGCCAGGTTGAGGTATTGGCTGGTCAGCGGCGGAATGATCACCCGCAGGGCCTGCGGGATGATGACCTTGCGCAACGTCGGCCCAGGGCGCAGGCCCAGGGAGCGCGCGGCTTCGGTCTGGCCGTGGCTGACGGACTTGATGCCCGACCGCACGATCTCGGCGATAAACGCGGCGGTGTAGACGGTCAACGCCAGGGTCAGCGCCAGCAGTTCAGGGATCAGGACCCAGCCGCCGACAAAGTTGAAACCCTTGAGCTCGGGCATTTCCCAGTGCAGCGGCGCACCGAAGATCAAGGTGCACAACGCAGGGATCACGATGATCAGCGCCAAGCCCGCCCAGAATTTATGGAACGGAACGCCAGTCGCTTCAAAACGCTTGTTGGCCCAACGCGCCATCAGCACGATTGCCACGATGGCAACCAAAATGCTGACCACAAACGGCCAGAACCCATCGGCGGCAATCGCTGCCGGCATGTTCAGGCCACGGCTGCTGACAAAGAAGGTATCGCCGAAGTTATGACTGTTACGCGGCCCCGGCATGGTCAGGAACACCGCGAAATACCAGAACAGGATTTGCAGCAGCGGCGGAATGTTGCGGAACACTTCCACATACACGGTCGCCAGCTTGTTGATCATCCAGTTCGGCGACAGCCGCGCCACGCCGATAACAAAACCGAGCAGGGTCGCCAGGATCACGCCGATGAAGGTCACCAGCAAAGTGTTGAGCAAACCGATCACAAAGACTCGGGCATAGCTGTCCGATTCGGTGTAGTCGATCAAATGCTGCGCGATGCCGAAGCCGGCACTGCGTTCAAGAAAGTCGAAACCCGAGGTAATGCCCCGGTGTTGAAGGTTGGTCTGGGTGTTGTTGAAGAGGTACCAGCCCAGCGAGACCACCGCCACAATCGTGATGATCTGGAAGAGCCACGCACGCACTTTAGGGTCGCTGAAGCTTAGCTTCTGCTTGGGTGCGCCGATTTGTTTTTGCATGAAATGCCCCGAAAATAATGGAACAGAACATCACCCGGCGGTTGGCCCACCGGGTGACAGAACCATCAGCGATCAGCGCACAGGGGGTGCGTATTGAATGCCGCCGTTGTTCCACAGCGCGTTCAGGCCACGGTCGATTTCCAGCGGGGTGCTCTTGCCCAGGTTGCGCTCGAACACTTCACCGTAGTTACCGACTTGCTTGACGATCTGCACAACCCAATCTTTCTTCACTTTCAGGTCTTTGCCGTATTCGCCGTCAGCACCGAGCAGACGCGCAACGTCCGGGTTCTTGGTGGACTTGGCTTCAGCTTCAACGTTTTTCGAAGTGATGCCGGCTTCTTCAGCGTTGAGCATGGCGTAGCCAACCCAGCGCACGATGGCCAGCCATTCGTCGTCGCCGTTACGTACGACCGGGCCCAATGGCTCTTTGGAAATGGTTTCCGGCAGAACCACGTAGTCCTTCGGCGCGGCCAGCTTGCTGCGCTGGGCGAACAGTTGGGACTTGTCGGAGGTCAGCACGTCGCAGCGCCCGGATTCCAGCGACTTGGCGCTTTCGTCGGAGGTGTCGAAGGTGATCGGGGTGTATTTCAGGTTGTTGCCGCGGAAGTAGTCGGAAACGTTCAGCTCAGTGGTGGTGCCGGCCTGGATGCAGATGGTTGCACCGTCCAGCTCCTTGGCACTTTTCACGCCCAGCTTGTTGTTTACCAGGAAGCCGATGCCGTCGTAGTAAGTGATGAAGCCTGGGAATTTCAGGCCCATGCCGGCGTCGCGGGAGCTGGTCATGGTGGTGTTACGGGACAGAATGTCGACTTCGCCGGATTGAAGCGCGGTGAAACGCTCCTTGGCGTTCAACTGGCTGAATTTGACCTTGGTCGCGTCACCGAAAACAGCAGCGGCTACAGCGCGGCACACGTCAGCGTCGATCCCGAGGATCTTGCCGCTGGCATCCGGCACCGAGAAACCCGGCAGGCCGTCGCTCACGCCACATTGCACAAAGCCTTTCTTCTGCACGGCATCCAGGGTGGCGCCAGCTTGGGCGAAACCGCTGACACCCAGTACAGCCGCCGCAGTCACGATGGCCAGGGTGGATTTCAATACCTTCATTCAAACCTCCAGTTTGCTCTTGTTGTGTCGGAGCTCGAACCTCAGCGCACCCTTATGAGGCGATATCGACCCGTGTTGGCTTTTTTTAGGGTCAAGCGGCATGAAGTTGTCGCAGTAATTCCAGTTGCTATCCCACAGGCGGCAGTCACTGATAGTGTTACCGTCCCGAGATAGCGCTGACATCGTTCAACACATAGCAAGGCGCGTACCAGAGTGTCGGCTGAGCCGATTCAGCCCACGGTCAATAGAAAAAGATTCAACCGTGCGACATCTTCTTAACAGATCAACCTGTCGCGCACCGTTCCGTCGCACTTAATCGGAGCGCGCGCACATTAATGGAGCAGACATGACCGACCCCTTGATTCTTCAGCCCGCCAAGCCCGCAGACGCCTGCGTCATCTGGTTGCATGGCCTGGGTGCCGATCGCTACGACTTCCTGCCGGTGGCCGAAGCGCTGCAGGAAAGCTTGCTGACCACCCGTTTCGTTTTGCCCCAGGCACCGACCCGCCCGGTGACGATCAACGGTGGCTACGAGATGCCGAGTTGGTACGACATCAAGGCCATGAGCCCAGCGCGCTCCATCAGCCTGGAAGAGCTGGAAGTCTCAGCCAAAATGGTCACGGATTTGATCGAAGCGCAGAAGAGAACCGGAATAGACGCGTCGCGCATTTTCCTCGCCGGTTTCTCCCAAGGCGGTGCCGTGGTTTTCCATACCGCATTCCTGAATTGGGAAGGCCCGTTGGGTGGCGTGATCGCCCTCTCCACTTATGCGCCGACCTTCAGTGATGAACTCGAATTGTCCGCCAGTCAGCAGCGTATTCCGACGCTGTGCCTGCACGGCCAATATGACGACGTGGTGCAAAACGCCATGGGCCGTAGTGCCTATGAGCATTTGAAGACCCGTGGTGTCACCGTGACATGGCAGGAATACCCAATGGGCCACGAAGTGTTACCCGAAGAGATCCGCGATATCGGTGCCTGGTTGACCGCTCGCCTGGGCTGAAAACCACGGTTTATGTAGCCGTATGACAGACGCACTACGCCGCGCCCGATTCTTGCATTACACTGGCCGGCGTACATTCCTTAACCAATTAATGAGATCACCGTGCTCAAAGCACTCAAGAAGATGTTCGGCAAAAGCGAGGCTGAGCCGCTCGCGCCTGATTCCAGTGCTCCTGCCCCGACAGCCGGTAGCCGCAATGACGGCCAACAACCCGCGCGGAACGCACCGGCTGCCCAGCCCAAGAAGCCAGCGGTGACACCGCCTGAACAGGCAAAGCCAGTTGAACCTGCTGCCGCGCCAGTGGCGCCAAAGCCACGTCGCGAACGTGCGCCAAAGCCGCCGGTGATCCCATGGAAACTCGAAGAGTTTGTCGTCGAGCCCCAGGAAGGCAAGACGCGTTTCCACGATTTCAAACTGGCGCCTGAACTGATGCACGCCATCCAGGACCTGGGGTTCCCGTACTGCACGCCGATCCAGGCGCAGGTGTTGGGCTTCACCCTGGCCGGTAAAGACGCCATCGGCCGTGCCCAGACCGGCACCGGCAAGACCGCCGCGTTCCTGATCTCGATCATCACCCAGTTGCTGCAGACGCCGCCGCCGAAAGAGCGCTACATGGGTGAGCCGCGCGCACTGATCATCGCCCCGACCCGCGAGCTGGTGGTGCAGATCGCCAAGGACGCCGCCGACCTGACCAAGTACACCGGCCTCAACGTCATGACGTTCGTCGGTGGCATGGACTTCGACAAGCAGCTCAAGCACCTTGAAGCCCGTCACTGCGACATCCTGGTGGCGACACCGGGCCGCCTGCTGGACTTCAACCAGCGCGGCGACGTGCACCTGGACATGGTCGAAGTGATGGTGCTGGACGAAGCCGACCGCATGCTCGACATGGGCTTCATCCCACAAGTGCGTCAGATCATTCGCCAGACCCCGCCGAAATCCGAGCGTCAGACCCTGCTGTTCTCCGCGACCTTCACCGAAGACGTGATGAACCTCGCCAAGCAGTGGACCACCGACCCGTCCATCGTCGAGATCGAAGCGGAAAACGTCGCCAGCGAAAACGTCGAGCAACACATCTATGCCGTGGCCGGTGCCGACAAGTACAAGTTGCTCTACAACCTGGTCAACGACAACGGTTGGGAGCGCGTGATGGTGTTCGCCAACCGCAAGGACGAAGTGCGCCGCATCGAAGAACGCCTGGTGCGTGATGGGGTGAACGCGGCGCAATTGTCCGGCGATGTGCCGCAGCACAAGCGTATCAAGACGTTGGAAGGCTTCCGCGAAGGCAAGATTCGTGTGCTGGTGGCCACTGACGTAGCAGGCCGTGGGATTCACATTGATGGCATCAGCCATGTGATCAACTTCACCCTGCCGGAAGTGCCGGATGATTATGTGCACCGGATTGGTCGTACGGGCCGTGCGGGGGCTGCAGGTGTGTCGATCAGCTTTGCGGGTGAGGATGACTCTTACCAATTGCCGTCGATCGAGGCGTTGCTGGGGCGCAAGATCAGCTGCGAGACACCGCCGACGCATTTGTTGCGGGCGGTGGAGCGTAAGCGGCCTTAAGCCTTGCTCAAAATGAAAAAGCAGGCTTGTGAGCGCCTGCTTTTTTTGCTTTTTTTTCAGCCTCCGTGAATCACACCGACGACCTCATGATGTCTCTTGGTATGCCTCAGCCAAAATCGGCTGACGGATACGGTTCGCCTCATCTCTGAAGGACTGATAAAAGCGGCTGGCGCTCTGCGGCATATCAACAAATTGCCTCATCATCTGTTGCTGCTGTTGTCCCACCCCATCGCCAGTAACCTCCTGCGACTCTGATGTCAGGGCACTGTAACGCGCATTCAGACTGCGCATTAAATTCACACCTCTGATGACGGCTCGGGTAGAACCAAATGCTTTACTCCCCGGGGTTATGCGACCAGCGACTTTAAAGGTTCGGCCACTGAATATCTTGATTGCAGATCTCAGGCCTTCACGCGCGGGTTCGGTGAAATAACCCGAACGGTGTGCGATGTCCCCAACACCCTTGATCCCTTTTGCAGAATTATAGGCTCCACTCGCCGCTCCCCAGGCGTTGTACGAGCTGGCTGCCCAGGAGGCCATTGAAAAGCCGAAGGCCGCCCACCCCAAATTACGGATGTGACTGGAACGGTCCCACCCCATTGCCGCATCTACCGCTTCGACGCCTAATGCCGCGACCCCTAACGTGCTACCAATGACACCCAATGCCGTTCCGGCGACCATCACCATCTGAGCTGTGGTTGCAGCGGCTAAACCGACTGCCGCAATGCCTGCCACGCCAATGCCCAGCGCAACAACCCCTAACGCCAACGCCGCTCCAGTCAACACCCACTTCAACCAGGTTGGAAACAACCCGCTGGGGTCGCTTTGGTTGATCGGGTCACCGTTGCAGTAGCCATTAGCATCGAGTCCTGCATCAGAAGAGAACAGCGGATCGGCTGAGAGAAATAGCTTGAGATCCGGGTCATAGGCACGCTGACCATTGCCCAGGTGATAGAGGTTAACGGACAAGTCCAATCGCTCGCCGTTGAACGCGGGTACTTGTAGGTCGGCCAAGGTGCGGGCCTTGCCATCATTGAGGGGAATGGTCGTATCACCATAGGGCGTGTAATGCCGCCTTACGTGAGCCTGACCCGGCGCCGTCACCCCACGCACACTACCCGCTCCATCGCTCACATGCAGTTGCGGCCCATCTACTCCGCCACTGCGTAGCGCCAACTGCTCGCCGGCCTGGAAGTAGCGCACTTTTTTCGCACCCTCTGCCAGCGTATCGAGACGATCGCCTACGTAGGCCAAGCTGACGGCAGGCTCTGCGCCACGAGCAGCCACAACTTGGCGTCCCTCTGCGTCGTACTCGTAGCGAATGCTCTCTATGCCAGTTTGCACGCGGGTCAGTTGGTCAAAGCCATCGAACGTATACACCTGGCCTTGCGGACCCTTTCGCAGGTTGCCCGCAGCATCATAAGCCAGTGTTATATCCCGAACCGGATTGGTATAGGTCAGACGTGTCAGTTGGGTAGGATCCAGCCCTGTGAAGTAACGCTGGCAAATATCTTCAGAGCCATCAACGAAGGTCGTAACCACCTTTGTGAGGTTGTCGAAAGCACCATGGCTAAATTGCTGCGCAGCAATATCGCGACCTTGTCGGTCCACCGGACGTTCACGGCCTTGACACGTGTAGTCCCGCAAATGCCCAAACGAGTCGTACTCATAGGCCTCCCCAATCACCACCTGCCCATTTGCGTCCCGCATAAACCGCGTCGCCAACAAACCACTGGGGTGATAAGTGCTGGTCAGGGTCTGCAACAGCGCACCGTTTTGCTCGAAGCGACGTACGTGCTCACGTCCCAACCCATCGTAGGTGATTTTAGTGTCAACCCGTGTGGCTCCCTGCGCCGTGATCAGGGTATCGGGCTGTCCGAACGCATTGTAGCGCTGCTCGACGATAAGCGATCCAGCAGTCATCTTGATAAAACGTCCTTGCCCGTCGTAATCATATTGACTGCGCTGACCATCAGCAGCGGTGTGTTGCAGCATACGTCCTGCTGGAGAGTGGCTATATCCAGCCGTTAACACACTACCGTTGGCCGTATGAACTTCGCTCTTGGGAAAACCGGATTCGTCATAGAGCAACTCATGGACCAGACCTGCCGAAGTGGAGCGTGTCAGGCTGGCATCGGACGGATTGAACAGAAAATCCCGGTCGGGATGGCCCGCCAGTTTCACCTGCTCAACCACACCAAGCTGTTTGTCATAGGACAGCGTTTGGACAGCACCTTGAGGCGACGTCCGAGTGACCGGCTCCGTCCAGTTAGTTTCATAGCCGAAGGTTGTTGCAGCGGCCTTACCCCTGGCTTGCGAGGTCAATCGCCCAAGGCTGTCGAAGCTGCGTGTACCCACTTCTATGCCGTTTATCTTGATGGCCGTTACGTGATCGTCACTGCTTCCCGACGCGTAGACTATTGTCTGTTCTCGCGCTGGGCTCCCATCGGCGGGTACTTCACGCAACCGCACTACTCGGTCGAAAGCATCATAAAAAAAATGTTCAGTCCGTTTATTACCTTTGTCTTCACGGGTAGTGCACCGGCCAAAACCATCGTAGGTGCTGGACTCTATCTCAACGGCGTTGTCCAGGGTATCTAGGCGATTGACCTTAACCGGTTGGCCAAATTCGTTGAAAATAGTCTCCTGTCTTTCGCCACCGACGGTACCTGTCAGCCTTTGATTAAGCTGTGGATCGTAGTCGTCAATCGATACGCTGCCATCCGGGTGAGTGGTGCGACTGCTATTGCCCCAACGGTTATAGGTATAAACGCTCTTTAGCGTCCTAGTGCCGTCTGGCAGATAATCAGTCTTCACCGATTCAACCTGTCGCCCTTGCGCATCATAAGCCCACGACCCCGTCAGAACCTCCACGCCACCCGCCTGCAATTTAGCCTCCGATACCCGGCGGCCCCTACCATCAAAATACGTGATAACACGATTGCCTTGTGCATCAGTTGTCACCAGATGGGCGTTTTTCTGCACGTCCTTGAAATGATAGGCATAGGTGCGCCCAGCTTGTTGCGGTTTTCCGGCAGAGGTTATCTCCGACGCCAGCCGCCCACTTGCATCGAACACCATATCCAAAGAGCAATTACCGTCCCCTGTCACCGACAGCAGGTGACGGGTGACTAATGAGAGGGTACGGATCGACTCCAGGTATTGCCCCTCGCGTCCAACAAGCTTGCGCGTTTCTGTCAGCGTGTCACCGGTAACGGTGTAGCTGAACTCACTGTGCTGTGACTGTCCATCGATAGTGCAGGTGCTGGTCTTCAACCGACCGGCTAATTGCGCGGGTGTGTCGTAATAGGTTTGCTGCTGGTTGAATACAGCCCCCTGAGAAGTCGACTGCTGCACAACAAAGTAGCTGGCGCCCGTCAACGGCAAGCGAGTGTGGGTGTATTCGGTGAGTCGGGCGGCAGGCGTTCCCCCGACAGGAACTAGGCGTTCCTGTTTTATGTAGCGCTGGAACTGATTATGGGAGTCGGCCGGACACTTGCCGCTCTCCCCAGCGACCGGATAATAGGTGTATTCGGTACGAACACCAGAGGCCTCGGTACGGCTTAACTCATTGCCGTATTCGTCAGTCGTTATCGCGACCTTTGTCTCCCGTACATTACCGCCTGCCACAAGTGCATAGCGTGTTGTAATGAGTGTGGGTAATTGATAGTTAGCGGGCTGCGCCGGGAAGAGCCCAGGTTTCGCGTTATAAGCAACGAGTTTAGTAGTCCGGGTGCCTTCGCGCAGGACGTCTTCCTCGATGAGCAGATGGTATTTGTTATAGGTCAAACGAGTGGTCAGCAAAACCACGTCATTAGTCCCGAGCCTTTTCTCCTCAACCCAGTAATTATACTCACCACCTATGGTGTACGCGTTGTCCTCGTTCTTGTCATAGCCACCGATAAATGGGTACCCCGTAAAATTATTGACCGGACTATAGCTATAAGCCCATATCATCATCTGTTGGTTAGCGCCAGGGGTTATTACCCA
The DNA here is from genome assembly GCF_001579805.1 of Pseudomonas azotoformans. NCBI lineage: Bacteria > Pseudomonadati > Pseudomonadota > Gammaproteobacteria > Pseudomonadales > Pseudomonadaceae > Pseudomonas > Pseudomonas azotoformans. The sequence continues at coordinate 2,645,950 of NZ_CP014546.1, read as the reverse complement.
ACGGTTAACCCGCGGAATATATTGATTCTGTGCATACGAGTGGCCCGCCTCGGTGTATACGATCAGCTCATCTCCCCCCATAGGCGATCTTACCCGAGTAATTGCGATCAGGCCATTACGGAACTCCGTGTATTCAAACGTATAACCCGCTACCCCCGGCACGCCAACCGTATCATAAGGCGCAGTGACATGAGTGAGGAAACCGTTTACCTGCGTAAAACGCGTGCGAGCCTGACGTCCGCTATCGACACGCGTATCTGTGTACTGAAGTCGATTCCCCGAATACACCATTGTTAATAAAGATTCTTGACTGTGGCCGATGATTTTTTCGAGCTCACCATTGACTGCGTAGCGAAACTGCAAGCGCTCGCCGTTTTCAAAATCAATAAATATAATCCTATATGGTTTGGCACTACTGGTACGCTGCAATACCTCACGTGTACCGTCCTTATAAACCACATGCAACGTGCTGGCGTCGGGGCGTTTTACAACCAGATCCTTGAGTTTGCGATCTTTGAACTGCATCATCCCCCCAACGGGGGGAGCCCGAGAGTGCTGAACCGCTCACCTGTTAGCAGAGTAAGTTTGCCACTATCAACATCAAATTCGGTATTACTCAAACTCCAATTCCTCCCAACGAATGAGGAATTGGGCGACATTAGGGAAAATGACAAAACAATGTCTTTTCTCGACTCCAATGCGCCCTGCGGATAAAGTGTCACTAAGTGAATACGGAAGTTGTAATGACCTGTTCGAGAGTCAACATGACCTTGAAAATAGCGATCAACGTTAAAAGCCTGAGAATGCAGTTCCATAGAGCACCCTATTGAATCTCTGGATTATCTGTATCAGCCCACCCACATAATCTAGGCATCTTGAAAGTTTACGGTTTGGCCTTTATCCGGGGATGCGATTCGAAGCCTAATTAAATTCCCAAAATTATCGAGTCCAAGCCAAGTGCCTTGACAGGGTGAATGACCGTTCTGGACTACTCGATGAATGATCCTTATGGCACGCATATTAGTGCGCACCTGACCGAACCTTACCAGCAAACTAGGCGATACTACTGTTGTATTCCAAATATCAGAAACTCGAATCTCCGTAAACGAATCATCCTTCCCAGTAAGCGTTCCCACTCGATTGTGAAAAGGTGCTCCGGAGCTACCAAATATACATGATGTATGAAAAGGATGGGGTGCTTCAGTTTCACCCACTCCTAGTTCAAGACCCAAATTACTGAAAACCCTTAAACCTTGCGGCAGAGTCAAGTAATACACAGCAACATCAAAGTTCTCACTGTGGTGTGCATCATAGTCTGCATTAAGAGTTAACTGACTCGCCAACACTCGATAGGGCACAACAGGCGTGACGTAAATACCCGAATCGCACTCACTTGATACGATAGTTTCACTACCGATATTTAATTGAGCCATCAATCGATGAGGCTCTATGCTCGCTCGCTCATCTGCAGATATATAATAATCAAATAGCTCAACACCTAGAGGTGGAGAAACTGGATCGGCCTGATCTTCCAACTGTGGAACTCCATCACCCGTCCAGCGCCCAGTATCATAATCATTCTTATATCTATAATAGTTAAATCCGCGCGGCATCGCAGACGTTGGCGGCCCATACGTGCGGACATGAAGGTATGCGTAAAGCACCTCACTCAAAAGCACCTGCGTCCAGGTTAAGTCACGCTCTTGTTTTTCCAAGATCAACTCTATAACGACCTTGAGTTGATGCTTGCCATTTCTATAAAGCAAATTAGTTGATGACCCACCGCCTGGAAGAACCAACCGAAAGTGTGCAGCCCTGTATATTTCCGCGCGCGCATCGGATGTTTTACAATTCTCCACAGACCTATCAACGCTTTTATTCACGGCCATTTCTACGCACCTCCAACCTTATGTTATCGAGATAACATTTAAGAGGAAAAACACGTAAAGTGTTAACTGTCAGATTTGACAGTTAACAAGAGCCATTCGAAATAAACTTTCAATTTTTTAACGCCAATAGGGCTTTAAAAGCCTTCAAGATTCCAGCGTTTCTCTGCTGCCTGATCACTTTCGCGCCCCTCCACCCAACGCGGCCCCGCACTGGTATTTTCTTTCTTCCAAAACGGCGCCCGCGTCTTCAGGTAGTCCATCACAAATGCACACGCATCAAACGCTGCCTGCCGATGGGCGCTCGCTGCCGCCACAAACACAATCGGCTCCCCTGGCTCCAGGGCGCCAATGCGGTGCAGCACTTCCAGCTTGAGCAACGGCCAGCGCTGCTCGGCTTCCACGGCGATCTTGGCCAGGGCTTTTTCGGTCATGCCGGGGTAGTGTTCCAGGAACATGCCTGCCACATCCAGGCCATCGTTGAAGTCGCGTACATACCCGACAAAACTCACCACCGCACCCACACCCACGTTGGCCGCGTGCATGGCATTCACCTCAAAACCCGGATCAAACGCCTGGGCCTGCACTCGAATGGCCATGATCAGCCTCCGGTCACGGGTGGGAAGAATGCGACTTCGTCACCTGCCTGCACCGGCTCATCAAGGCCGCACAACTCTTCGTTGCGCGCACACATCAGGCTGGTCTCGTTGAGTACGGCAAACTCCGGGTCACTGGCCAACGCCAGGCGTACAGCGTCGACAGTGGCGAAATCACCTTCCATCTCCAGCGAATCAAACCCCACCGCCTCGGCGTAACGCGCAAAAAACAATACGTTGATGCTCATGCCTGGTCCGCCTTGAAGTGCCCGCTCTTGCCGCCCAGCTTTTCCAGCAGGCGAATGCTTTCGATGGTCATGCCGCGATCCACGGCCTTGCACATATCGTAGATGGTCAATGCCGCGACGCTGGCAGCGGTGAGGGCTTCCATCTCCACGCCGGTCTGGCCGGAGAGTTTGCAGCGCGCCAGGATGTGCACCGCGTCTGCGCCATCAGCGCTCAGTTCGACCTTGACGCCCGTCAACATCAACGGATGGCACAGCGGGATCAAGTCACTGGTTTTTTTCGCCGCCTGGATCCCGGCAATGCGGGCCACGGCAAATACGTCGCCCTTTGGGTGGGCGCCGTCGACAATCATTTGCAGGGTCTCGGGCAGCATGCGCACCCGGGCTTCGGCCACCGCTTCACGGAACGTCACGGACTTGTCGGTGACGTCGACCATGTGGGCGCGACCTTGGGAATCGAGATGAGTCAGCACAGGGATACTCCTGATCAGGAGCACCGATTGTAAACCTTACACACAATAAATGTGGGAGCTGGCTTGCCAGCTCCCACCGTGGCTGTGGTTATAGATGGGATTCGGCGTATTCCGCCAGGATCGAACGTGGAACCCCTTGCAACGCAATGTGCACGCCGTTCGGGAAGTCTTTGAAGCGTTCCGTCAGGTAAGTCAGCCCGGAGCTGGTCGCGGACAGGTAAGGGGTGTCGATCTGTGCCAGGTTGCCCAGGCACACCACTTTGGAACCAGCGCCGGCACGGGTGATGATGGTTTTCATCTGGTGCGGGGTAAGGTTCTGGCATTCATCGATTAAAATCAGGCTCTGCTGGAAGCTGCGACCTCGGATGTAGTTGAGGGATTTGAACTGCAACGGCACTTTGCTGAGGATGTAGTCGACGCTGCCATGGGTGTTTTCGTCATCCATGTGCAAGGCTTCGAGGTTGTCGGTGATCGCCCCCAGCCACGGTTCCATTTTTTCCGCTTCGGTGCCGGGCAGGAAGCCGATTTCCTGGTCCAGGCCCTGCACGCTGCGGGTGGCGATGATGCGGCGATAGCGCTTGGTCACCATGGTCTGCTCGATGGCGGCAGCCAGGGCGAGGATGGTCTTGCCGGAACCGGCGGCACCGGTCAGGTTGACCAGGTGGATGTCCGGGTCGAGCAGCGCGTACAGCGCCAGGCTCTGGTAGATGTCACGCGGTTTCAGGCCCCAGGCTTCCTGGTGCAACAGGGGTTCCTGATGCAGGTCGAGGATCAGCAGCTTGTCGACCTGGATCTCTTTGATCCAGCCCACGAAGCCCTGTTCGTCGACGATGAATTCATTGATATGCACGGCGGGCAGATTTTCGATCAGCTGCACCTGGTGCCAGGTACGGCCATGGTCCTGGCGGGTTTCGACCTTGCTGACGCGATCCCAGAACGAGCCAGTGATCATGTGATAACCACGGGACAGCATCGACACGTCGTCGACCAGTTGGTCGGTACTGTAGTCCTCCGCCGCGATCCCACACGCTCGGGCCTTGAGGCGCATATTGATGTCTTTGGTCACCAGCACTACGCGCAGGTCCTTGTCGCGGGCGTGCAGGTCGATCAATTGGTTGATGATTTTGTTGTCGTTCAGATTTTCCGGCAGCAGGCTGTTGGGCTCGCTGCGCTTGCTCATCAGAATCGACAGCAAGCCCTTGGGCCCGCCTTTGCCGCGCTGGATCGGTACGCCGACTTCGACGTCCTCCGGCGACGCTTCGCCCAATGTCTTGTCGATCAGGCGGATGGCCTGGCGACATTCGGCGGCAACGCTGTGGTGCCCGCTTTTGAGTTTGTCGAGTTCCTCAAGCACGATCATCGGGATGGCGACGTGGTGTTCTTCGAAGTTGAGCAGTGCGTTTGGATCGTGGATCAATACGTTGGTATCAAGCACATAAAGGATTGGCTGGTCGGAAGAAGGGTTACGTCCATGATCATCCATACTCGGTCACCTTTTGTGGGAGCCAGTCGACGCAATACCTGGGCGGTGCTGCGCCTCGATTCGACCACCGACTGCACCTTAAGTGACGTCAAGCGCAGTGCCCACCTGAGGAGTCTTGGAAGACGCCACCTGTGCTGCAGGTTTCGGCGATCTGACTTCGTAATACCGCAAAACGTGTGACAGAAAAAAGCACTTTGACGCTTTTTTGAAGTTTATTTTTCAGGATGACGAATAGCACTAGCCGAGTACCCCGTACCCCGCTAAAGTCGGAAGTCCGCCTGCTTCGAAATGTCGCACAAAATCACCCCGAAAACGCCTCATCCCCAACAGGAACGGGCATTTCAGCGAAACGCCTCCCGGCAGTCCTGCCAACCCAGACCACTCTGCGCCGTCGCCTGCAACAGCATGGGTAAAGCCACCCGCGCCTTGTCCTGGGTGTCGTGAAACACAATCACGCCTTTGCGCCACAGCAGCATCAAGGTCAGCACCCGTTGCGCCGATTCATCGGCCTTGAGCTTGCCCGGTTCGTCCTGGGAATCGATGTCCCACAGTGCCACCTGCAAGCCCTGGGCTTGAAAGAAGCCCTGGCTGTCTGCACGACGTTGACCATAGGGCGGACGGAACAGCGGCACGTAGTTTTCCGGCATCAGGTTTTGCGCCAGTGACGCACTGCGGGTGATGGAACTCTGCCAGTCCACCCAATGGCTGTGTGAGCGGTATTGCCAGCCCTGGGTGCCGACGCACTGGCCCTGGTACAACGCCTGCACATCGGCCACCGAACTGCGCTCGACACGGGTTTGCAGGCTGCTGCCGAGGGCGAAGAACGTGGCGTTCATCTTTTGCTTGCGCAGGTAGTCGGTGAGCCAGTCGGTATTGCCGCTGACGGGCGCGGGGCCGCCGTCGAAGGTGAGCAGGAACAGGCGGTCGTTGAACTCATCGCCATTGCGCTCATGGTCGCCGAACCGTGCGATTTCGCTGCTGATCTGCGGGAACAGCGCGGCCTTGCGCAGCAGCTCGTCCAAATAACGCTCATGAAACACATGGCTGGGGTTGGCCCAGCCTATATAGAAGGAGTCTTCGCTCACCTCGAACTTGCCGGCCTGCTCGCGCAGATCGTCCATGTTCTCTACCAGATAGCAGAACGAGGCGTCGACTTCGCAGCTCTGCTGGGCAAACGTGTAATTTTCCAGCAGGCGCTGCCAGAGCTGGCGACGCAGGTCGTCGATGGCGGACAGGTTGATGATCTTCAGGCCCAGGCGCTGTTTTAGCGCGGCGTCGTCCTGGTTCTCGCTGGCCAGCAGGCTGTGGGCAAACATGAGGATTTCGGCGCGTGAGGCCACGTCGAACAGCGCCGGGCTGCCGAGTTTTTCAGGCCAGGTGCCACGGTCCAGGCTCGCCACATCCACGGGCGCTGCCTGGGCATTCAGGCATAGCAGGCAAGCCGACAACAAAAGTGCTATTCGCACACGGGGTCTCCCTCTCCAGAGTCACCGGCCATCATAGCGGATCACGCCTATCGCCATCATAGGTGGAGTCAAAACGCCCCAGCCCCTAGAATCCCTCCCACGATTACAGGAGACGACTTCATGCTGATGGTGATTTCACCCGCCAAGACCCTCGATTTCGAGACCGCGCCTGCGACCCAGCGCTTTACCCAGCCGCAGTACCTGGACCATTCCCAGGAGCTGATCGAACAATTGCGCGAGTTCAGCCCGGCACAAATCAGCGAATTGATGCACGTATCCGACAAGATCGGCGGCCTCAACGCCGCGCGTTTCGGCAGCTGGACGCCTGCGTTCACACAGGAAAACGCCAAGCAGGCGCTGCTTGCCTTCAAAGGCGACGTGTACACCGGCCTGAATGCCGAGACGTTCAGCGATGCCGACTTCACCTACGCCCAGGACCACCTGCGCATGCTCTCGGGCCTCTACGGCCTGCTGCGCCCGTTGGACCTGATGATGCCGTATCGCCTGGAAATGGGCACCAAACTGCCCAACGCCCGTGGCAAGGACCTGTACGCCTTCTGGGGCACCCGCATCAGCGAATGGCTCAACGAAGCACTGGCCGGACAAGGCGATGACGTGTTGCTGAACCTGGCCTCCAACGAGTACTTCTCGGCGGTCAAGCGCACGGCCCTCAACGCACGGATCATCAACACCGAGTTCAAGGACCTGAAGAACGGCCAGTACAAGATCATCAGCTTCTACGCCAAGAAAGCCCGGGGCATGATGAGCCGCTTTGTGATCGAAGAACGTATCAACGACCCGGCCAAGCTGAAGGAATTCGACGTGCAGGGCTATCGCTTCAATGCGGAGCAGTCGAAGCCGGATAACTTGGTGTTCCTGCGCGATCACGCACCGGAATAAAGCCGAACCCGCCTCTTAAGGCAATGAGATCCAAATGTGGGAGCGGCGGTGCGACGATTCGACTTGCTCGCGAATGCGGCGTGTCAGTCGATAGATTCTTCTCTGATCCACCGCATTCGCGAGCAAGCCCGCTCCCACAGTTTTGATTGCATTTCAACTTCCGAATCGCCATTTTTTTGGCGTCAAAAAACATCCTGACGCATCTCTAACAATTCTTTCACTCGACATCCGTCGTTTTTTTTCGTAGTGGCACCACTTTTTTTAAACACTAGTGGCACAAAACTATCCCCTTCTCCCAACTCCCCACAACTACTGGCCCAAATAGCAAGTGCTATCAATATAATACCAGTGCCATCTTTCCTAATATTTCAAGAAATTTCCGGAAACAGGATGAGCGGCCCGGAACTTCGTCAAAACGCACGGCTCATACCACCGGTAACGAAATTCTCTGTTTCTGTAAGAGATGACTTACATAACGACCCAAGGAAGTAGCGAAGTTGCCCCATCAACTTTGACTCATGGGTCATATCATCAACTGATATGAGTTGAGGGCGGCGATAAGGATGAATTGCTATCCCCTATAGGCCAAGGCAGCGCTTACCTAAATGTGTCAGTGATGACACCCAAGGTGCTGATAAATAAAGGCTTTAAGCCTCTATCTGCACCCTGCGGCACTGGCGTCGGCACCTTCCCCTAGGAAGGCCGGCTGCATTTCAGGGCAAGCCCCAATAACAAGGCCAAGTTGCGCACAACTTGAGTGCAATAGTTAGTCACTCACTAATTAACATGCCTGTACGCGGTAAGTCGGCGTCTATTCGCCCAACTTTCGTGGCATCAGTGACGCTTGCAAACATGAACTCCGGCCAATTATTGGCATGATTAACACAGAGGTAAATGCGATGCGCATCAGCATATTTGGTTTGGGTTACGTTGGCGCAGTGTGTGCCGGTTGCCTGTCTGCCCGTGGCCACGAAGTGGTGGGCGTAGACATCTCCAAGGACAAGATTGACCTGATCAATGCGGGCAAATCGCCAATCGTTGAACCCGGTCTGGGCGAGCTGTTGAGCCAGGGTATTCAGAACGGCCGGCTGCGCGGTACTACCAACTTCGCCGAAGCCATCCGCGACACCGACCTGTCGATGATCTGCGTCGGCACGCCAAGCAAGAAAAACGGCGATCTGGAACTGGATTACATCGAAGCGGTATGCCGCGAAATCGGCCTGGTCCTGCGTGACAAAACCACCCGCCACACCGTGGTCGTGCGCAGCACCGTGCTGCCAGGCACCGTGGCCAACGTGGTGATCCCGATCCTCGAAGACTGCTCGGGCAAAAAAGCCGGCGTCGACTTCGGTGTCGCGGTCAACCCGGAATTCCTGCGTGAATCCACCGCCATCGCCGACTACGACCTGCCACCGATGACCGTCATCGGTGAATTCGACAAAGCCTCCGGCGATGTCCTGCAGTCGCTGTACGAAGAGCTCGACGCACCGATCATCCGCAAGGACATCGCCGTTGCCGAGATGATCAAGTACACCTGCAACGTATGGCACGCCACCAAGGTGACCTTCGCCAACGAGATCGGCAACATCGCCAAGGCCGTCGGCGTCGACGGTCGCGAAGTGATGGAAGTGGTTTGCCAGGACAAGACCCTCAACCTGTCCCAGTACTACATGCGCCCAGGCTTCGCCTTCGGTGGTTCGTGCCTGCCAAAAGACGTGCGCGCCCTCACCTACCGCGCCGGCTCCCTGGACGTGGAAGCGCCGCTGCTCAACTCGCTGATGCGCAGCAACGAGTCCCAGGTGCAGAACGCCTTCGACATCGTCTCCAGCCACGACAAGCGCAAAGTCGCTCTGCTGGGCCTGAGCTTCAAGGCCGGTACCGATGACCTGCGCGAAAGCCCGCTGGTAGAGCTGGCCGAAATGCTGATCGGCAAAGGCTATGACCTGAGCATCTACGACAGCAACGTCGAGTACGCCCGTGTTCACGGCGCGAACAAAGACTACATCGAAGGCAAGATCCCGCACGTGTCGTCCCTGCTCAACTCGGACTTCGACGACGTGATCAACAACTCCGACGTGATCATCCTGGGCAACCGCGATGAGAAATTCCGTGCCCTGGCGCAGAACGCACCGCACGGCAAGCAAGTGATCGACCTGGTGGGCTTCATGTCCAAGGCCACCAGCACGAGCGGTCGTACCGAAGGCATTTGCTGGTAACAGCAACGGCCAGTTCCAAGCTGCCAGCGTACTAATCCCCAGCGCTGGCAGCCTGGAGCCTTCTTCACCTTCGGATGACGCTTATGTCCAAGTTAAAACACATATTGCTCCAATCCGCCGGCTGGCTGTTCTTCCTCAGCCTGCTGATGGGACTCGCCCTGCTGCTGCCGGCGAGTACGTTCGACTCCGAGTCGAAGAATTTTATTTTCCTGATTGGCGCCGTCGGTATCTGGCGTTACTCGATGGGTGCTACGCATTTCTTTCGCGGCATGCTGTTCCTGTACGTGGTCTACCCGCACCTGCGCCGCAAAGTGCGCAAGCTGGGCAAGGCTGCCGACCCGTCCCACGTGTTCCTGATGGTCACCAGTTTCCGGATCGATGCGCTGACCACCGCGCAGGTCTACAGCTCGGTGATCCGTGAAGCCATCGAATGCGGCTTCCCGACCACCGTGGTCTGCTCGCTGGTGGAAATGTCCGATGAGCTGCTGGTGAAAAGCCTGTGGGAACGCATGAACCCGCCGGAACACGTGAAGCTCGACTTCGTGCGTATCGCCGGTACCGGCAAGCGCGACGGCCTGGCCTTTGGTTTCCGCGCCATCTCCCGCCACCTGCCGGATGACCGCGCAGTCGTTGCGGTGATCGACGGCGACACCGTGCTCGCCGAAGGCGTGGTACGCAAGACCGTGCCGTGGTTCCAATTGTTCGGCAATGTCGGCGGCCTCACCACCAACGAATTCTGTGAAGTACGCGGCGGCTACATCATGAGCGAGTGGCACAAACTGCGCTTCGCCCAACGCCACATCAACATGTGCTCCATGGCCCTGTCCAAGCGCGTACTGACCATGACCGGTCGTATGTCGGTGTTCCGTGCCAGCGTGGTCACCGACCCCGGCTTTATCGCCGACGTGGAAAGCGACTCGCTGCAACACTGGCGCCTGGGCCGCTTCAAGTTCCTCACCGGTGATGACAAGTCCAGCTGGTTCAGCCTGATGCGCCTGGGCTACGACACGTTCTACGTGCCGGACGCGGCGATCCATACCGTGGAACACCCGCCGGAAAAGAGCTTCATCAAGGCCAGCCGCAAGCTGATGTTCCGCTGGTACGGCAACAACCTGCGCCAGAACTCCCGCGCCTTGGGCCTGGGTGTACGCCGCCTGGGTCTGTTCACCAGCGTGGTATTGTTCGACCAACGCGTGTCGATGTGGACCTCCCTGCTCGGCCTGACCGTGGCAATCATCGCCACCTTCAAGTACGGCGGCGCGTTCATCCTCGCGTACCTGCTGTGGATCGGCATTACCCGCTTGATTCTCACCCTGTTGCTGTCGTGCTCCGGCCACACCATCGGTCCGGCTTACCCGGCGATTCTCTATTACAACCAGATCATGGGCGCACTGGTGAAGATCTACGTGTTCTTCCGCCTTGATCAACAGTCCTGGACCCGCCAGGACACCAAACTGACCCGCGATTTGGCCAGCTTTCAACGTTGGTTCAACACCTGGTCGTCTCGGACCATGACCTTCTCCGCCGGCAGCATTTTCGTCGCCGTGTTGCTGATGATGGTCTGACCCTGCCAAGCCTGAATTAACTTAAGGAATGCCCTGATGAACAGCCAAGTAAACGCCAATGTTGTCCACGAATCCGAAGCCCAGCGCCAACATGCCCGCGTGAAAATCCCGGCCAAGCTGCGCTTCTTCAACACTGACCGCACGCCGACCGAAGCCCGGGTGATCGACCTGTCCGCCGGCGGCCTGGCCTTCACCTCGACCCAGCCGTTGACCGTCGGCGAAGTGCACAAGGGCCGCCTGCAATTCGTGATCGATAACCTGGGCCTGGCGATGGACGTGGAGCTTCAGATCCGCTCCTACGACCGCCAGAGCGGCCGTACCGGCTGCCAGTTCCAGAACCTCGACGCCCAGGATATTTCCACCCTGCGCCACCTGATCACCTCGCACTTGTCCGGTGACATCGTGACCATGGGCGACGTGCTGGCGACCCTGCAACGCGACAACTTCACCAAGGCGCGCAAGGTCAAGGACGGCGGCAGCAACATGACCGCCGCCGGCCGTCTACGCGCCGTGGTATTCAGCGCAGGCATCTTCATCGTCGGCCTGGCCGCCTTCGGATTCATCTTCAAATCGGTGTACGGCATGTACTTCGTCAGCCACGCCCAGGCCGGCCTGGTCAGCGTACCCGGCATGAACGTGACCATGCCGCGCGATGGTACGGTGCAAAGCCTGCTCAAAGGTGACGGGATCGCCGCCAAAGGCGCGCCGCTCGCCACTTTCAGCACCAGCATGCTCGACGTGCTCAAGGGCCATTTGGATGAAGACCAACTGCAACCGGCCAAGGTCGAAGAGCTGTTCGGCAAGCAAATGACCGGCACCCTGACCTCGCCTTGTGATTGCGTGGTAGCCCAGCAAATGGTCGCCGACGGTCAGTACGCCAACAAAGGCGACGTGATCTTCCAACTGGTGCCACGCGGCAGCCTGGCCAATGTGGAAGCGCGCTTCACTTATCGCCAGTTCGCCGATGTTCGCCCAGGCACGCCGGTGAGCTTCCAAGTGGCCGATGAAGAACAGATCCGCACCGGCACCATCGTCAGCAGCACCAGCCTGAACAGCGCCGACCTGTCCTCCGACATCCGCGTGCAGATCAAGCCTGACGCACCGCTGGACAGCACCTACGCCGGTCGCCCGGTAGAAGTGACCAGCGACCGTGGCCCCTCGCTGAACTGGCTGATCGATAAAGCCATGGCTGCGGGTCTTTAATCATGAGCGCCCTTCGAAACCTGCCGGTGCCCCTGGCGCTGGCCATCGCCCTCGCCGGTTGCGCCGGCCTGCCCGACCAACGCTTGGCTAACGAAGCTTTGAAACGTGGCGACACCGTCACCGCGCAGCAGAATTACCAGCAACTGGCAGACCTGGGCTACAGCGAGGCCCAGGTGGGCCTGGCTGATATCCAGGTAGGCACCCGCGATCCGGCGCAAATCAAACAGGCCGAAGCCACCTACCGCGCAGCGGCAGATACCTCGCCCCGCGCCCAGGCCCGCCTCGGTCGCCTGCTGGTGGCCAAGCCTGGCAGCACCGAAGCCGAACACCATGAAGCCGAAGGCCTGCTGAAAAAAGCCTTTGCCAATGGCGAAGGCAACACCCTGATTCCGCTGGCGATGCTGTACCTGCAATACCCGCACAGCTTCCCGAACGTGAATGCGCAGCAGCAGATCAGCAAATGGCAGGCAGCCGGTTATCCGGAAGCCGGCCTGGCCCAGGTCCTGCTGTATCGCACCCAAGACACCTACGACCAGCATCTGGATGACGTAGAGCGCATCTGCAAGGCCGCGCTCAACACCACCGATATCTGCTACGTCGAGCTGGCCACGGTCTACCAGAAAAAAGCCGAACCTGAGAAGCAGGCCGAGCTGCTCAAACAGATGGAAGCCGGTTACAGCCGTGGCACCGTCACTGCACAACGCGTCGACAGTGTTGCCCGAGTACTCGGCGACGCCACCCTCGGCCAGCCGGACGAAAAAACCGCCCAGGCCCTGCTGGAAAAAATCGCCCCTGGCTACCCGGCTTCGTGGGTCAGCCTGGCGCAACTGCTCTACGACTTCCCGGAACTGGGTGACGTCGATCAGATGATGAAGTACCTGGACAACGGCCGCGCCGCCGACCAACCGCGTGCCGAACTGTTGCTGGGCAAGCTCTACTACGAAGGCAAGTGGGTGCCGGCTGACGCCAAGGCCGCCGAAGCGCACTTCGAAAAAGCCGTAGGCAAGGAAGTGGCCGCCGATTACTACCTCGGCCAGATCTATCGCCGTGGCTACCTGGGCAAGGTCTACCCGCAAAAAGCCCTGGACCATTTGCTGACCGCTGCGCGCAACGGCCAGAACAGCGCCGATTTCGCCATCGCCCAATTGTTTTCCCAAGGCAAGGGCACCAAGCCCGACCCATTGAATGCCTATGTCTTCAGCCAGTTGGCCAAAGCCCAGGACACGCCAGAAGCCAATGACTTGGCCACGCAGCTGGAAACCCCGCTGACGCCTGAGCAACGCGCCCAAGGCCAGCGCCTGGTGCAACAGGAACTGGCCGCCCGCGGCACCCTGGCCCAGAGCACGCTGCAACTGCACGCCCTGGATGAAGAAGACGACGGCGAGGAATCCCTATGAAGCTCAATCCATTCGTCAAGGCCGGTATCGGCCTGACCTTCGCCCTGCTGTGGTCGTGCCCGACCCTGGCTGCGCTGACCGAAGCCAAGAACTTCGGCCTGGAAGTCAAAGCCACCGCGCAGTCCGAAGACGACCGCGACCTGGGCACGCAGAAAGGCGGCGACGTCAACGGCGTCGGCCTCGACCTGCGCCCGTGGATCTACGGCGAAAGCGGCGCGTGGAGCGCCTACGCCATGGGCCAGGCCGTGGTCTCCAGCGACATCATCGAGACCGACCCGCTGCAACAGTCGGCCGATGACGAAAACCAGCAGACCACCAACAACGACCGCAAGACCAAGAAAAATTACTTGGCCATGCGTGAGTTCTGGGTCGGCTACAGCGGCTTCACGCCCTACCCTGGCGAGATCCTCAAGCTGGGTCGCCAACGCCTGCGCAACGACGACGGCCAATGGCGCGACACCAACATCGAAGCGCTGAACTGGACCTTTGACACCACCCTGCTCAAGGCCAATGTCGGCGTTGCCGAACGCTTCAGCGAATACCGCACCGACCTCAAGGAACTGTCGCCCAAGGACAAGGACCGCCAGCACCTGTACGCCGACGCCGCCTACCAGTGGACGCCCGGCCAGTGGATCGGCCTGCGCGGCCATCACACCCATGACAACGGCAAGCTCGACTACCCCGAACCCGGCGTGCCGACCGATTCGTTGGACAAGCGTGAGAACGGCGACCTGAGCTGGCTCGGCATCGAAGCCAACAGCGACGCCTACAACTGGCGCAACACCAACACGGTCAACTACTGGGCCAGCGTCACCGGCATGCGTGGCGACCGCGACACCGTCAATGCCCTGAACGCCGACGGCACCCGCCCGACCAATGCCAAGCGCAGCGATGACGTGAGCGGCTGGGCCACCGACCTCGGCGTGCGTCTGCGCCTTGATCCGCAGTGGCAAGTCGGTGCGGCCTACTCCCGCGCCAGCGCCGAGTACGAGCAGAACGGCCTGCAGAGCAACCGTTCGAACTGGACCGGTACCCAGTCCCGCGTGCACCGCTTCGGCGAAGCCTTCCGCGGCGAGATGAACAACATGCAGTCCATGAGCCTGTTCGGTTCCTGGCAGCTGCGCGAGGACTATGACGCAAGCCTCGTCTACCACAAGTTCTGGCGTGTCGACGGCAACAAGCCGGTCGGCAGCAACGGCATCGATGCGGTGCAGAACAACACTGACGACGTGACCGGCGCGATCCTGTCCAGCACGTCCCTGCCGCTTGAAGACGGCAAGAAAGACCTGGGCCAAGAGATGGACCTGGTCGTCACCAAGTACTTCAAGACCGGCCTGTTGCCGGCTGCGCTGAGCCAGTCGATCGACGAGCCGTCGGCCCTGGTGCGTTTCCGTGCCGGTGTGTTCAAGCCAGGTGACGCCTATGGCAGCCAGGTCGATTCGTACATGCATCGCGCCTTTGTCGACGTGATCTGGAAGTTCTGATGGGAGCCTGCGCAATGAACCCTCAAGCCCTCAAAGGCTCGGCCATGTTGGCGGCAGCGATGCTGCTGGCAAGCGGTGCTGCCATGGCCGATGTCGCGCCGCAGGCGAAAGCGCCGACCATCGCCAAAGAGCTGCAACAGGCCAAGACCTACACCATCTCCAGCCCGCCGACCGCGCCGCTGGAAATGGCCAAGCCGGCCCTGCCGGATCTGTCGGGCTACACCGATGCGGCGATGGAAAAGAAAATCGTCAGAAGCAAGCCGGGCAAAATCAGCATCCGCCGCATGATGCAAGAGGACGCCCTCAAGGACTTCATCGGCGGTGACAACAAGATGGCCGAGTGGGTGGTGCGCCAGCACGGCATTCCCCAGGCGATTTTTGTCGACGACGGCTACATGAACCTCAAGGACCTGCTGGGCAAGGTGCCCAAGCAGTACCTCAGCGAGACCTCGCCGGGTGTGATCGTGGCCAGGCTGCCGATCGTGGTGGGCCGCAAGGGCATCCTGGAAATCGACAAGAAGACTCAGGAACTGCGCCTGTCCCAGGAAGCCGGTTCGTTCCTGATCAACGACGGCCAGCTGTTTGTGCGTGACACCAAAGTCACCGGCTGGAGCGAAAAGGCCAACGGCCCGGCGCTGTTCAAGTCGCCCAAGGAATTCCGCCCGTTCCTGCTGGCCTGGGGTGGCACCGAGACGTATATCTCCAACACCAAGATGGCCAGTTTCGGTTACGCCAACAGTAAGTCGTACGGGGTGAGTATTTCCCAGTACACACCGAACATGGCCAAGGTGCTCAAGCGTCCGGAGCCGACCGGCTGGATCATCAACTCCGAGTTCTCGGACATGTGGTACGGCTTCTACTGCTACGAGACCACGAACTTCGTGATCAAGGGCAATACCTACAAGGACAACATCGTCTACGGCATTGACCCCCACGACCGTTCCCATGGCCTGATCATCGCGGACAACACCGTCTACGGCACCAAGAAGAAGCACGGCATCATCATTTCCCGGGAAGTGAACGACAGCTTCATCTTCAACAACCGCAGCTACGACAACAAGCTCTCGGGCCTGGTACTCGACCGTAACAGCGTCAACAACATCGTGGCCGACAACGAGTTCTACCGTAACCACACCGACGGCATCACCCTCTATGAGAGCGGTGACAACCTGCTGTGGGGCAACAAGGTGATCGCCAACCGTCGCCACGGTATCCGTGTGCGTAACAGCGTGAATATCAAGCTGTACGAAAACACCTCGATGGCCAACGGCTTGACCGGCCTCTACGGCCACATCAAGGACTTGACCGACACTGACCGTGACATCGCCCTCGACCCATTCGACGCCAAGGTCTCGCTGATCGTGGTCGGCGGTGAACTGGCGGGTAACGGCAGCGGACCGCTGTCCATTGACTCACCGTTGAGCGTGGAGCTGTACCGCGTGTCGATGCTGGCGCCGACCAAATCCAGCGGTATCAGCTTCAACGGCGTGCTGGGCGATCGCCAGGAAGAGATTCTCGACCTGCTGGTGCGCCAGCAGAAAGCCGTGCTGATCGACCCTGTCGAACGCCAGACCGAATTGCAGGACTGAGGATGACCCTTATGCACCCACACATGATCAAACTGCTGAGCCTCTCGGGTCTGACCCTCGGCCTGCTCGCGGCCAGCCAGGGCGTGCGCGCCGACGAAATCAAGGCGCCGACCTTCACCGCCGAGCCGTGCTGCAGCCTGTGCCCGGCCGCCCACGATGCGCGCAACTACACCACGCGCTACCAGCAGAACTTCACCACCCTGGTGCAAGCCCAGGGCGACTGGCTGTTCCGGACCCAGGAAGACTTGCGTACCGAATTCGACACATCGCCTGCCGGCTACAAACGCATGCAACAACTGCACGATGCGTTCAAGGCCAAGGGCGTGGAACTGGTGGTGGTCTACCAGCCGACCCGTGGCCTGGTGAACCGCAACAAGCTCAACCCAGAAGAGAAAGCCAAGTTCGATTTCGACAAGGCGCTGGGTAACTACAAAACCATGCTCGGGCGTTTCGCCAAGATGGGCTACGTGGTGCCGGACCTGTCGCCGTTGACCAACGAGCAGTTGCCGGACGAGTTGCCGGCCCACGACTTCTACTTCCGTGGTGACCAACACTGGACCCCGTATGGCGCCCAGCGCACCGCGAAAATCGTTGGCGAGAAAGTACGCGCCATGCCTGAGTTCGCGGATATTCCCAAGCGCGAATTCGAGACCAAACGCTCCGGACGCATGGGCAAGACCGGCACCCTGCACAACATGGCCGGGCAACTGTGCGGCACCAGCTACGCGATCCAGTACATGGACCAGTTCACCACCGAGCCCAAGGGCGAAGCGGGCGACGGCGACCTGTTCGGCGATTCGGGTAACCCGCAGATCACCCTGGTGGGCACCAGCCACAGCGGCAAAAACTACAACTTCGCCGGCTTCCTGGAACAGGAAATCGGCGCCGACATCCTCAACGTCGCCTTCCCCGGCGGTGGTCTTGAAGGCTCGATGATCCAGTACCTGGGCAGCGACGAATTCCAGAAGACCCCGCCAAAAATCCTCATCTGGGAATTTTCGCCGCTGTACCGCCTGGACCAGGAGACCATCTACCGCCAGATGATGTCGCTGCTGGACAACGGCTGCGAAGGCAAGCCGGCACAGATGACCGCCAGCACTTCGTTGAAGCCGGGCAAGAACGAATTGATGGTGAACAGTTCGAACAAAGACCTGCGTAATGCCAATCACCAGGTTGATATCCGCTTCGCCGACCCGTCGGTGAAAACCCTGCAAGCCACCCTCTGGTACATGAACGGGCGCCACGAGGACATCAAGATCGAGAAACCCGAAACATCCGATACAGACGGGCGTTTCGCCTTCGAACTGCGTACCGATGAAGACTGGGCCTCGCAGAACTTGCTGGCCGTGGAAGTCCAAGGCCCGGAAGCGGGCCAGGCTGCGCAGAAGGTTGAAGCGAAAATTTGCACACGCAACGTATTCCCAGCGGGCGGTCAACAGACCGCTTCAACTGGGCAATGAGGTTACCTATGCAGAAGTTATTGATTCCAACGCTGCTGGGCCTGGCGATGTTCGCCGGTTCAGTCAACGCCGCCGCGCCACTGCGTCCACCCCAGGGCTATTTCGCCCCAGTGGAAGCGTTCAAGACCGGCGACTTCAAGAATGACTGCGACGCCATGCCGGCGCCGTACACCGGCTCGCTGCAATTTCGCAGCAAGTACGAAGGTTCGGACAAAGCCCGCGCCACCTTGAACACCCAGTCCGAAAAAGCCTTTCGCGACAGCACCGCCGACATCACCAAGCTGGAAAAAGACACCAGCAAGCGCGTGATGCAGTTCATGCGTGACGGTCGCCCGGAGCAGCTGGAATGTACGCTCAACTGGCTCACGAGCTGGGCCAAGGCGGATGCGTTGATGTCCAAGGACTTCAACCACACCGGCAAGTCGATGCGCAAATGGGCGTTGGGCAGCATGGCCTCGGCCTATGTGCGCCTGAAGTTCTCCGACTCGCACCCGCTGGCCAACCACCAGCAGGAATCGCAGCTGATCGAAGCCTGGTTCAACAAACTGGCCGATCAGGTGGTCAGCGACTGGGACAACCTGCCGCTGGAAAAAACCAACAACCACTCCTATTGGGCCGCCTGGTCGGTGATGGCAACGTCCGTCGCCGTCAACCGTCGCGACCTGTTTGATTGGGCGGTGAAGGAATACAAGGTCGGCGTGAACCAGGTCGACGACCAAGGCTTCCTGCCCAACGAATTGAAGCGCCAGCAACGCGCGTTGTCGTACCACAACTACGCGCTGCCGCCGCTGTCGATGATCGCCAGTTTTGCCCTGGTCAACGGTGTCGACCTGCGTCAGGAAAACAACGGCGCACTCAAACGCCTGGGCGACAAGGTGCTGGCCGGGGTGAAAGACCCGGAAATCTTCGAACAGAAGAACGGCAAAGAGCAGGACATGAAGGACTTGAAGCAGGACATGAAATTCGCCTGGCTCGAACCCTTCTGCACCCTCTACACCTGTGCGCCGGATGTGCTCGAGCGCAAGCACGGGATGCAGCCGTTCAAGACGTTCCGCCTCGGGGGTGACCTGACCAAGGTCTACGACCCGACGCATGAAAAAGGCAACAAAGGCAGCTGATTGAACGCAATACAACCTCCCCCGAAATCGTGGGGGGGTTTGGGGGGGCTGTAGCCCTTGACTGTTGGTTAAACATGGAGAGATCGGGATGGTTTTCTCGTCCAATGTGTTCCTGTTTCTGTTCTTGCCGATCTTTCTCGGCTTGTACTATTTGAGCGGGCAACGCTATCGCAACCTGCTGCTACTGTTGGCCAGCTACGTGTTCTACGCCTGGTGGCGAGTGGACTTCCTGGCACTGTTCGCCGCCGTGACGCTGTGGAACTACTGGATCGGCCTCAAGGTCGGTGCAGCCGGCGTGCGCACCAAGCCGGCCCAACGCTGGCTGCTGCTCGGCGTGGTGGTTGACCTGTGCATCCTCGGCTACTTCAAGTACGCCAACTTCGGCGTCGACAGCATCAACGTCATGATGAAGTCGGCCGGCCTGGAGCCGTTCATCCTGACCCACGTGCTGCTGCCGATCGGGATCTCGTTCTACATCTTCGAGTCCATCAGCTACATCATCGACGTGTATCGCGGCGACACACCGGCGACCCGCAACCTGATCGACTTTGCGGCATTCGTGGCGATCTTCCCGCACTTGATTGCCGGCCCGGTGTTGCGCTTTCGCGACCTGGCCGACCAGTTCAACAACCGCACCCACACCCTCGACAAGTTCTCCGAGGGCTGCACGCGGTTCATGCAGGGTTTCATCAAGAAGGTGTTCATTGCCGACACCCTGGCAGTGGTGGCCGACCATTGCTTCGCCCTGCAAAACCCGACCACGGGCGATGCCTGGCTCGGCGCGCTGGCCTACACCGCGCAGCTGTACTTCGACTTCTCCGGCTACAGCGACATGGCCATCGGCCTGGGCTTGATGATGGGCTTCCGCTTCATGGAAAACTTCAAGCAGCCGTACATCAGCCAGTCGATCACCGAGTTCTGGCGGCGCTGGCACATCAGCCTGTCCACCTGGCTGCGTGACTACCTGTACATCACTCTGGGCGGCAACCGTAAAGGCACGCTGACCACTTACCGCAACCTGTTCCTGACCATGCTGCTCGGTGGCCTGTGGCACGGTGCGAACATCACCTACATCGTCTGGGGTGCGTGGCACGGCATGTGGCTGGCGATTGAAAAAGCCATCGGCCTCAACACTTCGCCGCGCAGCTTCAACCCGGTGCGTTGGGCCTTCACCTTCCTGCTGGTGGTGATGGGCTGGGTGATCTTCCGCGCCGAGAACCTGCACGTCGCCGGCCGTATGTACGGTGCGATGTTCACCTTTGGCGAGTGGTCGCTGTCGGAACTCAACCGCGCCAACCTCACCGGCCTGCAAGTGGCAACCCTGGTGGTGGCGTACGTAACCCTGGCGTTCTTTGGCCTGCGCGACTTCTACACCAACCGCCCAGCCGAGAAGACCGAGAAAACCAAGCCAGCCGATCCGAGCCTGATCAAGGCCGTACCGGGCGACAACCCAGGCAGCATCCACGAACCCGGCTTCACCGTGGGCCAGGATGCCGCCGTGCAACCGGCCTACTGGACCGCTGACTGGCCACGCTACGCCATGCGCGCTGCGGTGCTGCTGCTGTTCGTGGCGTCGATTCTCAAACTGTCGGCGCAGAGTTTCTCGCCGTTCCTTTACTTCCAATTCTGAGGGAGCCGACCATGACCCGTTCATTACGCGTCCTCTATATCGGCCTGTTCCTGGTGGTGCTGCTGGCCCTGGGCGCCTGGTCGCTGCGCAGTTTCTTCGGCTTCAGCACCAACGCCGACGCCACCGTGCTCAATGGTCGCTGGACCAAAGCCGTCGAGACCCACTACGACGACGAGTTCCCGATCAAGCGCATCGGCACCAACCTGTGGGCGGCGCTGGACTACAAGCTGTTCAATGAAGGCCGCCCTGGCGTGGTGCTGGGCCGCGATCACTGGTTGTACAGCGACGAGGAATTCAACCCCGCCGTCAACGAAGACCAGAACCTGCAAGGCAACTACGCGCTGGTCGAAGGCGTGCGTCAGAAACTGAAGGCCCAAGGCATTCAACTGGTGATGGCGATTGTGCCAGCCAAGGTGCGCCTGTACCCGGAACACCTGGGTGAAGTGAAACCGGCCAGCATCCACGCCAACCTGTATGACGACTTCCACGCCCGTGTCGCGGCCGACAAGATCATCGCCCCGGACCTACTCGGCCCGCTGCAACAGGCCAAGCTAGGCGGCAAGCAAGTGTTCTTGCGCACTGACACCCACTGGACCCCGGACGGTGCCGAAATCGCCGCCAAGCAATTGGCCAAGACCATCGCCGACAAGACCCCGCTGAGCGGCGAGCCACAACGTTTCGTCACCGAGGCCGAGCACACCGCGCCGCACAAAGGCGACCTGCGTCTGTTCCTGCCGCTGGACCCGCTGTTTGAAAACCTGATGCCGCCGAAAGAGCCGTTGGAAAAACGCGTGACGCACCTGGCCGAAACCAAAGGTGACGACGCCCTGTTCAGCGACAGCGAAACCCCAGTGGCCCTGGTGGGCACCAGCTACAGCGCCAACCCCAACTGGAACTTCGTCGGCGCCCTCAAGCAAGCCCTGGGTAGCGACGTGGTCAGCTACGCCGAAGACGGCCACGGCCCGATCCTGCCGATGCTCAGCTACCTGAAAAGCGATGACTTCAAGAACAGCCCGCCCCAGGTGCTGATCTGGGAGTTTCCTGAACGTTATCTGCCCGTGAACAACGAAATCGGTGATGCCGACCCAGCGTGGGTTGCGCAGCTTAAACAAGCCGGTTCGCGCCAACAGAACATGGCTATCAACACTAAATCCGAGACGCCCGACCGGGCGCAAAACTGAAAGAGAGGTAACTCACATGACTTTCACTACAACTCCTCGTCGTCTCGCTAAAACCCTGGCTATCGCGGCCGGCCTGAGCTTCGTATCGATGTCCGCCTTCGCCGGTGGCGACGCCGCTCTCTACGGCCCTACCGCGCCAAAAGGCTCGAGCTTCGTGCGGATCTACAACGCCAGCAACCAGGAAGTCAGCGCCACCGTCGGCGCCACCAACCTGAGCGACGTTGCGCCACTGGCCAGCAGCGACTTCAGCTTCATGCCCGGCGGTGACTACAGCGCCAAGGTCGGCAGCCAGACCGTGCCGGTCAAACTCGCCCCGGACCACTACTACACCCTGGTCAACAGCGGCAGCGGCCAGCCACAACTGATCGAAGAGCCACCGTTCAAAAACAAGCAGAAGTCCCTGGTGCGCGTGCAGAACCTCAGCGACAAGGCCCTGACCTTGAAGACGGCTGACGGCAAGACCGATGTGGTCAAGGCAGTCGCTGCCAAAGGCCGTGGCGAGCGTGAAATCAACCCGGTGAAAGTGAGCCTGGCGTTGTATGACGGTGACAAGAAAGTTGGCGATGTGAAGCCCGTGGCCCTGGAGCGTGGTGAGGCAGCGGTGCTGTACGTCACCGGCTCCGGTTCGAGCCTGTCGCCAGTCTGGGTGAAACGCCCCGTGTCGACCCGCTAAACCATTTTCCGGGTTGGTTAAGACCAACCCGGACCGAGACAAAAACAAGAGTGAAACGACAAACCTTCGTAGCTCTGACCCAAATCGATTCAAGGAGAAACACCCATGATCCCAGTAATCCTTTCCGGTGGTAGCGGCTCACGTCTTTGGCCGCTTTCCCGTAAACAGTTCCCTAAACAATTCCTGGCCCTGACCGGCGAGCACACGCTGTTCCAGCAAACCCTGGAACGCCTGGTGTTCGAAGGCATGGACACCCCGATCGTGGTCTGCAACAAGGACCACCGCTTTATCGTCAACGAGCAACTGGCCGCGCGTAAGCTGGAAAGCCAGCGCATCCTGATGGAGCCGTTCGGCCGCAACACTGCGCCGGCCGTGGCCCTCACCGCGATGATGCTGGTCAATGAAGGCCGCGACGAGTTGATGCTGGTGCTGCCCGCCGACCACGTGATCGACGACCAGAAAGCCCTGCAACGCGCCCTGGCCCTGGCCACCGTGGCCGCCGAGCGCGGCGAGATGGTGCTGTTCGGCGTACCGGCCACCCGTCCGGAAACCGGTTATGGCTACATCAAGTCCACCGCTGATTCGCTGCTGCCCGAGGGCGTGAGCCGCGTGCAACAGTTCGTGGAAAAACCTGACGAAAAACGCGCCATCGAGTTCGTCAAAAGCGGCGGTTACTTCTGGAACAGCGGCATGTTCCTGTTCCGCGCCAGCCGTTTCCTCGAAGAACTGAAAAAGCACGACCCGGACATCTACGACACCTGCCTGCTGACCCTGGAGCGCAGCGAGCAAGATGCTGACACCGTGTCCTTCGACGAAGCCACCTTCGCCTGCTGCCCGGACAATTCCATCGACTACGCCGTGATGGAAAAAACCCAGCGCGCCTGCGTGGTGCCGTTGAGTGCCGGTTGGAGCGACGTGGGTTGCTGGGCGTCGCTGTGGGCCGTCAACGACAAAGACGTGCACGGCAACGTGAGCAAAGGCGACGTGGTGATCCAGGACAGCCGCAACTGCATGATCCACGGCAACGGCAAACTGGTGTCGGTGATCGGCCTGGACAATATCGTGGTGGTGGAAACCAAGGACGCGATGATGATTGCCCACAAGGACAAGGTCCAGGGCGTCAAGCAGATGGTCTCGACCCTCAACGACCAGGGCCGCAGCGAAACCCAGAACCACTGCGAAGTCTATCGTCCGTGGGGCTCCTACGACTCGGTGGACATGGGCGGGCGTTTCCAGGTCAAGCACATCTCGGTCAAACCGGGCGCGTGCCTGTCGCTACAGATGCACCACCACCGCGCCGAACACTGGATCGTGGTCAGCGGCACCGCCGAAGTGACCTGTGACGAGAACGTGTTCCTGCTCACCGAGAACCAGTCCACCTACATCCCGATCGCCTCGGTGCACCGCCTGCGCAACCCGGGCAAGATCCCGTTGGAGATCATCGAAGTGCAATCGGGCAGCTACCTGGGCGAAGACGATATCGAGCGCTTTGAAGATATCTATGGTCGCTCGACGCCGGTTGAACGTGGCGTGTCGGTGAAAACTATCGCGCAGTAAAATAGTCCTAAAAGAAGCCCCCGTCCAGCCGGCTGCGTCCCCTATCCGCAGCCGGTTGGGCGGGGGCTTTTTTAGTTCACAGGCCGTCTAAGCCTATGCGCGACCGCCCCAGTTATTGGGGTCATAGGCGTTGTAATTCCCTGTATTGTTAGTGCTGTCATTCGCGCTGCCATATTTATCCTTGCCATACTCCTCAACCGCCCTGCCCCCCCAGACCATCGCCCCGCCGACAACCTTCGCCGCTGCGCCACCACTGTTCGCAACTTTCGCTCCAACCCCCTGCATTGCCGCGCCAGCCACCGTTATGGCTGCCCCCTTTGTCTCATCACTAACATGCATCGCCGTTGAAAAGTGCGAATTGACGTGGTTGCTGATGCCTCGCATAACCGTTTGGCGAAGGTTCGTCAGCCCCATATTTTGCATACGGGGTAAATGCGTGCCGACTTCTTCCTTCAGCGTTTGAGGAATTGCTCCCGGCGCAGCGGATGCGGGCGCGGGTGCAGGGGGGACAAAAGGAGTGAGTACAGCTGCAAGGGTATTTGATACGGTCATAGAACATCTCACTTCGTAAGACTACGGTTGGTTTCCTTCATGGCTTACCGTGCATTTCCGTGCTCAAACTAAGTGTAAAAATGTTCCAGACCAGTTCCTCGGATAAAGCCCTACGTGCTGTATAGGCCGTTACGCTCTTGCAGCGCCGGCGAATTTGTCGGCACCGACCTCCTGGGCAACCTTACCCCCCACGATCATCGCGGCGCCCAAGACTTTGGACAACGTACCACCGTTGTTGGCCATCTTTTGTCCCGCCTCTTGGGCTGCCATGCCGCCCACTGCAATACCGAACCCTTTGGCGTGCTTGACGTTCATGCCGCTGTTGCGTAGTTCCGTTGAAGGTGCTTGCAGCAGGGTTTGCCCCAAGCTTGTAAGCTTCTGGTTCTGCATACGACCAGACGGGAGTGAGCCCGGCTCTTTATTCACTGGCTTGGACGCTCCGGCAGCGTCCGCCGTGGGCGCTCGCTGGGCTGTAATAAGAGAGGTCACTACTGAAGCAAGGGCAGTGGTGACGGCCGGTACAAGAATGGCTGAAGCAATCATAGTGAGTCTCGCTTGATCAGACTGTGGTTAACATCGTCCTGGATAATCTGGAATTTCCCTATGCTGGTTCTGTGGAACAGATCCGTTGTCAGGTTCCCTCACAAACGAAAACTGATACTGCAATAGGCGTCGGGCCCACCCCGCAGGTAGGATGTTTTATCCGCATATGAGGTTGTCACCATGTTCTTCGGCGTCCTACTGATCATCACCTGGCTGGTCCTGTTGCTGCGCTACCCGGCCAAAGCCTTGCCGGTGTCGTTGGCTGCCGCCGTCGGCCTGGGGTTCGTGGCAATCTGGGTGGTCTGGCTGGACAACCGCGAAGCCTCCCAACTGGCCCGCCTGGAGCTGCGCATCATCTACGCCGCCGACGAATGCCCCGCCGACCGACCGCTCAAACTGACGCTGAACAACGGCAACGATGTGCCGCTCACCGAGTTGCGCTGGCGCGTCGCTGCGTATGCGCCGGGCGATACGGTGAACCTCGCCGACAACGTCTACGCCGCGCCACGCTATCGCGGCCCCGGTGAGTTGCAAGCCGGCGCCACCTGGGAAGACTGCCTGCCCACTCCGCCCTTGCGCCCCGGCTACCGCGCGCAAACCCTGGAATTTCGCGCCGAGCACCTGCAAGGCAGTTTCTCGGACTGATTAAGGATCGATCCATGCCCAACGTACTCATCACCGGTTGTTCCAGCGGCATTGGCCGT
This sequence comes from Pseudomonas azotoformans, assembly GCF_001579805.1. Classification (NCBI taxonomy): domain Bacteria; kingdom Pseudomonadati; phylum Pseudomonadota; class Gammaproteobacteria; order Pseudomonadales; family Pseudomonadaceae; genus Pseudomonas; species Pseudomonas azotoformans. The sequence continues at coordinate 2,620,029 of NZ_CP014546.1, read as the reverse complement.
GCCTTGGCGGATGCCTTCAAAGCAACCGGCTACACCGTCTGGGCCAGCGCCCGCCGCCCCGAAGATGTCGCCGCCCTCGCCACGGCGGGCTTCAACGCCGTTGAACTGGATGTCAACGACAGCGCTGCCCTACGGCGCCTGGCCGAGCAATTGGGCGAATTGGATGTGCTGATCAACAACGCCGGTTATGGCGCCATGGGTCCGTTGCTCGACGGCGGCACCGAAGCGATGCAACGTCAATTCGAAACCAACGTGTTTTCCATCGTCGGCGTGACCCAGGCGTTGTTCCCGGCCCTGCGCCGCAGCCAGGGATTGGTGGTGAACATCGGCAGTGTTTCCGGTGTGCTGGTAACGCCGTTTGCGGGCGCCTACTGCGCGTCGAAAGCGGCCGTGCACGCCTTGAGCGATGCGCTGCGCATGGAACTGGCACCCTTTGGCGTGCGGGTGATGGAGGTGCAGCCAGGGGCTATTGATACGAGCTTCGCCAGAAACGCCGGGGCCCAGGCCGAACTGTTGATCAACGAACAGTCCCCCTGGTGGCCGCTGCGCGACGGCATCCGCGCCCGCTCCCAGGCCTCGCAAGACAACCCTACCCCGGCCCACCGGTTTGCCGCGCAAGTGCTCAAGGGCGTACAGCAACCCGCGCCACCGCGTTTGCTGCGCGCCGGAAATGGCAGCCGAGCGTTACCGTTGATGGCCGCGTTACTGCCCAAAGGTTTATTGGAGCGCGTTTTGAAGAAACGCTTTGGATTGGAACGGAGTTTGTGATGATCGACTACAGCGACTTTTTTGAAGAAGTGATCCAGACCCACGTCGAGATCGAGCAATGGTTTGCCGGGGTTGCGCCCGAGGGCACCTTGCAGAACTTGCTAGCCCGTTTCTCCCCGGAATTCAGCATGGTCGCCCCGGCGACCGGCACACGGGTCAACGCGGCCGGAGTCAACGCCCTGTTTACACGGTTGGGCGGCATGCGCCCGGGGTTGAAAATCACCTTGAGCGAGATGGCCGGTATCGATCGCCATGCGCGTGGCGCTACGGTGACTTATCGCGAACATCAGATCGATGACAGCGGTACACAGACGGACCGCCGTGCCACGGTGGTGTTCGAGAAGCAGGCCAGTGGTGCGTTACTGTGGCGGCATCTGCATGAAACGTTTATAGCGCAATGACATAGCTATCAGGCCATGTCCTACAAAAAACAGCGAACAGCCTGACATCACTTAAAGGAATCAATCCCCAGGCTCTTTCACCTCTGTCTGCTCACAGGTGAAAGGATGCCTAGGGATTTTCTGCAAAGCGGTGTGCCGCAAGCGCACACCACCACTCGCCAGCGGCTGAACAGCCTGCTGGACCTCCCCAAACTCTATCGAACAATCGACGCCGACCCGGACATCGTCGGCGCCGGCGTGGTGCATATCGGCAGTGACTACCAAGTGACGGTGCTGCGTGAATTTGTGCCGTTGTGCAGCATCAGGCCCAAACGTGTGATTTTGCGGGAGGTGCCGGGGCCTGTGATGACTGGGGAGGAGTATGCGCAGTTGGCGGCGGGGTCGCCGCGTGAGTCTCAGCTGTGGCGGGAGGCGTCGGGGATGGCTCTATCCTGCGCAGGGGCTGCGATTGGAATCGTGGTGGCAAAGGCAGGCATCGCGACGGCTCCACTCAGTGCAGGTTCCAGCCTGACCGTCTCTTATATTGCCTACACAGCCGCCGCTGCCAGTGGTGTGCAATGTGCCAATGGCTTATGGCGAACCTACAAAGAACTCACTAACCCGGCAGAAAACGATTATTACGACAGCCTGAGCTGGTATCAGACAATGACCTTGGCCCTGGACGGCATCTCATTGGTGGGCGCAGGTAGCACGACATTTGTCACGATAAAGACAGTCATGATGGTCAAAAGCACAACGGGCCGCGATCTGACTGACATTTTGAGGCGAATGAGCCGCCAGGAACGCGCAAAGCTGACAAACGAAGTGCTGCGCCTGCAAAACCCTCGTCACCCCCGCGAAATGATCCGTTTAAAGCAGCTGGCCGGAAAACTTCCCAAACGTTTCAGCAATGCCCAGATACGTCAGGACATTCTCATTCAAATTGCCGATCAGTTGGCTGGCGCTTTTGCTGTAGCCGGCAGCGTTCTATCAGGAAACATCAACCACCTCGTCATCGCACTCTATGAGGAGTTCGACAGCCATGAGCACTAAAAACGGCCCGATGCCAGCACCGGGAACATTGAGCAGTTACACCAGGCGTTTTGCTTTCACGGCAGGGACTGCGGTGGCCATGATCTTGGCCAGCAGTTCAGGCAACCTGTCACATAGCCTGTCCTACTACGCCCGAATCAACTACCTGCCCAGCGAATATGCGATAGCGGCGTGCTTTTCATTGATATTGGCAATGTGCATCGGGTTAGCGCTGGTCGCGGCGGGCTTACGTTCAGGGCCTCCTCTACTGGTGGGCGTCGCAACATTGAACGCGTTACTGTCGACTGGCTACTTAGGGAATCATCCCATTACTCTGTTTGCAGTATTTCCGTTGTTTCAATCTCTGGTTTGCCTGCTGATGCTCAACACAAGAAACCACCGCCGATACGTCAGTATGTTGAGGGTCAAACGCCGTCGCAAAGTCAGAACCAAAATGCTCTGGCAATAACCGACCTCAATCTGCTGATAACTCCCGCACGATCACCGTGCAAGTAATCCCCGCCGCCAACAACACCCCTTCCGGCACTTCATCGATATGAATCCGCACCGGCACCCGCTGGGCCAGGCGCACCCAGTTGAAGGTCGGGTTCACATCGGCGATCAGCTCGCGGCTTTCGGGGTTGTCGCGGTCGTAGATGCCGCGCGAGATGCTTTCCACATGGCCCTTCAGGGTCTCGCCGCTCATCAATTGCATATCGGCTTTATCGCCAACCTTGACGTGGGGCAGCTTGGTTTCTTCGAAGAAGCCATACACCCAGAACGAGTTCATATCCACCACGGCCATCTTGGCCTCACCGATGCGCGCATAGTCGCCGCGATGCACATTGAGGTTGGTGACGTAACCATCGACGGCCGCCACCACTTGGGTGCGTTTCAAATTGAGTTCGGCGGCTTCCAGCTGCGCAAGCGCGTGTTGGTAATCGGCCAACGCCGAGTCGGCGATGTTGCTGGCGTCGTCGCGGTTTTCCTTGGAGATCACCAGCGCATCGAGGTCGGCACGGCGATGGGCGTTGACCTTGCGCATTTCCCACGTGGCTTTGCGCGACGCCACCAGCGATTGCGCCTGCTTGACCGCAATGCGGTAGTGCTCGGGGTCAATCTGCATCAGCAGGTCACCCTTTTTCACCAACTGGTTGTCACGCACCGGTACGTCGACCACTTCGCCGGTGACGTCGGCGGCGACGTTGATGATGTCCGCGCGCACACGGCCGTCACGGGTCCACGGGGTTTGCATGTAGTGCACCCACAACGTGCGACCAATCCAGATGGCCAAGGCCAATACCAGCAAGGTCGCAAGCAGGCTGAAAAACTTTTTCATCAGGGCATTCTCAACGGTAGACGGTCAGCGCCAGGGCGCCGAACAGGCAAACGAACAGGCTCAGGCGCAGCAATGCCGGATGCCAGAAAAAACGGTACAGGTCGAAGCCGGCCAGAAAGCGATCCAGCGCCCAGGCCAGCACGGCCGCAATCACGAACATCAGGGTCATGGTCGGCATGTACACGCCGTGGAAGGCGATTTCACGGGGCATGCGGAGATCCTTTAAGGGCAGCCAGCGGCGATTGCGGGTCCAGCAGCGAGGTGCGGATAAAGTGCAGGTAGCTTTTCACCCGGCGCAGGGCCGAGGTGTCGAAGTGCGGGGCGAAGGGTTCGTCGGTGGCCTGCACGCGGCTGATCGCATGGTCGACCGCGATCAGGCCACGCTCCAGGTTGCTCGCGCTGGGTTGCAGGAACAGCCGCACCAGCGAGCGGCCCATCACGCGGATGGCCTGGCGCCACGGCTGGGATTCGGCGTACGCCGGATGCACCGGCAGAATCGCCTGTTCCTTGCGCAACTCGATGATCGCGTGGCCGACTTCCAGCACCACAAACATCCAGCGCAGCAGGTCGCGCTGCACTTGCGGCTGGCCGACCGCGAGGCCGTAGGCCTGGTGCAGCAAATCGCGAGTGCGGCTTTCGAAACTCGACGCCAAGCCCTTGAGCTTGCCGCTGATTGCATACACCACTTGCTCGCGCAGGTCTTGCTCCAACCGGCGCCACAACCAGCGACTGTTGGGCGGTAGGATGATCGCCCCCGCCGCCGCGCACACCAGCATGCCGATGACCATGGCGATGTAGTCGTTGATGAAGGTGTAGGGGTTGTAGACCGTCAGGTTGTCTGGCACCGAGCCGGTGCTGAAGAAGATCAGCAGCCCCACGCCGACACCCGCGTATTGCGGGCGCGAAGCGAGGAACGCGCCAAAGATGATCACCGGCGCAAGCATTACGCACAGCAGCGGGAAGCCGTCGATCCAGGGGAACACGAAGAACATTTCGACAAAGCCCACCAGGGCCCCGATCAAGGTTCCGCACGCCATCTGGAACGCCATGCGTTTCGGGTTCGGCGTGGCGGCGGACAAGCCCACCGTAGCGGCTGCGATCAAGGTCATGGTCGCGCCGCTGGGCCAGGCGGTGGCCACCCAATAGCTGCCCAAGACGATGAGGATGAATGACGCGCGAATCCCCGAGGCGGCGCAGGCCAGCCAGTTGGTCTTGGGGGTGAAGGTTTCGTCCCACTGCTCGCGCTCATGGCTGTGATCCGCCAGGGACGCGTGGGTTTGCGCGTAGTTGTGCACATCATCAACGAAGCGATAAAGCAGCTCGTAGGCGGTGTGGAAATCCAGCTGTTCGGCTTCGCTCGGGTGCTCTTCCTGAAAGGCCGCACGCAGGCTGCGGACCTTGGCGGGCAGGCCGTCCTTGTAGGCGCTGAGTTGGTTGACCAAGCGTGCCGCGTCCGGGCTGGTGAGCGCGCGGCCGGAGAAGCCATCGAGCAGTTCGGCAAGATCCTGCAGGCCGGGTTTGATGGCCGCGACCACATGGTCCGCTTCATCGGTGCGCAATCGCTCCAGCAATTGGTGCAAGGCATTGAAGCGTGTGGTGATGCTCATGAACTCGCTGTTGAGGCGACTGAGCCGGCCGTTGCGCCGACGCATGTGTGGGTCTTCAAACACCGTGATGCTGCGCAGCCCTTCCAGACCCACGGCTTCGGCGATAAACCGCACGTTGCTGGCCTCGAAACCCTCACGCTGGCTGCGCCCACGCAGGCCGTCGGTGACGAACAGCGCAAACACGCCGAAGCGCTGGTACAAGGCGTTGCGCATGGCGGCACTGCTGGTTTGCGGCAGGATCGCGGCACTCACCAGGGTGGAACACAGAATCCCCAGGGAGATTTCCAGCACCCGCCACACCGCCGCCATGAAGGCGCCGTCCGGATGCGCCAGGGCCGGCAGCCCGACCATCGCCGCCGTATAACCGGCCAGCACAAAACCATAGGCGCGAAAGTTGCGATTGCGCGTGGCACCGGCGGTGCAGATGCCCACCCAGATCGCCAAGGCGCCGAGGAACAACTCGGTGTTCTGCGCAAACAAGGCAATCAACAACACCATCACCGCCGACCCCGCCAAGGTGCCAAGGAAGCGATAAAAACTCTTGGCAAACACCTGGCCGCTTTGCGGCTGCATGACGATAAATACGGTGATCATCGCTGTGCGCGGTTGCGGCAGTTCCAGGCGCATGGCCAGCCACAGCGTCAGGAACGCGGCGACCAGTACCTTGAAGATATACACCCAGGTCACGCCATCGCTGCGTGCCCAGTCGAAAAAACCACGGCGCCACTCAAGGGCATGCAGCCAGCGCAGCGGTGCAGGCAAGGGAGTCATCGCATCCTACTCAGTGATCAAATACGGCCAGCGCCGCTGGGGTCTTGCTCGGAAGGGTCTTGGCGTCTTGCGGCACATCGTTGCCAGCGCCGAGGCCGCCGCCCAGGGCCGTCACCAGTTCGGCGTGGGCGCTCAGGCGAGCGGCTTGCACCTGTTGCTCGATCTGTTGCTGATGAAACAGCAAGGTCTGCGCATTCAGCACATTCAGGTAATCGGTGAGGCCACGTTGATAGGCGATCATCGCGATGTCGTAGGTCTTCTGCGCCGAGGCCACCGACTGCGCGGCGAAGGCGGCTTGCTTGTCCATCGATTCGCGGCGGATCAACTGGTCGCTGATGCCCTTGAGCGCATTGACCAGGGTCTGGTTGTACTGGGCGACAGCGATGTCATAACCGGCGCTGGCTTCGCCCAGTTCCGCACGCAGGCGGCCACCGTCGAAGATCGGCAAAGTGATCGCAGGTCCCACGTTGTAGTTGAATTTCTTGCCCGCCAGGAATTCCAGCATGCCGCCACCGGTGGCCATGTAGCCGAGGCTGCCGACCAGGTCGACGTTGGGGTAGAAACCGGCGTGGGCCACATCGATGCCACGGGCCTGGGCCGCAACTTGCCAGCGGCGGGCAACCACGTCCGGGCGTTGGCCGAGCAACTGCGCGGGCAGGCTCGACGGCAATTTCAACGGTGCGGCCAGGGACAGGCTCGGGCGTTGCAACTGCGCGCCTTCCCCCGGGCCTTTGCCCGCCAGGGCCGCCAGCTGGTTACGGCTCAGGGCGATCTCTTCGTCGAGGGCGTCCAGTTGGCGATGGGTTTCCGGCAACGGGGTTTCGGCCTGGCTGACGTCGAAGTGGGTGCCGATCCCGGCATTCAGGCGCTTGTTGGCCAGGTCGAGGATCTGCTGCTGTTGTGCCAGGGTCGCTGCGGCGATATCGCGGTTGGCGTAATGCAACGAAAACTGGATATAGGCGCGCACCACGTTGTTCTGCAATTCGAGTTGGGCCTGGCGCGCTTCGGCGACGCTCATGTGCGCCAGGTCGACCGCACGCTCGGTGGCATTGCTTTCGCGGCCCCACAAGTCGAGGGCGTAGCTCAGGCCAAGGGACGAATTGTTGTCCCAGGTGTTGGCACCGCTCAGCTCGCCGGGACCATAGAACTGATCCTTCGGCCAGTTGTGGCGCTTGAGGGTGGTGTCGCTGTTGATCTGCAGCGACTCGGCTGACTCGGCAACCCCGGCTATGGCCCGCGCCTCACGCACTCGCGCGGCGGCCATGGCCAGGCTCGGGCTGTGTTGCGTGGCCAGGTCGATCCAGCGGTTCAGTTGCGGGTCGCCGTAGGCTTGCCACCATTGCCCGGTGGGCCAGCGGGCGTCCTGGGCGGCGCTCTGGATGGCTTCGTCGGTGGCCAGGTGGTTGGCGTCGAGAGATTGGCCTTGTGGGGCGATTCCTCCGGTTCCGATGCAGCCGCTGATTGCTAACGATAAAGCCCAGACACTGAGAGTCTTCAGCTCTCTGTTGATGCGACGCGGCACGGCAGGCGACTTCCTGAGGTGGTGGTGCGGGGTAGGTGGCGCAATTCTAGGGGGCGGCATGAAGGACGATAAGCTGGTATTCCTGTGAATCTTTGTTACCGTTCAGGCGATAATCCGTTGGTAGGGATCACTGGACGGCGTAACTTTCTGTCACAATTTGTTATCTCCCCTGAGAACACTCCATGGACACTTTGCAAAACATGCGCGCCTTCAGTTGCGTGGCCGAAGCTGGCAGCTTCACCGCCGCCGCCGTGCAACTGGATACCACCACGGCCAATGTGTCGCGCGCGGTCTCCAACCTTGAGGCCCATCTGCAAACCCGCTTGCTCAATCGCACCACCCGCCGCATCGCGCTGACCGAGGCCGGCAAACGTTATCTGCTGCGCTGCGAACAGATCCTGGCCTATGTCGAGGAAGCCGAGGCCGAGGCCAGCGACGCCCACGCGCGCCCCGCCGGGCAGTTGAAAGTGCACACCATGACCGGTATCGGCCAGCACTTCGTCATTGATGCGATTGCGCGCTACCGCCGCACCCATCCGGACGTGACCTTCGACCTGACCCTGGCCAACCGTGTGCCGGACCTGCTCGATGAGGGCTACGACGTCTCCATCGTGCTGGCCAGCGAGTTGCCGGACTCGGGTTTTGTCTCCCAGCGCCTGGGCATTACTTACAGCATCGCGTGTGCCTCGCCGGATTACGTCAAGGCCAAAGGTTGCGCGCAGCGCCCACAGGATTTGCTCAACCATGCCTGCCTGCGCTTGGTCAGCCCGGTGATCCAGCTGGACAAATGGACCTTCAACGGCCCCGAAGGCCAGGAAAGCGTGGCGATCAACACCTCGCCGTTCCTGGTGAACTCCGCCGATGCGATGAAAACCGCGATCACCAGCGGCATGGGCGTCGGCCTGTTACCCGTGTACGCGGCCATCGAAGGCCTGCGCAACGGCACCCTGGTGCGGGTGATGCCCAACTACCGTTCCCAGGAACTGAACCTGTACGCCATCTATCCGTCGCGCCAATACCTGGATGCGAAGATCAAGACCTGGGTGGAATACTTGCGCGGTTCGCTGCCGGAAATTCTGGCGGCGCACCAGGCGGAACTGGTGGCGTATGAGTTGAGTGGCAGCCTCAGCGGCGTGCGGATGGCGAACTGACAATCCGCAACAGGAATGTTAGCGTGCTTGGCATTCTTCCGTAGTCGATGAGCCCGCCTGCAATGAAAAAGACTGTCCTCGCCTTCAGCCGCGTCACCCCGGAAATGATCGAACGCCTGCAACAGGATTTCGAGGTGATCGCGCCCAACCCCAAGCTGGGCGACCTCAACGCTCAATTCAATGAAGCCCTGCCCCACGCCCACGGCCTGATCGGCGTGGGCCGCAAGCTGGGGCGTGAACAGTTGCAGGGCGCGAGCAAGCTGGAAGTGGTGTCCAGCGTGTCGGTGGGCTACGACAACTACGATGTGGCGTACTTCAACGAACGCGGGATCATGCTCACCAACACCCCCGACGTGCTTACCGAAAGCACCGCTGACCTGGCCTTCGCCCTGCTCATGAGCAGCGCCCGCCGAGTGGCCGAGTTGGACGCCTGGACCAAGGCCGGCCAGTGGAAAGCCAGCGTCGGCGCGCCGTTATTCGGTTGCGACGTGCATGGCAAAACGCTGGGCATCGTCGGCATGGGCAACATCGGTGCGGCCGTGGCGCGGCGTGGGCGCCTGGGTTTCAACATGCCGATCCTGTACAGCGGCAACAGCCGCAAGCCAGCCCTGGAGCAGGAACTGGGCGCACAGTTTCGCAGCCTCGATCAGTTGCTGGCCGAGGCGGATTTCGTCTGCCTGGTGGTGCCGTTGAGCGACAAGACCCGTCACCTGATCAGCACCCGCGAGCTGGGCTTGATGAAGTCCAGCGCGATCCTGATCAACATCTCCCGTGGCCCGGTAGTCGACGAGCCGGCGCTGATCGAAGCCCTGCAAAACCAGCGCATCCGTGGCGCCGGGCTGGATGTGTATGAGCAGGAGCCTCTGGCAGAGTCGCCGCTGTTCCAACTGAGCAATGCCGTGACCTTGCCGCACATCGGCTCGGCCACCCACGAAACCCGTGAAGCCATGGCCAACCGCGCCCTGGAAAACCTGCGCAGCGCCCTGCTGGGCCAACGCCCGCAGGACCTGGTGAACCCGCAGGTGTGGAAGGGCTGACTTTAAGGGCCCATGCCCCTAAAGCATGGGCCTCTCAAGTCGATAACCTTCCATAGATCGTCATCCCTGATCCACAGAAGGTTTTTATGTCCACCACCAAAGCCCGCGCAGACTCACTTTCGCTTCTGCTCTTTACCTTGCGCAGCGGCAAGCTGATGGCGATCAACCTGCTGAAAGTCAGCGAAATCATTCCCTGCCCGCCGCTGACCAAGCTGCCGGAGTCCCACCCCCACGTCAAAGGCATCGCCACCCTGCGCGGTAACTCGCTGGCGGTGATCGACCTGAGCCGCGCCCTCGGCGAAATGCCGTTGGCAGACCCCGACGGCGGCTGCCTGATCGTCACCGACGTAAGCCGCTCCAAGCAAGGGTTGCACGTGCAAGCGGTGAGCAAGATCGTGCATTGCCTGACCACCGACATCCGTCCGCCGCCCTATGGTTCTGGCGGCAACCGCGCGTTCATCACCGGGGTCACCCAGGTGGAAGGCGGCCTGGTGCAGGTGCTGGATATCGAGAAAGTCATCCACGGCATCGCGCCGGCACCCATCGAAGCGGCGCCGACCGACCTGACCATGGAAGAAGCCGAAGTACTCGGCAACGCGCGCATCCTGGTGGTGGACGACAGTCAGGTCGCCCTGCAGCAATCGGTGCACACTCTGCGTAACCTCGGCCTCACCTGCCACACCGCGCGCAGTGCCAAGGAAGCCATCGATGTGTTGCTGGAGCTGCAAGGCACGGTCGAGCAGATCAATGTGGTGGTGTCGGACATCGAAATGTCGGAAATGGACGGCTACGCCCTGACCCGCACCCTGCGCGAAACTCCGGATTTCCAACACCTCTATGTACTGCTGCACACCTCCCTGGACAGCGCGATGAACAGCGAAAAAGCCCGCTTGGCCGGCGCCGACGCAGTACTTACCAAATTCTCATCGCCAGAGCTGACCAAGTGCCTGGTGGTGGCCGCGCAAACGGTGGCGCAAAAAGGCCTGTGAGCGATTATTTCCAACTGCTGCGGCGCGACCTCACTGGCAGCCTGCCCGCCCCGCAATGGCCAGCCGGGGTGCAGCTGGACCACTACCGAGACGACCTGGCGCCAGCGATTCATGCCGTGTTGTGCCTGACCCAGGAACAGGGCGGCGGTCGCGTGCCCAACCTGGAAACCTGGCGACACCAATTCACCACCGATGCCGAGTTCGATCCCACCCTGTGCCTGGTGGTCAGCAACAACGACGGCATTCTCGGCGTGGCCCAATGCTGGACCAGTGCCTTTATCAAGAACCTCTCCATTCACCCTTGCGCCCAAGGCCAAGGGCTGGGGCGTGCCCTGTTGCTGCACAGCTTCCAGGTGTTCAAGCAACGCGGTGAGCCCTATGTGGACCTCAAGGTGCTGGAGAGCAATGGGCGTGCTCGCCAGCTGTATGAAAGCGCGGGGATGACATTTGTCCTACGCGACTTAGTCAGTCAGGACTGACACGCACTGGCGTGTAACTTGCTTCCAGAGAGCGAATCGGTGAACAGAGGTAAAAACCCGTCACCGTTCTTGCGTGCCCTCTGACCTAGCCTGGTGACAGATCCGCCATGAATACTCAATTTTCCTGCGTCGGTTGCGGCAAATGCTGCTCCGACCACCACGTGCCCCTGACCCTCGCAGAAGCCCGGATGTGGGCGGCGGACGGCGGTAACGTCATCGTTCTGGTGGAAGGTTTCCTGGGCAATGGCCTGGGCCTGCCCCAGCAGCAACGCGAACATGCCGAGCGCCGTTCGGTGGTGGTGCCCAGCGGCAATACCGAGGCGTTTGTGGCAATCACCTTTGCCGCCTACAACGCCGGGCGCTGCCGGAATCTTGACGACGACAACCGGTGCCGCATCTATGAGCGCCGCCCATTGGTGTGCCGCATCTACCCGATGGAAATCAATCCGCATATCCCGTTGAACCCCGCCGCCAAGGATTGCCCGCCAGAATCCTGGGAACAGGGGCCGGCGCTGATCGTCGGCGGTGAGCTGATGGACCAGGAACTGGCTGAACTGATCCGCCGCTCGCGCCAGGCCGACCGCGACGATGTGCAGACCAAAGAGGCGGTGTGCGCTTTGCTGGGCATTCGCACCACGGCGCTCAAGGGTGATGGCTTTACCGCTTACTTGCCGGACATGGGCGCCTTCGCCCAGGCGATTGAGTTGGCGATGAATCAGCCGTCCGTGGCTAATGAATGGGTGTTCCATGTGTCGGGGCTGGACATCGCCGAGCAGGTGCTGGATGCCGGGGCGCAGATTGCCACCGAGGTGCCGGCCAACTATGCGTTTATCCCGCTACGCGCGGCTTAGACCAGAACTCTCGCGCCAACTGACGCAAATCCTCCGCCAGCGCCGCCACATCGCTTGAGCTGAGCTGGCTCTGCTGCCCGGCGCTGACGGTGGCCTCCCCGGCGTTTCGGATGCCTACAATATTGCGGTTGATGTCTTCGCTCACCGCGCTCTGCTCCTCCACGGCTGTTGCAATCTGCTGGCTCATGGCGGTGATTTGCGTGACGCGCTGGCTGATGCCGTCCAGCGCGGCGGCGGCCCGTTGCGCTTGTTCGACACTGGCCTGGACATGCTCGCTGCTTTGCGCCATGGCCTGCACAGCATCCCGCGCGCCGCCTTGCAGGGTGCTGATCATGCGCTGGATTTCATCGGTCGATTGCTGGGTGCGCTGGGCCAGGCCGCGTACTTCATCGGCCACCACGGCAAACCCGCGCCCCTGCTCTCCCGCGCGCGCAGCCTCGATAGCGGCATTCAACGCCAGCAGGTTGGTCTGCTCGGCAATCGTGCGGATCACTTCCAGCACGCTGCTGATCTCGCCGCTGTGGCTTTCCAACTGGTGAATCACCTCAGTCGCCCGCGCCAGTTCCTGGGACAGGCGCAACACGGCATCACGGCTTTGATCCACCCGCTGATGGCCTTCGCGGGTTTCGCTGCCAGCCTGGTCGGCAGCCTTGGACGCCTGCTGCGCGTGGTTGGCCATTTCGGCCACACTGGCGGCCATCTGGTGGATCGCCGCCGCCACTTGGTCGGTCTGGGTTTGCTGATCCAGGCTACTGGCGTGGCTGCTGTCGAGGTGCCGCACCAATTGCGCGGCATGGCCGGACAGGCGCTGGGACGCATCGCCGATACGGCCCACCACAGCGCCCACCTGGGCTTCGAGCATATGCAAGGCAAACTCGACCTGCCCGCACTCGTCGCGGCGTCCGGTGTAGATCGCCTGGCTTATAGGGTTGTCGGCGATACGGCGCGCCCGCGCTTGCAACTGGGCCAGGGGCCGCAGGATCACTTGCACACCCACAGCCCCGACCGCACAGCCCACCAACAGCGCCAGTAATTGCCAAGGCAACGCGTATTCCACCAAGCCCAGGCCCAGCGCCCAGGTCCCACCACAGGTGACGGCGACCCACGCCAGCAGTTTCATGCCCATGCCGATGGCCGGCCACGTCGGGCGCTTGCCGGCTCGCAAGCGCGCGTACGCCCGCTCTGCCAGGGCAATCCTGCGGGCATCCGGCTTGGTGCGCACCGATTGATACTCCACCGTCGCTCCGTCGCGGGTGACCGGCGTGGCATAGGCGCTGACCCAATAGTGATCGCCGTTCTTGCAGCGGTTTTTCACCATGCCCATCCACGACCGCCCGCCCTTGAGGGTTTGCCACATATGGGCAAATGCCTCGGGTGGCATATCCGGGTGACGCAGCACGTTATGCGGCATGCCCAGCAACTCGTCACGGCTATAGCCGCTGATGTCGATGAAATCCTGGTTGGCGTAGGTCATCGCGCTGGTCAGGTCGGTGGTCGAAAGGATGTTGGCGTCGGGGGCAAAGTCCACATTCCGACCGGTGACCGGCAGATTGATCTTCATGGAGAAGCGCGCTCGTGATTGTTGGAGGAGTCGGCAGGGCGTCGACTCTAAGCGCACCGAGAGGGCAAATACTGATCCAGCTCATGTTCCGCGCAATTAATTAGCCATCATTGTGGGTCCAATCGATAAGGCGCAAGGATCCGTTGGTATTCGCCATTGTGCTTGAGCTGTTCGAGGGCGCGGTTGAGCTCCGCGCGTAAGGCCGTGTCGGTATTGCGCAGCGCAATCGCTACGCCATCACCCAACATCTCGGCGGATACGGCGGCGCCCATGAAGTCGAAATCCTCGCCGACTACAGTGTCGAGCAACGCGCTGCGCATTTCGACGGTGCCCTGCAAGGTTGCATCGATATCGCCTGCCACCAGGCTGCGGATCAATTCGTCGTTGAGCCAGAAGCTTTTGATGATCACCCCTTTTCCGGCCCATTGAGTCCGAACGAAGGCTTCGCGATTACTGCCCAGCAATACACCGACTCGCTTGCCTTTGAGGGACGTTGTGGTTGGCGTCAGCCCTGAGTCTCGGCGTGCCACCAGCCGTGTCGTGAAGGGATAGAGGATATCGGTGAAACTCACCCAGCGCCGCCGCTTCGTGGTTGGCGCGATCCCCATGATTGCGTCGAATTGGCGGGCTTCAAGGTCTGTGAAGTTCTCCACCAGCACCTGGTCGACCCAGGTACAGCGCACATTCAACTGCTGGCAAAGGGCATTTCCCAACTCGATATTCAGGCCGACCAACTGCCCTTGCGGATTGCGGCTCTGGAAAGGCGGAAATAGAGCGGCGACGGCGAAACGGATTTCACGTCGCGGTTGATCCAGGCCCGCGACGGCATCCACTGCAAGTAACAGGGCAAGCGCTACACACAGGCGTACAAAGGCCACAGGATACGTCCTTTTCCGGAAAGAGCTCCCTCCTGCCCAGCCGGGTAAAAAATCAGGGCTGGACAGAAACTGTGCAAGCTTTCAAGAAAGGATCGCAGGCCTACAAGCAGAAAGTTCGGCGATCAGCGTAGGCAACGTCCGTGAAACATTTCAGCGAATTATTCTTAACGTTTACCCATGGAGCGGCGAGTGCCCGGCGGTGCCATGCCTGGAGTCTTGGTATGACCGTTCTTGGCGCCGTTCTTGTACCAGGGCTGGGCGTTATTCTTGCTCCCCTCCAGCTCACCCGGCTTGAAAGGAAACTTGAACGCCGGGATCTCGGCTTTTTCAACGCCATCGGCGCTGGCCGAATCGACGAGATCGGTCGCTTCAACAGGGGATTGTGTCGGGGATGTCATGAAAGCTCCGGGGCGTGCAGGAAGTGATGCGGGCACACATTAAGGGCCACGTATGTAGGAAGTATACCTGCGCAACGCAAATCTTTGACCTGCGTCGTACGAGTGGTCAGGCCTTTACTGACGCGGCTGTCAGATAGCGGTCACTTTACTGACCGGGTCCGCAGGCTATAAATACTCACCCCATCTCTTTCCCTTCGTCTTGGCGCCTTACCGCATGCACATTCCTAGAAGAAAAACTGCAGTGATCGTGGGAGTCCTCATCCTACTGGCCGTGGCGGCCTGGGCGCTGACCCGGCCCGCCAAGACCAAGCTGGTCGCCTCCACGGCCGTGCCGGTCCGCGTGATGAAAGTGGTGGAACAGGATTTGCCACGCTACGTCACGGGCATCGGCTCGGTGCTGTCGTTGCACAGCGTGGTCATCCGCCCGCAAATCGACGGCATCCTCACGCGATTGCTGGTCAAGGAAGGGCAACTGGTCAAGGCTGGCGATCTATTGGCGACCATCGATGACCGCTCGATCCGCGCCAGCCTTGACCAGGCCAAGGCGCAACTGGGCGAGAGCCAGGCGCAGTTGCAAGTGGCCGTGGTCAACCTCAAGCGCTACAAGGAACTGAGTGTCGATGACGGCATTTCCAAGCAGACCTATGACCAGCAACAGGCGCTGGTCAACCAGTTGAAAGCGACGATACAAGGTAATCAAGCCGCCATCGACGCGGCCCAGGTACAACTGTCGTACACGCAGATTCGCTCACCGGTCACCGGCCGCGTCGGTATCCGCAGCGTGGATGAAGGCAACTTCCTGCGCATGAGCGATGCCCAGGGGCTGTTCTCGGTCACCCAGATCGACCCGATTGCCATCGAATTCTCTCTGCCGCAACAGATGCTACCGACATTGCAGGGCCTGATCGCGGCCGCTTATCCCGCACGCGTGGACGCCTACCTCGGTGCCGATACCGAAAGTGAAAACTCCGACCTGCTGGGCCAAGGCCGCTTGAGCCTGATCGACAACCAGATCAGCGGCACCACCGGCACCATCCGCGCCAAGGCCGAATTCAGCAACAGCACGCAGAAACTCTGGCCGGGCCAGCTGGTGACGATCAAGATCCAGACCGCCCTCGACCGCAACGCCCTGGCAGTGCCGCCCAGCGTTGTGCAACGCGGCCTGGACTCGCACTTCGTGTACCGCGTCAACGGCGACAAGGTCGACATCGTGCCGGTGCAAGTGGTGTATCAGGACAGCGACCGCAATATCCTCAAAGGTGTTCAGGTCGGCGATGTGCTGGTCAGCGATGGCCAGTCGCGGCTCAAGGCCGGCGCCAAGGTCGAAATTCTCAAGGAGCCACCCCAGGCGATCCAGACCGCTGACGCCAAGGTGCAGCCATGACGACATCGCGGGGCTCGATTTCCGCCTGGTGCATCGACCGTCCGGTCGCCACCCTGTTGCTGACCTTCGCCCTGGTGCTGCTCGGACTGATTGCCTTTCCCAAGCTGCCTATCGCCCCGTTGCCGGAAGCCGAATTTCCGACGATCCAAGTGACCGCGCAACTGCCCGGCGCCAGCCCCGACACCATGGCATCGTCGATTGCGACCCCGCTGGAGGTGCAGTTCAGCGCCATCCCCGGCATGACCCAGATGACGTCCAGCAGTGCTTTGGGCTCCACCTTGCTGACCCTGCAATTTACCCTCGATAAGAGCATCGACACCGCTGCGCAGGAAGTGCAGGCCGCCATCAACACCGCCGCCGGCAAACTGCCGAGTGACATGCCGAGTCTGCCGACCTGGCGTAAGGTCAACCCGGCAGACAGCCCGGTGCTGATCGTCAGTGTCAGCTCCCATGACATGCCCGGCACCGAACTGAGCGATCTGGTGGAAACCCTGCTGGCCCGGCAGATCAGCCAGATCGACGGCGTCGGCCAGATCAACATTACCGGCCAGCAACGCCCGGCGATTCGCGTGCAAGCGTCTCCCGACAAGCTCGCCGCCATCGGCTTGACCCTGGCCGACATCCGCCTGGCGATCCAGCAATCGAGCCTGAACCTGGCAAAAGGTGCGTTGTATGGCAAGAACAGCGTGTCCACCCTGGCAACCAACGACCAACTGTTCCACCCGGATGAATACGGCGACCTGATCGTTTCCTACAAGAACGGCGCCCCCGTTCAACTGCGCGACGTGGCCAAGGTGGTTGATGGTTCGGAAAACGCCTACGTTCAGGCCTGGGCCGTGGACACACCCGGCGTCAACCTGGTGATCACCCGCCAGCCCGGCGCCAACATTGTCGAGACCGTGGAGCGCATCCAGGCCCGAACTGCCGCGCCTGGAGGCCATGCTGCCGGCCTCGGTGCAGGTCAGCGTGTTGATGGACCGCACCACCACCATCCGCGCCTCGCTGCACGAAGTGGAAATGACTCTGCTGATCGCCGTGTTGCTGGTGATCGGCGTCATGGCGATTTTCCTGCGCCAGTGGTCGGCAACCGTGATTGTGTCCAGCGTACTGGGCGTGTCGTTGATCGCCAGTTTTGCCTTGATGTATGTGATGGGCTTCAGCCTGAACAACCTGACCCTGGTCGCCATCGTGGTGGCCGTGGGGTTTGTGGTGGACGATGCGATTGTGGTGGTGGAGAACATCCATCGCCACCTTGAGACAGGGCTGGACAAACGCGAGGCGGCAATCAAGGGCTCCAGCGAAATTGGCTTTACGGTGGTGTCCATCAGCGTGTCCCTGGTGGCGGCGTTCATCCCGCTGCTGTTCATGGGCGGCGTGGTCGGCAGGCTGTTCAAGGAGTTTGCCTTGACCGCCACCTCGACCATCCTGATTTCCGTGGTGGTGTCCCTGACACTCGCGCCGACCCTGGCCGCATTGTTCATGAATGCGCCCAGCCATCGTCCCCATGACAAACCCGGCTTTGGTGAAAGGCTGCTGGCAGCCTACGAAAGAACCCTGCGCCGCGCCCTGGCCCACCAACGCACCATGGCCGGCATTTTCATGCTGACCCTGGCGCTGGCCGTGGCCGGCTATGTGTTTATCCCCAAGGGATTCTTCCCGGTACAAGACACCGGTTTCATCCTCGGCACCAGCGAGGCGGCTGCGGACGTGTCTTACCCGGACATGGTCGAAAAGCACAAGGCGCTGGCTGAGATCATGAAGGCTGATCCGGCTGTGCGCGCGTTCTCCCATTCCGTCGGCGTGACCGGTAGCAACCAGACCATCGCCAACGGTCGCTTCTGGATTTCCCTTGTTCCCCGAGGCGACCGGGATGTGTCCGCCAGCCAATTCATCGATCGCATCCGCCCCAAGCTGGCCAAAGTGCCGGGCATCGTGCTGTACCTGCGTGCGGGCCAGGACATCAACCTAAGCTCGGGCCCCAGCCGTAGCCAATACCAGTACGTACTCAAGAGTAACGACGGCGCGACGCTGAATACCTGGACCCAGCGCCTGACCGAGAAATTGCGCTCCATACCCGCGTTCCGCGATATCTCCAACGACCTGCAACTGGGCGGCAGCATTACCCACATCACCATCGACCGCCGCGCCGCCGCACGTTTCGGCCTGACCGCCACCGACGTCGACCAGGCACTTTACGACGCCTTCGGCCAACGCCAGGTCAATGAGTTCCAGACCGAAATCAACCAGTACCAGGTGGTGCTGGAACTGGACACGCAGCAGCGCGGCAAGGCCGAAAGCCTGAATTACTTCTACCTACGTTCGCCGCTGACCAATGAAATGGTGCCGTTGTCGGCGGTCGCCAGCGTCGATGCGCCTACGGTCGGGCCTTTGTCCATCAGTCACGACGGCATGTTCCCGGCCGCCAACCTGTCGTTCAACCTGGCGCCCGGTGTGGCGTTGGGCGACGCGGTGATCCTGCTCAACCAGGCGAAAAACGAAATCGGCATGCCCGCCTCGATCATCGGCAACTTCCAGGGGGCGGCGCAGGCGTTCCAGAGTTCGCTGGCCAGCCAACCCTGGTTGATCCTCGCGGCGCTGGTGGCGGTCTACATCATTCTCGGTGTGCTGTATGAAAGCTTCGTGCACCCGCTGACGATCATCTCGACGTTGCCCTCTGCCGGCCTGGGCGCCCTGATCATGTTGTGGCTGTTGGGCCAGGACTTCTCGATCATGGCGCTGATCGGCCTGGTGCTGTTGATCGGTATCGTCAAGAAGAACGGTATCCTGCTGATCGACTTCGCCCTGGACGCCCAGCGCACACGGGGGCTGTCGCCCCATGATGCGATCTTCGAAGCATGTATCACACGGTTCCGGCCGATCATCATGACCTCATTGGCCGCATTGCTCGGCGCCCTGCCCCTGATGCTCGGCTATGGCGCCGGTGCGGAACTGCGCCAGCCGCTGGGTATCTCGGTGGTCGGCGGCCTGCTGGTGAGCCAGGCGCTGACGCTGTTCACCACGCCGGTCATATACTTGTACCTTGAGAAGTTTTTCCACAAGCCCAAACCAACGCCTGCGTTGGCGGCCACACAATGAGGCTGAGGCCCCGGCCTGGAGCAAAAGGCTCATGCGCGTCCTGATTATTGAAGATGAAGAAAAAACCGCGGATTACCTGCATCGCGGCCTGACAGAGCAAGGCTACACCGTCGACGTGGCGCGCGAAGGCGTCGAAGGCTTGCACCTTGCGCTGGAAAACGACTACGCGGTAATCGTGCTCGACGTGATGCTGCCCGGCCTCGATGGCTTTGGCGTGTTGCGAGCGCTGCGTGCGCGCAAGCAGACACCGGTGATCATGCTGACTGCCCGCGAACGCGTCGAAGACCGCATCCGTGGCCTGCGCGAGGGCGCCGACGACTACCTGGGCAAGCCGTTTTCCTTCCTGGAACTGGTGGCCCGCCTGCAAGCCCTGACCCGCCGAAGCGGTGGGCATGAACCGGTGCAGGTGACCGTCGCGGACCTGTGGATCGACCTGATCAGCCGCAAGGCCAGCCGCAACGGCCTGCGCCTGGACCTGACTGCCAAGGAGTTCTCGCTGCTCAGCGTATTGGCGCGGCGCCAAGGCGAAATCCTGTCCAAGACCGCGATTGCGGAAATGGTCTGGGACATCAATTTCGACAGCGACGCCAACGTGGTGGAAGTGGCGATCAAGCGCCTGCGCGCCAAGCTCGATGGGCCGTTTGACACCAAACTGCTGCACACCATCCGGGGCATGGGGTATGTGCTGGAGAGTCGTAGTGTCGGCTAACTCCATCGCCCTGCGCCTCAGCAGCCTGTTCACGCTGGTAGCGGCGTTGATCTTCCTGTTGATCGGCGGCGCGCTGTATCAGCAGGTGGACCGCAGCCTGGGTTTGTTGCCGGGCGCCGAGTTGGATGCGCGCTATAGCGTGTTGGAGTCTTCGGTCAACCGCTTCGGCACGCCGGACCATTGGGTGAAGATGCAAGCCAAGCTCAAGTTGCTGGGCGAGGAAGACAAACGCATCCGTTTCTGGGTGGTAAGCAGTGATCCGAACTACGAATACGGCAACCCCGATGCGCAGATCCGCGCCTTTGCCGAGGGGCCGACGGGCAAGCGCGACTTGCGCTTGCCGGGGCGCAAATACCCGTTCAAGGTGCTGGTGAGCCAGTTCCCGGCCAAGGATCAGCGCCCGCCGCTGCGTTTCATGATCGCCATCGATACCGAGAATTTCCGAGCCACCCAGCACCACCTGTTGGTCGCGTTGGTCAGCCTCGCATTGGTCGGCGTGGTACTCGCTTCGTTATTGGGTTTCTGGGTCGCGCGCATCGGCCTCAAGCCGTTGGGCAAACTCTCGGATGAGGCGCAGAAACTCGCACCACCCAAGCTCTCCGGTCGTCTGCAGCTGTCACCGTTGCCGCCGGAACTGAGCCAGTTCGTCAACTCGTTCAACTCCACCCTGGATCGCGTCGAGCAGGCCTATTCGCGCCTGGAGTCGTTCAACGCCGACGTGGCCCATGAACTGCGCTCGCCGCTGACCAACCTGATCGGCCAGACCCAGGTGGCCCTGACCCGAGGACGGTCGGCCGAGCATTACTTCGAAGTGCTGCAATCCAATCTCGAAGAACTGGAGCGGCTGCGTTCGATCATCAATGACATGCTGTTCCTCGCCAGCGCCGACCAGGGCAGCAAGGCCACCAAGCTGATCGAAAGCTCCCTGGCCGATGAAGTGGCGACCACCCTCGACTACCTGGACTTCATCCTCGAAGACGCGCAAGTCGAGGTGCAGGTACGCGGCGATGCCACGGTGCAGATCGAAAAAGCCCACCTTCGCCGTGCCTTGATCAACCTGCTGAGCAATGCGGTACAACACACCGCACCCGGACAGGTCATCGTTGTAAACATCGAGGTGCAGGAGCACCAGGTGGCAATCGGCGTGACCAACCCCGGTGACGCGATTGCCAGCGAACATCTGCCGCGCCTGTTCGAACGCTTCTATCGAGTGGACGCGTCGCGCAGCAACAGCGGGGCCAATCACGGCCTGGGACTGGCCATCGTCAAGGCGATTGCCTTGATGCACGGCGGTGATGTGTTCGTGCGCAGCGAGGGTGGCGGGAATACGTTTGGCATCACCCTGCCGGTCTAACCTCTGACTGTTGCGATTTGGGCAACAGTCATTATCTTGTTACACTCTGTATCGTACCGCTCGCCTGCGTTAATTTGACGCATCGATGAGCGCGACGGCAAAGGCAGTCTCCGCTTACCCGAATTTCCCTCGACTTTTTTCCAGGGCTCTACACTGGGAATCTGTCTTAAAGCCGCTGACTTCAGCGGCTTTTTTTTGCCGTAAAAAAGGCCAGGCACACCCAACGACATTGGCCGTTTCCGATAGACCAAAGGAGCTCCACCGGTGAAGAACTCGCTGACGTTCACCCCGTTATTCCTCGCGATTGCAGCAACGATTGCCCCCCTTGCCCACGCGGCAGACACCACCCCCGCCGACGGTTTCGTCGAAGGCGCCCACCTCAATATCAACACCCGCAACTACTACATGAACCGCGACCGTCGCGACATTCACACCGACGACAGCAAGGAATGGGGCCAGGGCTTTCTCGGCACCTTCGAATCCGGCTACACCCAAGGCACCCTCGGTTTCGGCCTGGACGCCCACGCCATGCTCGGCCTCAAGCTGGACGGCGGTGGCGGCACCGACGGATCCAGCATCCTTCCTTACGGCAGTGGCAACGGCAAGGCGCCTGGCTCGTTCTCGACGGCCGGCGGCACCTTGAAAATGCGTGGGTTCGATACCGAGTTGAAAGCCGGCGACCTGTTCCTCAACAACCCGGTGATCGCCGGCGGCATGACCCGTATGCTGCCGCAGACCTTTCGCGGCGTGAGCCTGACCAACCATAGCTTCGACGGCTGGATGTTCGAAGGCGGCCAGGCCAGTTTCACCAAGCTCTACAACCAGAGCGGGCATCGCCGCATCGGCACCAGCTACGGCGCTCTGCCAAACAACACCGACAGCCAGCACATGAACTGGGGCCGGTGTGTCGTTCAGCGGCATTGAAGGGCTGACCAGCAACCTCTATGCCTCCGAACTCAAGAACGTGTGGAACCAGTACTACTACGACCTGGACTACACCTACGCGCTGAATGACCTGATCAGCCTCAACCCGGGCCTGCACTACTACCACACCCAGGACACCGGTCAGTCCCTGCTCGGGGATATCGACAACAACACCTACAGCCTGCACTTCACCGTCGGCGTGGGAAACCACAGCGTCACAGCCACCTACCAGCGAGTCAACGGAAACACGCCGTTCGACTACATTGCCCAGGGCGACAGCATCTACCTGGATAATTCCCAGCAGTATTCCGATTTCAATGGCCCCAACGAACGCTCGTGGAAGCTGAAGTACGCCTACGACTTCGCCGGCCTCGGCATGCCCGGCTTGACCTCGGCCGTGTCCTACATCAGCGGTAAGACTGACCTGACCAAGGTCGACCCGCAAAGCCGTGGCTACAGCGCCTGGTACAGCGCCGATGGCAAAGATGCCAAGCACTGGGAACGGGATATCGACCTCAAGTACGTGGTACAGGGCGGCAAGGCCAAGGACTTGGCCGTGCGCCTGCAATGGGCGACCAATCGCGGCAGTAACGGCTACTCGGCGGTGGATCGCGACGTGGATGAATACCGGGTGATCGTCGATTACCCGATCAACGTGTTCTGACGGACAGATCTTTCTTTTTAACCACGTATTTAATTTTCATCGGGTAGAACTAAACTGCCAGCATCCTCACCGCTGAAGTCTGCCCGATGAGTCAATCCAGTTCTCGCACCCTGCCGGCACGCCCGGAGCTGTTTCTGATGCTGGGCAGTGGCCTCACTGTCGTCCTGATCGTGGTGATCGTCGCGGCGCTGCTGATCCGCGAACATGCCAGCACCTTGCAGGCCGCCAAGCGCGCCACCAGCAACATCACCCAACTGATCAATGCCGATGTGCTGCGCAACGTCGAACTCTACGACTTGGCGCTGCAAGGGCTTATCGCCGCCACTACGCGGCAGGACTTGAGTCAGGTTTCGCCGGACATCCGGCATCTGGTGCAGTTTGATCAATCCACAGCGGCCCCCTTCAAAGGTGAAGTGCTGTTACTGGACGCCAACGGTGCGGTGATTGCCGACTCTTCGACGCTGTGGCCGACGCCGCGCAACTTTGCCAATCGCGATTACTTCCAGGCCCATCAACGTACATCCCAGGCCGGGTTGTTCATCAGTCGCCCATTCAAGATCCACTGTGCCTGCGACCAGGTGTGGCGCATTGCATTCAGCCGCCGGGTGTCCGGCCCCAACGGTGAGTTTGCCGGTGTGGCCGTGGCGACCATGCGCTTGGCGTATTTCGATCAACTGTTCAACCGCCTGGCCATCGGCAATGGCAGCTCTGTCAATCTGCTGAATACCCACGGAATCCTCCTGGCCCAGCAGCCGTTGCTGGAACGCGACATGATCGACAAAGACCTGAGCGATCGCCCCAACTTCAAACGCATGCTGCGCGAGGGCGAAGGGAGTTTCCGGGCGATCTCCGCCCTTTCCGGCCAGGAACGCCTGTATACGTTCAGCAACGTCGGTGAGTTGCCGCTGATTGTGGTGGTGGCGCTCTCCGCCGATGACGTATTTGCGCCCTGGCAACGCGCCGCGCTGCTGGTCAGCAGTGCCACCGGCATCCTCTGTGTCGGCTTGCTCTGGCTGACCTGGATGCTGCGCCGGGAATTGCGCCGCCGTTATCGCACCGAACGCGTGCTGTCAGAACTGGCAGCCACCGACGCCCTCACCGGCCTGGCCAACCGCCGTATCCTGGACGAACGCCTGCGCCTGGAATGGGATCGCGCGCAACGTTCGACCGAGCCGCTGACGGTGCTGATGATCGATGTGGACCACTTCAAGGCGTTCAACGACCGCCACGGCCATCACGGCGGCGATGAGGCGTTGCGCACCGTCGCCCAGGTGATCGGTACCAATATCCGCCGCCCGGCCGACCTGGCCGCGCGCTATGGCGGCGAAGAGTTTGCGGTGGTGCTGCCGGTGACCGATGCCAAGGGCGCCTGGGTGATTGCCGAGCATATCCGCAGCGGTATCGAGCACTTGCCGAGGGTGGGAGGAGATGAACAGCCGATTACGGTGAGCATCGGCATGAGCACTTGGGACAAGCGCAGCCGTCAGTCGCTGGAGGCGTTGTTGCTGAGTGCGGATCAGGCGCTGTACGAGGCCAAGCACACCGGGCGTAACCGTATTGTGGATGCGAATAACCAGGCATAAAAAAAGGCCACCCGAAGGCAGCCTTTCAAAACTAAAGAAAGAGAGTTGTTACTTACACCGCCGCAACGGGACGCATGTAAGAGATCGGTGCGGTGCTGGCATCTTCGAAGGTCACGACTTCCCAAGCATCTGTCTGCTCAATCAACTTGCGCAGCAGCTGGTTGTTAAGGGCGTGGCCCGACTTGAAGCCTTTGAACTCGCCTATCAGGCTATTGCCCAGCAGGTAGAGGTCACCGATTGCATCGAGGATCTTGTGCTTCACGAATTCGTCTTCGTAGCGAAGGCCGTCTTCGTTCAGTACACCATCCGCGTCGACCACAATGGCGTTTTCAACGCTGCCGCCGAGTGCGAGGTTGTGCTTGCGCAGGTACTCGATGTCACTCATGAAACCAAAGGTACGGGCGCGGCTGACTTCTTTTACGAACGAAGTGCTGGAAAAATCCACGCTTGCACTTTGGGTGCGGTCACGGAATACCGGGTGATCGAAATCGATCTCAAAGCTCACTTTAAAGCCTTCGAACGGGACGAAGGTGGCGCGCTTGTCGCCGTCTTCTACTGTCACTTCCCGCAGAATGCGAATGAACTTCTTGGCTGCGTCCTGTTCTTCCAGGCCGGCAGATTGAATCAAGAATACGAAGGGTCCAGCGCTGCCATCCATGATCGGGACTTCGGACGCGGAGAGCTCGACGTAGGCGTTATCGATGCCCAGGCCAGCCATGGCCGAGAGCAAGTGCTCCACCGTGTCCACTTTGACGTCACCGTTGACCAATGTGGTCGACATCGTGGTTTCGCCAACGTTTTCCGCGCGAGCAGGAATCTGCACCACAGGGTCCAGGTCGGCACGAACAAACACGATGCCGGTGTCGACAGGTGCGGGCTTGAGGGTCAGGTATACCTTCTCCCCGGAGTGCAGACCTACACCTGTGGCACGGATAATATTCTTCAGGGTGCGTTGTTTAATCATGGCTTGGACCGCTTGAGCGCAAATTGCGAACTGGTATCAACAAAGGCTGGCGATAATAGCAGACCAGACCTTTGCTGAACACCAATCACCTTCATAGCCCTGATACATTCCATTAATCGGCCTGACGACGCAGGAATGCCGGGATGTCCAGGTAGTCCAGATCATCTTGCGGATTCGGGCTACGGGACGCCGCAGCACCGGCCTGAGCCTGGTTGCGCATCACGGTCGGACGGTCCAGATCACGGTAGTTCACCGACGGCAGTTCCTGGCGCGAAGGCGCTGGAGCGGCAGCCGCTTGGCTGGCGTGGTTGGCTTGGGCGTTGTGCAGGGTGTTGTCGATCACCTTCACAGGCTTCTCGATTTTTGCACCCAGGCCGGTCGCAACCACGGTCACATGCAGCTCGTCGCGCATGTCCGGATCGATCACGGTGCCGACTTTGACCATCGCGTGTTCGGAAGCGAAGGCTTCGATGATGCTACCCACGTCGGAGTACTCACCCAGGGACAGGTCAGGACCGGCGGTGATGTTCACCAGGATGCCGCGTGCACCTTGCAGGTTCACGTCTTCCAGCAACGGGTTGCGGATGGCCGCTTCAGTGGCTTCACGCGCACGGTTCGGACCGCTGGCGCAGCCAGTGCCCATCATCGCCATGCCCATTTCGCTCATCACGGTACGTACGTCGGCAAAGTCGACGTTGATCATGCCTGGACGCTTGATGATGTCGGAGATACCGCGAACGGCACCGGCCAGTACATCGTCAGCCTTGGCGAAGGCGGACAGCAGGCTGGCGTCCTTGCCCAGGATGGTCAGCAGCTTCTCGTTGGGGATGGTGATCAACGAGTCGACGCTTTCAGACAGCAGGCGGATGCCTTCGTCGGCGATCTGCATGCGCTTGCGACCTTCGAACGGGAACGGACGGGTCACGACAGCGACCGTCAGAATGCCCATTTCCTTGGCCACTTCGGCGATGATCGGCGCAGCACCAGTACCGGTACCGCCGCCCATGCCGGTGGTGATGAACACCATGTTGGTGCCTTGCAGCACTTCGGCAATACGCTCGCGGTCTTCCAGGGCGGCTTGACGGCCGACTTCCGGATTGGCGCCAGCACCGAGGCCCTTGGTCACGGCTGTGCCCAATTGCAGGATGGTCCGCGCGCCGATGCTTTTCAGCGCCTGGGCATCAGTGTTGGCGCAGATGAATTCAACGCCTTCAATGTTGCTCTTGACCATGTGGTTGACAGCGTTGCCGCCGCCACCGCCGACACCGATTACTTTGATAACCGGGCTTGCGGGGATGTTGTCTACGAGTTCGAACATGTTCCCTCTCCTTTCATTTCTCTAGTTTTTTCGCCTACTGCTTACAACGGTGTCGCGGTAAATCTTTAAAAATTGCCTTTGACCCATGCCTGCAACCGCTCGAACAACGGCGCTTTCGCCTCGTCATCGCTGCGGTAGCTGTCACGGTTGCTCGGGCCCGACAGGGAAATGCCGTCGGTCTGCTTTTGCAGCCCGTACAACAGCAAGCCCACACCGGTGGAGTAAATCGGGTTGCGCACCACGTCGCCCAGGCCTTTGACGCCATGGGGCACGCCCAGGCGGACGGGCATGTGGAAGATTTCCTCGGCCAGTTCGACCGCGCCTTCCATCTTCGAGGTGCCACCGGTCAGCACGATGCCGGCCGGGATCAGATCTTCGTAGCCGCTGCGGCGCAGTTCAGCCTGGATCAGGGTGAACAGTTCGTCGTAGCGCGGCTCGACCACTTCGGCCAGGGCCTGGCGCGACAGTTCGCGCGGTGGACGGTCGCCCACGCTCGGCACCTTGATGGTCTCGCCGGCACCGGCCAGCTTGGCCAGGGCGCAGGCGTAGCGAATCTTGATTTCTTCGGCGTACTGGGTCGGCGTACGCAGCGCCATGGCGATGTCGTTGGTCACCTGGTCACCGGCAATCGGGATCACGGCGGTGTGACGGATCGCACCCTCGGTGAAGATCGCGATGTCGGTGGTGCCGCCGCCGATGTCGACCAGGCATACGCCCAGTTCTTTTTCGTCGTCGGTCAGTACCGAGTAGGCCGAAGCCAGTTGCTCAAGAATGATGTCGTCGATTTCCAGGCCGCAGCGGCGCACGCACTTTTCAATGTTCTGTGCGGCGTTGACGGCGCAGGTCACCACGTGGACCTTGGCTTCCAGGCGTACGCCCGACATGCCCAGGGGCTCACGAACGCCTTCCTGGTTGTCGATCACGTAATCCTGCGGCAGCGTGTGCAGCACGCGCTGGTCAGCCGGGATCGCCACGGCCTGGGCGGCGTCGAGCACGCGTTCAAGGTCGGCGGAGCTGACTTCGCGGTCGCGGATCGCCACGATGCCGTGGGAATTCAGGCTGCGGATATGGTTGCCCGCCACGCCAACGAACGCCGAGTGGATCCGGCAACCGGCCATCAGCTGCGCTTCTTCGATGGCGCGCTGGATCGATTGCACGGTGGACTCGATGTTCACCACCACGCCCTTCTTCAGGCCCCGGGACGGATGCGTGCCAATACCGACGATTTCGATAACGCCGTCTTCCCCGACCTCGCCCACCAGCGCCACCACTTTGGAGGTGCCAATGTCGAGACCGACGATCATTTTGCCGCTTTGCACGTTTGCCATGGGTCCTGCCTCTTCTTAATTCTTCGCGACAGCGGGTTGCGCTGCCGTGGGCGCTGCCGGTTCACGCCAGCCGACGGCCAGGCCGTTGGCGTAACGCAGGTCGACGCTCGCAATGTTCGTAATCTGTTCTTTCAAGGTCTTGTCATAGATGGCAATGAAGCGGCGCATCTTTTCCACCAAGCGGTCGCGTCCCAGCAACAACTGGATGCCCGGGCCGGAACTGCCTGCCCCGGTCGTCAAAAACCAGCTACCCCGTTCACGCAGTTCCAGGCGTGCAATGGAGAAGCCCATGGGACGCAGCATCTGGCTCAAGGCCTGGTACTGCTGCATCACTTGTTGCTGCGCCCGCTGCGGCCCGAACAGCTGCGGCAGGTGCTCATAGTTGGCCAGCTCACGCGGGGTGAACGCCTGGCCCTGGTTGTTCAACAGCGCTTCGTCGCCCCAACGGGCCACGGGCAGTTGTTCTTCCAGGCGGATCGTCACCTGGTCAGGCCATACGCGGCGGACTTCGGCGTGCGCGATCCACGGCATCTGCTCCAGCTCCGAGCGCATACCGGCCAGGTCGATGGTAAAGAAGCTCGCCGCCAGGTACGGGCCGATGCGCTGCTGTACCGCTTGCTGGCTGATGTAGCTCAAGTCGCCCTGCACGCTGATCTTGGTGATCGGCCGGTCGGCATACGGCAACAGACGCTGCGCGCCTTCGTAGGTTCCGAAACCCAGCACCACCAGCAACACCGGCCAGAACAGCGCTTTGAGGAAACCAAAGTTGGCTTTCGGCAGGCGCGCCGACATCGGCTCTTTAGCCACCATTCGGCTGGCACCCCGTGGCACCGGCTTGCGGCTCGGTGCTTGGGGGGGCTGATGACGAAGCGATGCGCCTTTCATGTCCTTAGCCTCTTGGCTCAATGCTGTCGGCCAGGATCGCCAGCACCAACTGCTGGAAGTCCAGACCGGCCGCACGGGCTGCCATGGGAACCAGGCTGTGGTCGGTCATGCCCGGTGCGGTGTTGACTTCCAGGAACCAGAAATTCCCTTGGTCATCCTGCATCACGTCTGCCCGCGCCCAACCGGCGATACCCAGCGCCTCACAGGCTTTCGCCGTGAGGTCCATCAATTCCTGTTCTTTGCTTGCGTCAAGGCCGCACGGGATCCGGTACTGGGTATCGGAAGCCAGGTACTTGGCGTCGTAGTCGTAAAAGGTGTGGGGCGTGCCCAATGCGATAGGCGGCAATACCTGGCCACGCAGGGTGGCGATGGTGTACTCGGGACCCTGGATCCACTGTTCCACCAACACTTGCGAATCGTAGGTACTTGCCGCTTTCCATGCGTCGATCAATTCGGCGGCCGAGTTCACTTTAGCCATGCCGATACTGGAGCCTTCATGGGCAGGTTTGACGATCAAAGGCAGGCCCAGTTCCTTGGCTGCAGAAATACAATCGTCTTCGCTGCACAGAACGCTGTGACGCGGGGTGGGAATGCCCAGGCTGTGCCACACCTGCTTGGTGCGCAACTTGTCCATGGCCAATGCCGACGCGAGGATGCCGCTGCCGGTGTAAGGGATGCCAGCGCACTCCAACAGGCCTTGCATGCTGCCGTCTTCACCGCCACGGCCGTGGAGGATGATGAAGGCGCGGTCGATCTTCTCGGCCATAAGGCGAGCGAGGAAATCATCGCCCACGTCGATGCCGAACGCATTCACCCCGGCGCTTTGCAGGGCTTCGAGCACAGCGTTGCCCGACTTGAGCGACACTTCGCGCTCAGCGCTTTTACCGCCGAACAACACCGCGACGCGGCCGAAGTCTGCGGGTGCGATTGTGGAAAACAGGGAGCCGTAGTCGTTGATCATTTCGACTTCCCCTTCGCAGCAGCAAACAGCGGGCTCGCCAGCAACTTAGGCGCAAGACCACCGATATCACCGGCGCCCTGGCACAGCAAAATGTCACCGGCCCGCAGCAGCGGCTTGACGATCGGCGCCAGGTCCACACCACGCTCGATGTAGATCGGGTCCAACTGGCCACGCTGACGGATGCTGTTGCACAGCTTGCGGCTGTCGGCGCCCGGGATCGGTTCTTCACCGGCCGGGTACACCTCCATCAACAGCAGCACGTTGGCGTCGGCCAATACATTGACGAAATCGTCGTACAGGTCGCGGGTACGGCTATAGCGGTGCGGCTGGTAGACCATCACCAGGCGGCGCTCCGGCCAGCCACCGCGCACGGCCTTGATCACGGCAGCGACTTCGGTCGGGTGGTGACCGTAGTCGTCCACCAGCATCACGTCGCCGCCTTCTACCGGCAACTGGCCGTAGACCTGGAAGCGACGGCCCACGCCGGCAAAGCGCGACAGGCCTTCGACGATGGCTTCATCGCTGACGCCTTCGTCGGTGGCGATGCAAATGGTCGCCAGGGAATTCAGCACGTTGTGGTTGCCGGGCATGTTCACCGACACATCCAGCGGCTCGCGGTCGGGACGCAGCACGGTGAAGAAGGTTTGCATGCCTTCCTGGCGCACATTGATGGCGCGCACGTCGGCGTCTTCGCTGAAGCCGTAGGTCACGGTCGGACGCTTGACCAGTGGCAGGATTTCGCGCACCACCGGATCGTCCAGGCAGACCACGGCCAGACCGTAGAACGGCAGGTTGTGCAAGAACTCGACGAAGGTTTTCTTCAATTTGTTGAAGTCACCGTCGTACGTTGCCATGTGGTCTTCGTCGATATTGGTGACGACGGCGACCAGTGGTTGCAGGTGCAGGAAGCTCGCGTCGCTTTCATCGGCTTCGGCGATCAGGTAACGGCTGGTGCCCAGTTGTGCATTGGTGCCGGCTGCATTCAGGCGGCCACCAATGACGAACGTCGGGTCCAGGCCACCGGCCGCGAACACCGAGGCGATCAGGCTGGTGGTGGTGGTTTTGCCGTGGGTACCGGCGACGGCGATGCCGTGGCGATAACGCATCAACTCAGCCAGCATCTCGGCGCGCGGCACCACGGGAATGCGGCGCTCAAGGGCGGTGGCCACTTCCGGGTTGGAGGTGTTCACGGCGCTGGACACCACCAGCACATCGGCTTCAGCGGCGTTCTCGGCGCGATGGCCGATATAGATCTGTGCACCGAAGGTCTTCAGGCGGTCGGTGACCGGCGACTCTTTCAAGTCGGAGCCGGACACCTGGTAGCCCAGGTTCAGCAACACTTCAGCGATGCCGCACATGCCCACGCCACCGATACCAACGAAGTGGATACGACGGATGCGGCGCATTTCCGGTTGTGGCATGGCTTTCTGATTCTCAACCATGGGCCACCTCCAGGCAGATATCGACCACGGTGCGGGTTGCGTCAGGTTTGGCCAGGCGGCTTGCGGTGCTCGCCATGCTATTGAGTCGTTCCGGTTGCATCAAAACCTCAGTCAGGCGTGCGGCCAAATCGGCGGCGCCAGTCGTTCTTTGCGGCAGCAGGAAGGCAGCGCCCTCCCCGGCCAAATATTCGGCGTTGCGGGTCTGGTGATCGTCGATCGCGTGGGGCAAAGGCACCAGCAAGGACGGCAGACCGGCGGCAGCCAGTTCACTGACAGTCAGCGCACCGGAGCGGCAGACCACCAGGTCGGCCCAGCCATAGGCGTGGGCCATGTCTTTGATGAAGGGCTGTACGTTCGCCTCGACACCGGCTTCGCGATAACGCGCGGCGGTGACTTCACCGTGATCTTTGCCAGCCTGATGGAAGACTTCCGGGCGCAATTCCACAGGGAGTTGCGCCAGCGCTTCCGGCAGCAGTTTGTTCAATGGCTCGGAGCCCAGGCTGCCGCCCATGACCAGCAGGTGCGGCTTGCGCCCTTCCAGTGCTTCACGGGCGATGTCCATAAACAGTTCGGTGCGCACCGGGTTGCCAGTGGTGCGCAGCTTGTCCGAGGCACCAAAGGTTTTCGGAAATGCTTCACACACCCGCGCAGCCAACGGCACCAGCAGACGGTTGGCGGTACCGGCGACGGCGTTCTGCTCGTGCACGATCACCGGCACACCGGCGAGCTTGGCGGCAACACCACCAGGACCGGTCACATACCCACCAAAACCGAGCACACACACCGGCTTCAGTTCACGAATGACTTTGCGCGCCTGCCACACCGCTTTGAGCAACACGAACGGCGCCTTGAGCAGGGACAACTTGCCCTTGCCACGCAGGCCCGTGACGTTGATCAGGTGCAGCGGCAAACCGGCATTCGGCACCAATTCGTTTTCGATGCCACGCGGGGTACCCAACCAGTGCACGGTGTAGCCACGGTTCTGGAATTCGCGCGCACAGGCCAAGGCCGGGAACACATGGCCGCCGGTGCCGCCTGCCATGATCAGCACGTTAGCGCCCATGGGTCGGCTCCTCGGCAAAATCGCTTTCACTGAATTCCATCTCTTCGCTGCCCAAGTGGGTTCGACTCTCCCACTCGATGCGCAGCAACAAGCCCAGGCACGCGCAGCAGATCACCAACGAACTGCCGCCGTAGCTGAGGAACGGCAAGGTCAGGCCCTTGGTCGGCAGCAAGCCGACGTTCACCCCGATGTTGATCAGGAACTGGCCGATCCACAGGAACGACAAGCCGTACGCCACATAGGCGGCGAAATACTGTTTGGCCTTTTCAGCCCACAAGCCGATGTACATGCCGCGTACACACACGAACACGAACAACGCGACGGTGCACAGCGAACCCACCACGCCCAGCTCTTCGGCAAGTACCGAGAACACGAAGTCGGTGTGCGCTTCCGGCAGGTAGAACTGCTTCTGCACACTGTTGCCCAGGCCCACGCCCAGCCACTCGCCGCGACCGAAGGCGATCAGCGCCTGGGTCAACTGGTAGCCGGAACCGAACTGGTCGGACCAGGGGTCGGTAAAGGTGATCAGACGCGCCATCCGGTAGGGTTGCGCCTGGACCAGGATGGTCACGGCCGCCACGGCCAGCACCACCATCAAGGTAAAGCGGAACAGGCCCACGCCGCCGAGGAACAGCATCGCCGCCGCTGCGCCCATCATCACGACGGTGGCGCCGAAGTCGGGCTCCATCAGCAACAGGCCGGCCATCGGCAGCAGCACGATGAAGGGCTTGAAAAAGCCCATCCAGCTTTCGCGCACTTCTTTCTGGCGACGTACCAGGTAACCGGCGAGGTAGATCACCACGAACACCTTGGCGATTTCCGACGGCTGCACGTTGAACGCGCCGAAGCCGATCCAGCGCATCGAACCGTTCACCTCGCGGCCAATGCCGGGCAGGATCACCATGATCAGCAAGCCGAACGCACCGATCAGCATCAGCCAACCCAGGCGTTGCCAGGTGGCGATCGGGATCATCATGGTGACGATGCACGCGCCAAGACCGATCACCAGGTACACCAGGTGACGGATCATCATGTACAGGGTGTTGCCCGACTGCACGGCCGCCACTTCGGACGAAGCCGAGGTGATCATCACCAGGCCCAGGCCCAACAGCGCCAGGCAACCGGCGAGCATCGGGAAGTCAAGGTCGATACCGCGCCCGGTAATGATCGGCGACGGGTACGGCTTGATGATGTTCCGCAAATTGATACTCATGCCAAGGCCTCCACGGCGGCGGCGAACAGCTGGCCGCGCTCTTCGTAGTTCTTGAACATGTCGAAACTGGCGCACGCCGGCGACAGCAACACCGCATCACCCGGCTGGGCCAGCGCTTTGCATTGGGCGATGGCGTTGTCCAGAGAGGTGGCGCGCACTTGTGGCACCGCATCGCCGAGGGCGGCGGCGATCAAATCGGAATCGCGGCCCATCAGCACCACGGCGCGGCAATGCTCGGCGACCGGACCTTTAAGGTCCTTGAAGTCGGCACCCTTGCCGTCGCCACCGGCGATCAGCACCAGCTTGCCTTCGATATCGGCGCCAAGGCCTTCGATAGCCGCCAGGGCCGCACCGACGTTGGTGGCCTTGGAATCGTTGTAATAGCTGACACCGTCGAGATCGCGAACCCACTGGCAGCGATGTTCCAGGCCGCCGAAAGTACGCAGGGCCGACAGCATGGCGTCGAACGGCAGGCCAACGGCATGCCCCAGCGCCAGAGCCGCCAGGGCGTTGGACTGGTTATGGGCGCCACGGATTTTCAGCTCACGCACCGGCATCAGGTTCTGGAATTCGAAGGCCAGGTGTTTCTCGCCGTTCTCTTCGCGAATGCCGAAGGCTTTGAAATCAGGCTTGCTCAGGCCGAAGGTCCAGCATGGCAGGCCCTCGCCCATCAGCGGACGGCTCAAGGCGTCCTGACGGTTGACCACCACTTGCTTGGCGCCCCGGAAGATCCGGTGCTTGGCCAGGTGATAGGCCGGCAGGCCGCTGTAGCGGTCCATGTGGTCTTCGCTGACGTTCAACACGGTGGCCACTTCGGCACCGAGGTCGTGAGTGGTTTCCAGTTGGAAGCTCGACAGTTCCATCACGTACAGCTCGACGTCGTCGCTGAGCAGGTCCAGCGCCGGCGTGCCGAGGTTGCCGCCCACGGCCACGCGCTTGCCGGCCGCAGCCGCCATCTCGCCGACCAGGGTGGTCACGGTGCTTTTTGCGTTGGAACCGCTGATGGCCACGATCGGCGCCTGCGCGTTACGCGCGAACAGATCGATATCGCCCGACAGCTTCACGCCACGGGCGGCGGCGGCTTGCAGGGCCGGGGTCGCGATGGCCAGGCCGGGGCTCACGTAGAGCTCGTCGGCACGGCACAGAAACTCGACATCCAGCTCGCCACAACGCACTTCCACGTGCGGGTAGTCACGGCGCAGCGTGACCAGCTCCGGTGGATTTTCCCGCGTATCGGCCACGGCAAACGGCTTGCCCCGGTTCGCCAGGAAGCGAACCAGGGACATGCCGCTCTTGCCGAGGCCGACAACGATGCGGAAGTGGTCTGAAGCGATCAGGGACACTCGTTTCTACCTCAGTTTCAGGGTGGCAAGGCCGATCAGCACCAGAATCACGGTGATGATCCAGAAACGGACGATCACACGTGGCTCAGGCCAGCCCTTGAGTTCAAAGTGGTGGTGAATCGGCGCCATGCGGAATACGCGGCGCCCGGTCAATTTGAAGGAGGCCACCTGGATGACCACCGACAGGGTCTCCATCACGAACACACCGCCCATGATGAACAGCACGATTTCCTGGCGAACGATCACGGCGATGGTGCCGAGGGCCGCGCCCAGCGCCAGTGCGCCGACGTCACCCATGAAGACTTGTGCGGGATAGGTGTTGAACCACAGGAAGCCCAGGCCGGCACCGATCAGCGCACCGCAGAACACAATTAATTCACCTGCGCCCGGCACATAGGGGATCAGCAGGTATTCAGCGAATTTCACGTTACCCGACAGGTAGCAGAAGATGCCGAGCGCGCCGCCGACCATCACCGTTGGCATGATCGCCAGGCCGTCGAGGCCGTCAGTCAGGTTGACCGCGTTGCTGGAGCCGACGATCACGAAGTAGGTCAGCACCACGAAGCCGATGCCCAGGGGAATGCTGGCGTCCTTGAGCATCGGGATGATCAAAGTGGTTTCCACGGCGCTTGGCGCTGTGGTGTAAAGGAAGATCGCAGCGCCGAGGCCGAACACCGACTGCCAGAAATACTTCCAGCGGCTTGGCAGCCCTTTCGAGTTTTTCTCGATCACTTTGCGGTAGTCATCCACCCAGCCGATGGCGCCAAACAGCAGCGTCACCAACAGAACGGTCCATACATAACGGTTGTGCAGGTCGGCCCACAGCAACGTGCTGATGCCGATGGACGACAGGATCAGCGCGCCGCCCATGGTCGGGGTGCCGGACTTGGACAGGTGCGACTGCGGGCCGTCATTACGAACCGATTGACCAATTTGCAGGTTCTGCAGGGTGCGGATCATCCACGGCCCCAGGAACAGCGACAAACACAACGCGGTCAGCACACCCAGGATCCCGCGCAGGGTCAGGTACTGAAAGACCGCGAAGCCTTTGTGGAACTGTTGCAGATACTCAGCCAGCAGCAGCAGCATTAATGTTTCTCCGTACTTGAGCCACACAAGGCCGCGACGACGTTTTCCATCACCGCGCTGCGCGATCCCTTGATCAAAATGGTTGTGTGTTTATCGTGTTCAGCCGCCGTCAGCGCCTGGATCAGCTCGGGCCTGGGTCGCGAAATGGCGAGCGCCGGGGCCAAACACGCTGACAGCGTGAGCCATGTGCGGGCCGACGGCGTAAAGCGCGTCGACTTTGCCAGCGGCATAGGCGCCGACGTCGCGGTGGGACTGTTCGGCCCACTCACCCAGCTCGGCGATATCACCCAGCACCAACACCTTGCGGCCGTCGAAGCTTTTGAGCAGGTCGATGGCGGCGCAGATGGAGGACTGGTTGGCGTTATAGGTGTCGTCGATCACGCGCATGCCGTTGCTGGCCAACTGCGCCACGGTGCGCCCTTTGACCGGCTGCACTGCGCCCAAACCTGTGGCGATACCGAACAGCGACACGCCCAGGGCGTACGCGGCAGCGGCGGCGGCCAAGGCATTGGCGACGTTATGGTTGCCCAGCAGGTTCAGTTGCACGTGTTCATTGCCTTGCGGGGTGTGCAAGGTAAAGGACGGGCAACCCCGCGCATCAACGGTAATGTTGGAGGCGTGGAAATCAGCCGCGGCGTTGAGCACGGCAAACGTCAGGACCTTGCGACCGGCGGCGCGTACACGCCAGGTTTCGAAGGCCTTGTCGTCGAGATTCAACACAGCGGTGCCCGAGGCATCGAGGCCTTCAAGGATTTCACCCTTGGCTTCGACGATTTTCTCCGGGCCACCGAACTCGCCAACGTGGGCGGTACCGGCATTATTGATGATCGCCACGTGGGGCTTGGTCAGCGCCACGGTGTAAGCGATTTCGCCGACGCGCGATGCGCCCAACTCGATCACGGCCGCCGTGTGTTCCGGGGCCAATTCAAGCAGGGTCAACGGAGCGCCGAAATCATTGTTCAGGTTGCCACGGGTCGCGAGAACCGGGCCACGTGTACGCAACACACCGGCGAGCAGTTCCTTGACCGTGGTCTTGCCGCTGGAGCCGGTGATGGCTGCAACAGGCTTGTCAAAGGCCGCACGGTTCAGCGCACCCAGTTGACCCAAGGCCAAGCGAGTATCGGCAACCAGCAGTTGTGGCAGTGTGGAATCCACCACTTCGCGTTGCACCAAGGCGCCGACGGCACCTTTGGCGGCGACGTCATTCAGGTAGTCGTGACCATCAAAACGCGGGCCCGCCAGGGCGACAAACAATTGCCCTGGCTTGGTGGCGCGGCTGTCGATACTGACGCCGTCGAAACTGCAATCGCTCGACAACACGCGGGCCGACAAGGCCTCGGTCAGTTCGCTGAATTTCATTGCTTTAAGCATGGGCGACCTCCCAGGCGGTCAAGGCGTGATCGGCCTCGACCAGATCGGAGAAGGCGTGGCGCTCACCGTTGATTTCCTGATAGTCCTCGTGACCTTTACCCGCCAACAGCACCACATCGTCAGCACCAGCGCTGGCGATCAATTGGGCGATGGCTGCACCGCGACCGGCGACAAACGTAGCCTTGGACACGTCTTTGAAGCCGACACGGATGTCGTCGAAAATCTGGCTCGGGTCTTCACTGCGTGGGTTGTCGTCAGTGACGAGCACGCCATCGGCCAGGCGCTCGACAATTTCGGCCATCAACGGGCGTTTGCCGCGATCACGGTCACCGCCGCAACCGAACAGGCACAGCAGCTTGCCTTTGGCGTGCGGGCGCAAAGCCACCAGGACTTTTTCCAGGGCATCCGGCGTGTGGGCGTAGTCGACCACCACCAACGGCTGCTTGCCGCCACCCAGGCGCTGCATGCGACCGACCGGGCCTTCCAGCTTCGGCAGTACACGCAGGATTTCGTCGAGGGCGTAATCCAGACCGAGCAATGCGCCGACGGCCGCCAGGGTGTTGCTCAGGTTGAAGCGACCGAGCAGGCTGCTGCGCAGATGATGTTCGCCCTGCGGCGTCACCAGTGTGGCGCGCACACCTTCGTCATTGAACTGGGCTTCGCGGCAGTACAGGTACGCGCTGGAATCCTCCAGGCTGTAGCTGATCAGGCGCGATTCACGGTCTTCGGCGGCCAGTTGGCGGCCGAATGCGTCATCCAGGTTTACCACGCGGCACTTGAGGTCGTTCCAGGCAAACAGCTTGGCCTTCTCGGCAGCGTAGGCTTCCATGGTGCCGTGGTAGTCGAGGTGATCACGGGACAGGTTGGTCATCACCGCCACATCAAACGCCAACGCAGCAACGCGGCCTTGATGCAAACCGTGGGACGACACTTCCATGGCAACCGCCTTGGCACCGGCCTTTTTCAGGTCGGCCAGGGTCGCTTGCACGGCGATTGGATTCGGCGTGGTGTGCAGGCCGCTTTGCAACGCGCCGTAGAAACCGGTGCCCAGTGTGCCGACGATGCCGCAGTGCTGACCCAGCAGGTCAAGCGCCTGGGCAATCAGTTGAGTCACGCTGGTCTTGCCGTTGGTGCCGGTGACGCCGACCAGATTGACGTGTCGACTCGGATCACCATAAAAACGCCCGGCGATATCCGAAAGTTGCTTGGCCAAACCTTTGACCGGAATCAACGGCACGTCGGTGATCGGCAGCACGGTGGCGCCTTCCACTTCATAAGCCACGGCGGCCGCACCGCGTTGCAACGCATCCGCGATATGCGCGCGGCCATCGAATTTACCGCCAGGCACGGCCAGGAACAGGTCACCGGCACGCACATTACGGCTGTCCAGGCTCAACTCGCGAATCAGTAGATCGCGACCGGCGTGGGCAAAAATCTTGTTCAGGCTAAGAGACATCAGCCGCGCCCTCCATTGGCTTTTACGGCAGCGGCCGGTGGTCCGGCGTTCGCTTGTTGGGTCGGCGGCAGGTTGTCCGGCGTGATGTTCATCAGGCGCAGGGTGCCGGACATCACTTTGCTGAACACCGGCGCCGATACCAGGCCGCCGAAGTAACCGGCTTTGCTCGGCTCATCGATCACCACGACGATGGCGTAGCGTGGATCGCTCATCGGGCCGAAACCGGCGAACAGCGAACGGTAGGAGTTTTCGGCGTAGCCCTTGGTGCCCACCGAGGTTTTACGCGCAGTACCCGACTTGCCGGCCACGTGATACGCCGGCACCTGGGCACGGAATACGCCGCGCGGTGCTTCGATCACTTGTTGCAGCATGCCTTGCATGGTCTTGGCGACGTTTTCCGGAATCACCTGAGTAGCTTTAGGTGCTTCGTCGACGTGGATCAGGCTCAGC
Organism: Pseudomonas azotoformans; assembly: GCF_001579805.1. NCBI lineage: Bacteria > Pseudomonadati > Pseudomonadota > Gammaproteobacteria > Pseudomonadales > Pseudomonadaceae > Pseudomonas > Pseudomonas azotoformans. Next base: position 2,580,669 of record NZ_CP014546.1, on the reverse strand, counting down.
GGAACCATCCGGCCATTATTCGCCAATACAGAGAAAGCGTGGGCCAGTTGGATCGCCGTCACCGACAGGCCGTAACCGTAGGAAAGCGTGGCGGTCTCGGCCTTTTTCCAGTCGCGATAGTTCGGCAGGTTGCCCACGCGCTCGCCTGGGAAGTCGAGGCCAGTGGGCTGGCCCAGACCGATCTTCTGCGCCAGGTGGTAGATGGTTTCACCGCCGATATCGAAGGCGACCTTACTCATGCCCACGTTACTGGAGTTGATCAGGATACCTGTCAAATCCAGCACCGGACCTTCAGTGCGCGATACGTCACGAATGGTGTATTTGCCCAACTGCAAGGTGCCTGGATACACCTCGACCTTGTCGCTGGGCTTCCAGCGTCCGGTTTCGAGGGCAGCACTCATGGAGATGGCTTTCATGGTCGAACCCGGCTCGAACACGTCGATCATCGCGCGGTTGCGCATCATCGCCGGTTGCAGGTTGCGACGGTTGTTCGGGTTGTAGGTCGGCTGGTTGACCATGGCGAGGATCTCGCCGGTCTTCACGTCCATGATCACCAGGCTGCCGGCCTTGGCGCCGTTTTCGATGATCGCGTTACGCAGCTCGCGGTTGGCCAGGTATTGCAGGCGCAGGTCAATCGACAACGCCAAGGGCTTACCGGCCTTGGCGTTTTTGGTGACTTGGACATCCTTGATCAGTCTGCCACGCCGATCCTTGATGACTTGTCGTTTGCCGGGAACCCCGGCGAGCCATTCATCGTAGGCGAGTTCCACGCCTTCACGGCCATGGTCATCGATGTCGGTGAAGCCGACCATATGCGCAGTGGTTTCACCCGCCGGGTAGAAACGACGGAATTCCTCGATGCCGTAGACACCGGGGACTTTAAGGTCGAGCACTTGCTGGCCTTGTTCAGGGGTCAGCCCGCGAACCAGGTAGATAAACTCTTTATTGGCCTGGGCCTCCAGGCGCTCAGCCAAGGCTTTCGGATCTTGTCCCAACGCAGAGGCAAGGGCCGGCCAACGATCCTTGGCGACCTGCAATTCCTTTGCGTTCGCCCACAGGGTGGTCACCGGGGTACTAACGGCCAAGGGCTCGCCGTTGCGGTCGGTGATCAGGCCGCGGTGTGCAGGAATCGGGATATGACGCAAGCTACGGGCGTTACCCTCGCCGATCAGGAAGTCGCGATCGACCACTTGCAGATCGATGATCCGCCAGGCAATCGCACCCACCATCAATGCCAGCAAGCCGAGCATCAGGCGGAAGCGCCAGGGGTAGAGTGCGCCCTCGAGTTTCATCATGGCGCCACCATGCGGACTTCAGCCGCGCCAGGAATGTGCATTTTCAGCTGTTCGGTGGCCAGCACTTCGATACGGCTATGGGCCGTCCAGGTGCTTTGCTCCAGGATCAACCGGCCCCACTCCGCTTGTGCCTTGTCACGCACACTCAGTTCCCCGTACAGGGTATTGAGCAGTTGACGGTTGTAGTGGGCGCTGTAGGACACCGCAATCGCGGAAACCAGCACACCGACAAACAGCAGCATCATAAAGAAGCTGCCGCCCGGGAGGGGCTTGGCAAAAAGCTTGCTCACCGCAGCTTCTCGGCAACGCGCATGACGGCGCTGCGGGAACGTGGGTTGGCCTTGAGTTCGGCTTCGGAAGCGAACTGCGCTTTGCCATGGATTTTGATTTTCGGCACAAAGGCTTCGAAACGCACCGGCAGGTTGCGCGGCAGGTTGTCGGACTCACCCTTGACCAGGCGACGCATGAACAGTTTGACGATACGGTCTTCCAGGGAGTGGAAGCTGATCACGACAAGGCGACCGCCCACTTCCAGCGCCTCGAGGGCAGCCTCAAGGCCGGCCTCCAGGTCACCCAATTCGTTGTTTACGTGAATGCGCAGGCCTTGGAACGCACGGGTCGCCGGGTTCTTGCCTTTTTCCCACGCGGGGTTGGCGACCTTCAGCACTTCGGCCAGGTCGGCGGTGCGTTCGAACGGCTGGATTTCACGGCGCTCGACCACGGCACGGGCCATGCGACCGGCGAAACGCTCTTCACCGTACTCCTTGAACACGCGGGTGATTTCTTCATGGGGCGCGGTCGCAATGAATTCCGCTGCGCTGATGCCCCGAGTCGGGTCCATGCGCATATCGAGCGGGCCATCGTTCATGAAACTGAAGCCGCGCTCCGGGTCGTCGAGCTGCGGCGAAGACACGCCCAGGTCGAGCAAAACCCCGGCCACCTTGCCCGCCATGCCACGTTCGGCGACTTCAGCACCCAGTTCGGCAAAGCTGCGCTGCACAACGACAAAGCGGCCGTCTTCGGCCGCTAGCGCTTGCCCGGTGGCAATCGCTTGAGGGTCTTTATCAAACCCGAGGAGTTTGCCATCGGACCCGAGCTGGCTGAGTATCAACCGGCTATGCCCGCCCCTGCCGAAGGTGCCATCCAGATAGCAGCCATCCGCGCGTACGGCGAGAGCCTCAACGGCTTCGTCAAGCAGTACGGTGATGTGGTTAAAGCCGCTATCAATAGTCACAGGATCAAATCACGCAGTTCATCAGGCATAGCGCCCGGTTGTTGAATAGCAGCCAGGTCAGCTGCAGAAACAGCATCCCAGGCATCTTCGTCCCACAATTGGAACTTGTTCAGTTGGCCAACCAGCATTGCGCGCTTATCCAGCTTGGCGTACTCGCGCAGACGCGGAGGCACCAGGAAGCGACCGCTGCCATCCAACTCGAGGTCGACGGCGTTACCAATCAGCAAACGCTGCAGGCGACGGTTCTCTTCACGCAATGAAGGCAGGGCGCGCAGTTTGGTTTCAATCAACTCCCACTCATCGAGGGGGTAAACACATAAACAAGGGTCAACGGCATCGATCGTGATGATCAACTGTCCAGAACTTCGCGAAATCAGCTCGTCACGATACCGGCTCGGCATGGCGAGACGGCCTTTTGCATCGAGACTGATAGCGTTAGCTCCGCGAAACACAGATGCGCTTCTCCAAATTTTAGCGTTTTACGTTCAAAAAACCCACTTTGTGCCACTTTCCGCCACTTGCGCACACTATAGGAATGCGCCCACCACACCGTCAAGGCGCGGATTCAAGGAAAAGCCTTACAGAACGGAGATTTAGGAGCGTAAAGGGAGGAGAAACCAGAGTTCGGCGATGTTTTTGGCCTAACAAGCGCAAATAGCTCAAAGAGCTATAGCTCGAAGTTAAAGTAATTTATTAAGAGTAAGATTTTTTTGGTATTACGAAGATGCATCTGCCAATGATTCGGCAGGGAGGGATTCTTGCGTTACTACCGGTTTTCTGCCCGAGATTCGGACAGAAGGAAAAAGGTGGAGAGTCGATCTGTAAGCCGGGTTCTGTCTTGAACAGTCATTCGTCTACGATGGCCATCACTGGACATCTTTAGCAACCTACCCGGTCCCAGCGCGGGCCACGCCTTGGGACCCTATTTGGTCTTGCTCCAAGTGGGGTTTACCTAGCCACGAACTGTTGCCAGTCGTGCGGTGCGCTCTTACCGCACCTTTTCACCCTTACCGGCACCGAAGTGCTTAGGCGGTTATTTTCTGTGGCACTTTCCGTAGGCTCACGCCTCCCAGGCATTACCTGGCACTTCGCCCTATGGAGCCCGGACTTTCCTCCCCCCCCTAATTTTCATAGAGGGCAGCGACTGTCCAATCGACTCTCCGCCGCGCAGGTTAACGGCACGGCGGACTTAGGACAAGTAATAAAAGTTCAGAATTGCCATCACGTTCAGACGCAATACCGGTTTAACACCGGAACTATTCGGCTTTCTGCTTATCCAGCGCCACTTGATATAAGAGGTTCTTGCGCACGCCGGTAATTTCCGCCGCCAGGGCTGCGGCTCGCTTGAGCGGCATCTCCTTGAGCAGCAAGTCCAGGACGCGCATGGCCTCGCTGCCCACGGCGTCTTCGTCCTCTGGCGCGGCCCAGCCCGCCACCAGCACCACGCACTCGCCGCGCTGTTGGTTGCTGTCGCCCTCGACGAACGCACGCAGCTCTTCCAATGGCAGGCCCTTGAGGGTTTCGAAGGTCTTGGTCAGCTCACGGGCCAGCAGCGCCAGGCGTTCGCCGCCAAATACCAGCTCCATGTCCTGCAGGCATTCAAGGATGCGATGCGGAGCTTCATAGAAGATCAAGGTGCGGGGTTCTTCTTTCAGCGCTTCAAGGCGTGCGCGACGCCCAACGGCCTTGGCCGGCAGGAAACCTTCAAAGATGAAACGGTCGGACGGCAACCCCGCCGCCGACAATGCAGCAATCAGCGCGCACGCACCCGGAACAGGCACTACATTGATACCAGCGGCCCGCGCCTGGCGCACCAAGTGGTAGCCAGGGTCGGAGATCAGCGGCGTGCCCGCGTCGGAGATCAGCGCCACATCGTCGCCGGCCAGCAGGCGCACGATAAAGCGACTGCCTTCCTCGCGCTCGTTGTGCTCATGGCAAGCCGCTAATGGCGTGCTGATACCAAAATGCTGCATCAACCGCTGGGAGTGACGGGTGTCTTCAGCCGCGATCAATTTAACCTCGCGCAACACTTTCAATGCTCGCGCACTGATGTCGTCCAGGTTGCCAATGGGCGTCGCCACGACAAAAAGCGAGCCTGCAGTGGAATTCAAAGGACCTGGAGCAGTCAAAACGCACACCTCGATGGTTGGCAAAAGCGACATTGTAGCGCGTAGGCGCCTGGAAAATATGCCATCACGGCCGATGCCTTTTCAGCCGTTTAACGCCAACTGCAACATTTGCACGACCTAAATCGACGGTTTCACGCCAGTAACATCGCGCCTGGGCCAGTGCTTGGGTACAATTCCACGCTAATTTGATCGGTATCAGGAACACTTACATGATCGCTTGCCTGCGGCTGCTCTCCGCCCTCTGCCTCGCTGCCTTGTTGGCCGCGTGTGCCAGCTCGCCCTCGTCCAGCCTTGGCGACCTTCCACGGACCCCGGACGCCAGTATCGAGCAACTGCTCGAACAGGCCACCACCGCCAAGACGCCAGAAAAGGCCGCATTACTGCGCCTGAGTGCGGCAGACATGGCCTACAAGCAGAACAACCCTGGCCGCTCGTCGCAGATTCTTGCGCAGGTGCCCCTGGATGTCCTCAAGCCCGCCGCGCAAGTGTTTGCCAGCACCTTGGCCGCCGAATTGGCCATGGCGCGCAACCAGCCCAAGGCCGCGTTGACCGCCCTGAACCACCCGAGCCTGCAAAGCCTGAAGGACCTGCCGCCTGAACAGCAGGTCCGCACCGGCAGCGTGCACGCCCGTGCCTATGAAGCGGATGGCCAGACCCTGGCCGCCGCCCGCGAACGTGTGGCCATGGCCCCGCTGCTCACAGGCGATGCCGCCAAAAGCAACCACGAAGCCATCTGGGTATTGATTGCCGCCCTGCCGGCTGAACAGCTGCAAGCCAGCGGCAACCCGACGCTCGACGGCTGGATCACCCTGGCCCAGGCGGTCAAGGGCGCCGGCACGCTGGAGCAGCAACAAGCCGCCATCGATACCTGGCGCGCTCAGAACCCGGGGCATCCGGCGGCTGTGCAACTGCCAACGCCACTGACCAAGCTCAAGGAACTGGCGAGCCAGCCCCTGACCAAGATCGCCCTGCTGCTGCCACAGGATGGCCCGCTGGCCTCCGTCGGCAAGGCACTGCGTGAAGGCTTCATGGCGGCGCACTACCAGGCTGAGCAAGCCGGGCAGAAGCCGCCGGTCATCGAGTTCTATGACAGCTCGCGCCTCAACTCCCTCGACGACTTCTACGCCAAGGCCCAGGCGGCCGGCGTGCAACTGGTGGTCGGCCCCGCTGGAAAAACCGCTGGTCAAACAGCTCAGCGCACGTCCGCAGTTACCGATCACCACCCTGGCGCTGAACTACAGCGAGACTGATCGCAGCCCGGCGCAACTGTTCCAATTCGGTTTGGCCGCAGAAGACGAAGCCCGCGAAGTATCGCGCCGCGCCCGTGCCGATGGCCTGCACCGTGCGGCTGCAATGGTGCCCCGTGGCGAATGGGGCGAGCGAGTCTACAAGGCCTTCCGCCAGGACTGGGAAGCCAATGGCGGCCAGGTCATGGGGGTCGAGTATGTCGATCAGCCAGTCGCCCTTGCCCAGCAAATTGCCGACCTGTTCCAACTACGTAAAAGCGAAGGCCGCGCCAAGAGCCTGCAAAGCACCGTCGGCACCGACGTCGCCGCGCAACCTTCGCGTCGCCAGGACATCGAGTTCATCTTCCTGGCCGTGACGCCGCAACTGGCCCAGCAGATCAAGCCAACCCTGAACTTCCAATATGCCGGCGATGTGCCGGTGTACGCCACGTCCCACGTGTTCAGCGCCAGCGGCGACAAGAACCAGTACCTGGACATGACCAACGTGATGTTCTGCGAAACCCCTTGGCTGCTCAACACCACCGACCCACTGCGCAACCAGGTTGCCGCACAATGGCCGCAAGCCAATGGCAGCCTCGGCCGCCTGTACGCGATGGGCGTCGATGCCTACCGCCTGGCGCCGCGCCTGGGGCAACTCAAGGCGCTGCCGGACACCCGTGTTGAAGGCCTGTCGGGCAACCTGGGCATCAGCGCCAACCAGCGCGTTGATCGCCAGATGCCATGGGCCAAGTTTGTCGGCGGCGAGATCCAGCGCCTGCCGGACACCCCGCGCTGATGCCTGAGCGGTCCAGCGCACAAAGCGGCAAGGACGCCGAACTACAAGCTCTGAAACACTTGCAACAACAGGGTCTGCGCCTACTGGCGCAGAACTGGTTGTGTAAACGCGGCGAGCTTGATCTGGTCATGCTTGACGGCGATACAGTAGTATTCGTCGAAGTCCGCTATAGAAAACACGCACAATGGGGTGGCGCGCTCGCCAGTATTGACGGGCGCAAGCGTCAAAAGCTGATACTCGCCGCGCAGTTTTTCCTGCAAAAAGAGCATCGCTGGGCCGACGCCCCCTGCCGTTTCGATGTGGTTGCCATAGAAAGCACACCGTCTGGTCAGGCTGATCTGAACTGGCTGAAAAATGCCTTCGACAGCTGATTCGCCGGACATCTTCACCACACACTTTTGCTCTTTGCTTTGCGGGCTGCACATTCCTGTGCCAAACAGCCGCGCTACTTAAGGTCACACAGATGGACATGCAATCCCGAATTCGCCAGCTTTTCCAGGCCAGCATCGACACCAAGCAACAGGCGATGGACGTACTTGCACCGCACATCGAGCAAGCCAGTCAGGTCATGGTCAATGCCTTGCTCAACGAGGGCAAAATGCTTTCGTGCGGCAACGGTGGTTCGGCCGGCGACGCCCAGCATTTCTCGTCCGAGCTGCTCAACCGCTTCGAGCGTGAGCGCCCTAGCCTGCCGGCCATTGCCTTGACCACCGACTCGTCGACGATTACCTCGATCGCCAACGACTACAGCTATAACGAAATTTTCTCCAAGCAGATCCGCGCCCTGGGCCAACCCGGCGATGTGCTGCTGGCGATTTCCACCAGCGGCAACTCGGCGAATATTATTCAGGCGATCCAGGCCGCACATGATCGCGAAATGATTGTCGTAGCATTGACCGGGCGCGATGGCGGCGGCATGGCTTCGCTGCTGTTGCCTGAAGATGTGGAGATTCGCGTCCCGGCCAATGTCACCGCACGTATCCAGGAAGTCCACCTGCTGGCGATCCACTGCCTGTGCGATCTGATCGACAGCCAACTGTTTGGGAGTGAAGAATGACCGTTAACCGCCTGAGCCTTTTGGCCATCACCCTGTGCCTCGCTATCAGCGGCTGCAGCACGGCCATCACTGCAACACGCGACACCCCTATTCAGGATGACAAGGGCACCCGTACCTTCGGCAGCAAGATCGATGACTCGCTGATCGAAACCAAGGTTGAAGTCAACGTCGCCAAGGCCGCCACCGACCTGGGCAACGGCGCCTCGCGCATTGTGGTCACCAGCTTCAACGGCGTAGTACTGCTCGCCGGCCAGACGCCACGCGCCGACCTCAAGGCCCAGGCCGAACAAGCCGCCGCCGCTGTACAGCGCGTGAAGAAGGTGCACAACGAATTGCAGGTGATGGACCCGATCACCCTGCTGGCCATCAGCAACGACGCGCTGCTGACGACCAAGATCAAGGCGCAGATGCTCACCGATAACGCGATCCCTGGCTCGCGCATCAAGGTCGTGACCGATAACGGCATCGTCTACCTGATGGGCCTGCTCACCCAGGCCGAAGCCACTCGCGCAGCCAACTTGGTGCAGGGTGTGTCCGGGGTACAGAAAATCGTCAAGGTGTTCGAGTACATCGACTGACCGAAACGACAGTGTCTAGTCCTGAAATAGGTTTACACCTGTTTCAGTCTCAAAACGCCCGATGCACCGCATCGGGCGTTTTGTATTTCAGGGACAGGTGTGGCCGTTCCCCGTTGTAGATCAGCACCGACTCATCCACCATTTTCACTGCGTCCGCCAGATTTTTAGGGCGATACAGCAGGAACTCGGTCTTCAAAATGCCGTTTATCCTCTCCGCCAGAGCATTCTGGTAGCAGTCATAGCCGTCGGTCATTGAGCACCTGACGCCATGACTAGCGTGCAAGCGTTGATAAAGCTCAGAGCAGTATTGGGCTCCACGGTCTGAGTGATGGATCAGTGGCAGCGTGCTTCGGCGCTCACCAACTGCCTTTTCCATCGCCTTGATTACCGACTCGGTATGCAAGCTCTCATGCACATGATGGCCTACGATCTTGCGCGAGTAGGCGTCTGTCACCAGGCTCACATAAGCCACGCTTTCCTGTGTCGGCAGGTAGGTGATGTCTGCAACCCAGACCTGCTCTGGCCTATTGGCCACTATCTGCTCATGACCTGCTTTGAGCAGGTTAGGGTGTCGGCGAAAACGGTGATGGCTGTCCGTCGTTTTGTGGTATGCCCGTTTGCGTACAACCAGTTCTCGAGCGTTGCGCAGGATGCTAAACAGGCGGTCTCTGCCGACCCGAACTGATGCACCAACTTCAACGCTCATCAGGTAATGCAGCTTGCGCGTGCCTATCCGTGGCTGACGGCGGCGCTTTTCAAGAACAAAGTCCATGACCTCTTGATCTTGACGAGCCCTCTCGTCGAAAACCCGATTGCGTTGGTAATACGCTTGGCGCGAAATGCTCATAAACAGGCAAGCCCTCGTGATGCTCAGGCCTTGGATTTGCCCTTGCGAGAGGACTTGCCGGGTCGCTTTTTTACGACGGAAACACCGTAGTCATTTTTCAGAACATTCACGACGGCTTCGAAGAATTGCGCTTTCTGATTGCTTAGCGCCAGCTGTTCTTCGAGCTCTTTGATCCGCTGCTCGGGGGTCAGCGGGAGGGTTGGCTCGGTCATGGACCTGCTCCTCGGCTCTCGAATTGACGCGCCTTGGCTCCAGTCCTGCCGGCCGTGCTTGCGTAGCCAGACCAGTACTGTGGACCGGCCCTGAATGCCGTAGCGCCGTTGAGCCTCTTTATAACTCAACTCGCCCTTTTCGACCTGGTCTACGACCGATAATTTAAAGGCTAGCGTGTAGTCACGCTGGCTCCGCCTTTTGCCCGAATCCATTGACTCCTCCTGAAGATAGGTCAGAAGGCGTAAACCTTATTCAGGACGGGACACAGCCACAAAAAAGGGCGCCGCACGGCGCCCTTTTTTATTAGCGAATGTTTACTGGTACTGCGAGTACGGGTTGCCCTGGAACTGGTTGTTCTGTTGTGGCGCCTGTTGCTGGGCACCTGGCTGGCCATACTGCTGGCCTGGGATCGGGCCGAGGTTGACTTCTACGCGACGGTTCTGGGCACGGCCGTTGACGTCGGCGTTGCTGGCAATCGGGTTATCCGGGCCAGCACCGCGGGCGCTCAGGTTGGCGCCGTTGACGCCTTGGGACGTCAGGTAGTTGGCCACGCTCTGGGCGCGACGCTGGGACAGGTCCATGTTCAACTGGCGGCTACCCGTGCTGTCGGTGTAGCCGACGATCTGGATAGTGTTCTGGTTGAACTGCTTGAGCGAGTTGGCCAGGTTGTTCAGCGGCTGGTAGAAGCTGCTGGAGATCGCGTCCGAGTTGGTCGCGAAGGTGATGTTGCCCGGCATGATCAGCTTGATCTGGTCACCCTGGCGCTGAACTTCAACACCGGTGTTGGCCATGCTTTCACGCAGTTTCTTTTCCTGCTGGTCGGCGTAATAGCCGTAACCCGCAGCGCCGGCACCCGCTACGACGGCGCCGATCAGTGCGCCCTTGCCACGGTTGTTGTGGTCGATGGCCGCACCCGCCAAAGCACCTGCCAGGGCACCCAGGCCACCGTACTTGGCGGTTTTGCTCATACCGCCGGATTCATTACTCGCCTGTCCCTGGCTGCTGCCGTCATAAGGGTTAGGTGATGCGCAGCCGGACAACAGAGCTACGACGGTAGCGACAACAAGCAGACGACGCGAAGTGAACATGAAGGGAGCTCCTACTTTTGCATTCTATGGTGCAAAGGACATTGGCAATGGACCTGTGCCGAGTTTGGAACGCGACAAACGGTAAAAATTCCGTGGCTACAGAAACCGTAGCAGACGCACGCTGAACACGACCTGAGTTTTTGCTACAAGGCTTGCCTGTTATAGAACGCGTTCTGCCGGGTAATTATTCCTTCACGCCCTCACAAAAGGGTTCTCACGCATTTCATCGCCCAATCGGGTATCCGGCCCGTGACCGGTCACCACCGTCGCGCCCTCGTCCAGGGTGTACAGGCGCTGCTTGATCGAACGCACGATGGTCGCCTGGTCGCCGCCCCACAAATCCGTACGCCCGATGCCGCGACGAAACAACGTGTCGCCGGCAATCAGCAGCTTGGCATCGGCAAACCAGAAGCTCATCGACCCCGGCGTATGGCCTGGGGTGTGCAACGCCACGCCACAGCCGCAGGCCAACTCTTCATCATGCTCCAGCCAGCGATCCGGCGAAGGCACCGGGGTATAAGGCACGCGAAACATCTGGCATTGCATTTCCAGATTGTCCCAAAGGAATTGATCTTCTTTGTGCAGATGCAAAGTGGCACCGGTCTTCTCTTTCAGCTGGCCGGACGCCAGGAAATGATCCAGGTGGGCATGAGTGTGGATGATGCTCACCACCTTCAATCCCAAGGCATCTAGCCTCGTAAGGATCAACTCATGATTACCGCCTGGGTCGACCACGATGGCCTTTTTGCTGATCGGATCGCCGATGATGGTGCAGTTGCACTGCAACGGGCCGACGGGAAAAGTTTCGCGGATGAGGGTCGGCTTGGCGGTTTCCATTCAGGGTCCTGTCGTGCAAGTGAAATGTCGATTCCGGGCAGGTATCGCCAGAATAATTGCACCATTAAAACAGACTGGGCCCCTCCTAGCCGATCAACCTCAGCTCTTGAGCCCTAGCCACCGCCTGGGTACGCCGCTCCACACCCAGCTTGCTGTTGATGTGGCTCGCGTGTGTCTTGACCGTGTGCAGGGAGATAAACAACCGGTTGCTGATCTCTTGGTTGGAACACCCCTGAGCAATCAATTGCAGCACCGCCAGCTCCCGCGCGCTCAACGTCTCATGGGTTGAAACGGCCTCCACCACCACGACCGACGGCAACAACGCCAGCAGACTCTGGTTCAGCAGCCCATGGGGATCTTTGGCAAGCTGCTCACGCATCCAGTCTGGATGAGTCTCCAGCAAACGCTGGAAGGGTTGCAACGCGCCACCCATGCCGGCCTCAAGGGCCTGGGCAAACACCGGACGCGCCTTGGCCTCCTGGCCGTCTTCCAGCAGCAGTTGCACCTGTTGGGTCAGGGCCATCAGCGCGATCATCTGACGCCCGCTGTTGTGCGCCTGTTGCGCCAGTTCTTCAAGGCGCTGCAACGCTGCAGCAGGTTGGTGGCGAGTCGCGTCCAACGCAGCCTGTTGCAGCCCGATGTGCTGCGGCAGGTGTGGGTGGAACTCCGGCGCCGCGGCGGCGTGTTCGCCATTGTAGGTTTGCCCCAGGCGCGTCAACCAGGCGTCGGCCAGGTCGGTACGGCCTTGGGCCAGCCACAGCTCGCACTTGATCAAGGTGATCATTGCCAGGTAGTAGATCGGCGGCACGTCCCAGATATGCATCAGGCGTTCGGCCTCGGCCAGTTCGGCGAAGGCTTTGGCGAAGTCGCCACGGCGCCCCTCGAAATTGGCAATCACACAATGGCCGATCAACACACTGATATCGCGACACGCGCGGGCTTCAGCAAGACCGGCACGCAAACGGGCAAGACCCGCTTCGGGCTGGAGCCGCACCAGCAACAAAAAACCCTCGTAAAGCGATAACCGTGCACGCACCGCGTACAAGCGCTGCGGCGCCAGGCCGTGCAGGCGTTGCAGGCCCTGGCGCACTTCATCCAGGGAACGCAGGATCTCGCCGCGCGCCTGCAACACCCGCGCGCGGTCGTAATGGGCCAGGGCTTCGAACAAGGGGTTGCCGACGCGCTGCGCCAGTTCCAGGGATTCACGATTCAAACCCCGTGCACGCCACAGGTCGGCATCGACAATGGCCAGGTTGGACAGGGTCGACAAGCACATCAACCGCTGGCCGTAACGCCGTTGCGGCAAGCTTTCCAGCGCTTCGCTGCAATAGCGCTGGGTCAGTTCGCGATCGCCACGGCCACGGGCGATGATCCCGCTCAATGCCAGCCACTGGGCCAACATCGACTTTTGCGCAGTGGCCGACGGCGCCGGCAGGAAGCGACTGAGGTAACTGGACAGTTCCTCCGCCGCATCCAGTTGGCAGGCCAGGCCCAAGGCCCAGCTGTAGAGCACGATCAAGCGCGGCGTGCTGATCAATAGGCTGTCAGGCAAGTCCATTTTCCAGCGCAGCAACATGCCCACGTTCTGCTCGGCCAACAGTTGTTCTTCGGAAAGGTTTTGTACCAGATTCGCAGCCACATCCAGGTGACCGGCGCGCAACGCCTGCTCCACCGCCTCGTCGATCAAACCTTGGGCATTGAACCAGCGACACGCGCGCAGGTGCAGGCTGGCCGCCGGCAGCACGTTGCTGCTGGCGCGCCGCGTGCGCAGCAAATCCGAAAAAAGATGGTGATAACGGTACCAATGGCCCTGGTCGTCCAGCGGCACCAGGAACACTTGGTGCGCCTGGAGGTAACGCAGGATTTCGGCGCTGTCGTGGGCCTCACGCACCGCGTCGCAGAGTTCGCTGCAAAAACGGTCCTGAGGGGCGGTGTCGTACAAAAACGCCTGCACTTCGGTCGGCAGGCAGTCGATGACTTCTTCCAGCAGGTAATCGCGGATCAGCCCTTCGCCGCCGTGCAGACTCTGCGGCAAGGCGCCGTCGCTGCCAGCCTCGGAGGCGGCCAGTAGCCAGAAACGCAGGCCGGCGACCCAGCCTTCGCTGCGGCGGATCAGGTTGTCGAGAGCTTCGCCGCGCAAGGAACTGCTGTGACGATCCAGCACGGCCAGTGATTCCTCGTGCGTCAGGCGCAGATCCTGTTCGTGCAGTTCCAGTAGGTGACGCGACAACCGCAGCCGCGCCAGATGCCAGTCCGGCCGCTGACGGCTAGTGACCAATACCACCAGGCCATCAGGCAAATGATTGAGGAAAAACTGCAGGCAACGGTCGAGCACCGGCCCCTGGGCCAGATGGTAATCATCCAGCACCAGTAATAACGGCGCCAGGGTGGACAGCTGCACCGCCAGCTCGTCGAGCAGGCCATCGAGCCATTCTTCAAAGGCAAAGGGTTGATGACGCTGACGCATTTTCAGCAGGCCCAGGGATTGGGCGCCGAGTTGCGGGAAGAATTGCTGCAAGCCGTCGAGCAGGCGTTCGAGGAAACGCCCAGGGTCGTTGTCTCGTGGACTGAGGCCCAGCCACAGGCTTTGCCAATGGGCCGGCAAGCCCTGGCAGAACTCCACCGCCAATGAACTCTTGCCGAAACCAGCCGGTGCACTGACCAGTAACAGTCGCCCTTCCAGCCCGGCGCTCAGGCGTTCGCACAGGCGCGGGCGCAGCACGTAGCCGTCAGGCAGGGGGGGCCTGTAGAAGCGACCTTCCAGGGTCGGGATTACCGCACTGGCAGGCCCTTGGATTCGGGACAGATCAGTCATCGCCGGGCTCTTGTAGAAGGCTGTTGTCGGCATTGCAGATGTCCGCAGACTAGCGGTAAAAGCCGCCGGTTTGTAGATCTTTGCTACAAATGACTGAAAAAGAACTGCGACAAAAAAATACGCGTACAAAAAAGCCCCGAACCGGTCGGGGCTTCTTTGCGAGGATGCGGCCTCGGTTAACGCACGTTAGCGAACTCCATCCTGGCGCAGGGCCGCCGGGGTGAAGTCACTGGTGGTGGCGGTGAAGCCAAAGTCATACGCCTGCTTCTCTTCGTTCTTCATGCCCAGCGCCAGGTAACGGCCGGACTGCAGGTCGTAGAGGGTTTCCAGGGCGTACCACGGCACTTGCTTGTCGTAGTAGTTCTCGGCATGGGCTTCCGCCACGCGCCACAGTTGGCCACGACCGTCGTAGTGGTCGATCACGGCGGCTTGCCAGGTGTCTTCGTCGATGAAGAAGTCACGCTTGGCGTAGATGTGGCGCTGGCCTTCTTTCAAAGTGGCGACCACGTGCCAGACGCGACGCAACTCGTAGCGGGTCAGGTCCTGGTTGATGTGGCCGGCCTTGATGATGTCGGCGTACTTGAGCTTCGGATCATCGATCTTGTAGCTGTTGGAGGCGATGTAGATTTCTTTCTTGCCGTCCAGCTTCCAGTCGTAGCGATCCGGCGCACCGTTGTACATGTCGAGGTTGTCGGAGGTACGCAGGCCGTCGGCTGCGGTGCCTGGCCCGTCATAGGACACTTGCGGCGCCCGGCGCACACGGCGCTGGCCGGCGTTGTAGACCCAGGCCGACCGCGGTTCCTTCACCTGGTCCAGGGTTTCGTGCACCAACAGTACACCACCGGCCAGACGGGCCGGCGCGGTCACTTGCTGCTTGAAGTAGAACAGCACGTTGCCCGGATTTTTCGGGTCGTAGTCCTTCATCTTGTCGCGGAACACAAACTGGTCACGGAAATACACCAGGCTGTAGGAACCGTTGGTTTGCGGCGTAGCCTGGGTTACCAAACGGGTTACGCTGCCGCCGCGATAGCGAGTGATGTGGTTCCAGATCACCTCGACACCGCTTTTCGGGATCGGGAACGGCACGGCGGTTTCGAAGTTTTCCAGGCCGTTGCCGCCAGACACCAGGTTGGTGTTGGTGGCGTTCTTCTTGATGGAGGCAAACACATCCGCTGGCACCGTGGCGCCGCGATGAGTCGGGTAGACCGGCATCTTGAAGGTTTCCGGGTAGCGCTTGAACATCGCGTACTGCCCCGGCGCCAGCTTGTCTTTGTACTGCTCGACGTTCGCCGCCGTGATGGTGAATTGCGGTTGTTCACTGGCGTAGGGGTTGGCCAGGAATCCACGGGCGTCGACAGCGCCGGCGTTGGTGGGCAGCGGTGACCATTTAGGAATGGTGCCCGCCGCGTTACCGGCCATTTCAGCGCCCATCGGCGTCAGGGTCGTGCCCAGCTTGGCGGCTTCATCCGCCGACACTGCCGCCATGACGTTGCTCGCCAGGATCGACAGCCCAAGCACACCCACGTGCAACAGACTTTTGGTTATTTTCATGTTCTGGTCTTCCTGAAAATACATGCATCTAAAAAGAGTGTGCTTAGAAGTTGGCGCCGAAGCTCAACGCGACGAAGTCGCGGTCATCCACCGTACTGAACTTGCCACCAAAGAAGTTGGTGTAGGCCAGGCTGGCGGTGTAGGTGTTCTGATACTCGGCATCCAGGCCCAGGCTGACCGCCTTGCGACCTTCTTCGAAGTTACCGCCAGGGCCTGGCGAATAGCCTTTTACGTCGTGAGACCACGCAACGTTAGGCTTGAGGTTCACACCCGCGAAGACGTCCGGGTATTCCCAGATTGCACGACCACGGTAGCCCCAAGAGGTGGCTGTGGTGAAACCATCGTTGTCGCAGTACTTGGACATATTGCTCGCATCGGTACCGGGCCCTGCGCCGCCGATAGTCGATGGGTTGAGAATCTGTGAGCAGGTATTACGCGCGCCTGTCGCAGGCAATGCACCAGGACCAAAGACTGGGTCTCGACCATAACGGACATCCGATTTACTTTCGAGGCCACCGACATGGGTGACTCCCAACTCACCCACCAAGGTTAAGCGACTGGCGCCCATCACTTGATCGAAGAAGTGCGTCAAGGTGGTCTGGAACTGAGTGATTTCTTTACGACGGTAGCCGTTCAAGTCCTGGCCAGGACTGCCTTTGAGCAAAGAGGCATTGCTCAAGCCAAACGCAGCAGGCAGGTCCCGGACGCCGGCATACAGGATGTCCGTGGTGTTCAGTTGCACAGGCGCGTTAGGACGATAGCTGATCTCGCCACTCCAGGCGGTGCCAGTAGGCAGCGTGGTCGAAAAGCTCAGACCGTACAGGCGGATATCTTCCGGGTATTCAACGAAATACTTGGAGTTACCCGCAATAAATACCGGGGCCAGAGCGCCAAAGGTCGGCGCCCTTGCATAGGCGGATGCCGGAGCCGCCGTCGCGCTGAAAATCGGTGCACGGCTGTGGTAGTTCATGAAGTAGGCGCCGAATTCAGTGTCCAGCGGCTCGAAGTTGTAGTGCATGGCCACGCCGAATTGGCCGCCGTCGCGCGCCTCGCGATCTTTGGTGCGACGAACCAGTGTGCCCTCTTCGTTGGTATCAATCCCCAGAGCGTTGAACGCTGCCAATGCCCCCGGGCCACCTGGTTGTCCAGCGATGGTCGAGCGCTTGGCAAGCAGGCGCAGATTGTCATCACAGCCTTTGGAGACCACATCTGGCTGCGAGAAGAACGTCCCGCAGTTATCCGTCACCGTCTGCTGCCAATCCAATTGGTAAAACGCTTCTGCCGATAGATTATCGGTCAGCGTTTGTGACACGTAGAACATGTTGACTGGAATCAGGCCTTCCTTGATTTCAGCCCCTGGGCGTCGGAACGCCGAAACGTCAATCGGGTTGACCGAGTTGATGCCGCCACCAATGAAGGTGCTTTCACCCCAGCTCACAACTTGCTTGCCAAACCGCACAGACCCTGGCTCATCGGCGATTGAGTAGTTGTGATAAATGAATGCGTCGAGTATCTGCCCGCCAGACGAGCGAGCGCCCTGCTGGCGGCCTTTGTCGCTGATATCCTTGAACTCGCGGCTTTCGTCCTTGAGTTCAAAGTCATACCAATACTTACCTCGCACAAACACACCGGTATCGCCGTACTTCAGTTCCAGATCATGGATGCCCTTGAAGATCTTCGAGAAGGTCTCCCCACGCTTGAAGTTCAAGTGGCCGTCATCGGAAGTCTGGGACAAACCCCTGCCACCGTTGTTGACACCGATCAGATCGCGGTTGGCCTTCGCTGTCGACCAACTGGCCCCCACGGAAAGCGACGAGTCAAAACTCCCTTCGATTTCACCAATGTTGAAACTGACGCCGAATGCGGGCCCGGCGAGCGTAGAAGCGAGACTGACGGCCAGGGGCAGTCTTGCCCGGCGCCAGAACTGGTTTACTGAGGTCATCGACGCTACTCCATGTGCATTATTGTTATGGCAGTGAGTTCTTTCTGTGATGCATGTAACGGCCGGAATACAACGATTCCAATGCCGCTCGGCAGCCGAGCCCCCATGGCCCGTAGCGGAACATCCTTGAAAAACTCTGGAAGGGACTATAGCCAGCAGGGGGTAGTGCTTGATCCCTCTAAAGTGTGATTTGCATCACCAACCCGTCTGCCACGACCCTTTCGCCACGTCGACGAAGGCCGACGCGGCAAGGATGGCTGAAAATCGGCAAATCACAAGTAAAGGCGCCAGATAGAGCATTGCCGTGCCCGAACGGGCACGGCGAGGGGCGTCAGAGGGTGGACAGGAAGGTGCTGTTATTGGCCTGCCATTCGATGATGTCGATGCGGATACGTTTTTTGTCGAGCTTGCCGACACTGGTCTTGGGAATTTCCGTAACAACGGCAATCTGGCTCGGAATCGCCCACTTGCTCAAGTGGCCCAGTTCCACGAACGGCTTGAGGTGTTCCTTGAGCTCACGGGCCCCTATCACATGGCCATCACGCACCACCAGCAACGCAAACGGACGCTCGCCCCACTGCGGATCGGCGATACCCACCACCGCTACTTCGCGTACCGCCGGGTGCCGGCTGACCAGGTCTTCGAGGGCCAGGGAGGAGATCCACTCGCCGCCGGTCTTGATCACATCCTTGATGCGGTCGCGGATGTCGATCACGCCGAAGGCATCCAGCGTGGCCACGTCGCCCGTGTGCATCCAGCCGCCTTCCCACAGCTCGGCGCCTTTTTGCGGCTCGTTGAAATAGCCTTCGCTGAGCCATGGCGCGCGCAGCACCAGCTCACCTTGGGACTCGCCGTCAGCGGGCAAGAAGTTTCCATCACCGTCGATGATCGCCGCCTCCACCAACGGCCCGGGCACGCCAGCCTTGATGCGGTAAGTGGTGCGCTCATCCTCGCTGCCAGCCATCAGTTCTTCGTTGAGGTGGGCGCAGGACACCAATGGCCCGGTCTCGGACATGCCGTAGGCGGCGGTCAACTGAATGCCACGGGCCTTGGACGCTTCGTACAGCGAACGGTTAAGCGCACTGCCGCCGATGACGATTTTCCAGCCACCGAAATCCACGTCCTGGGCCGCCTTGGCGTTGAGCACCATTTGCAGGATGGTCGGTACGCAGTGGGAGAAGGTGACCTTTTCCTTGCGCCACAGCTCCACCAGGTATTCCGGGTCGTAGCGGCCAGGGTAGACCTGCTTCAGGCCGAGCATGGTCGCCACATACGGCAAACCCCAGGCATGCACGTGGAACATCGGCGTGATCGGCATGTACACGTCGTTGGTGCCCAGCAGCCGCACGCTGTCGACGCTGCCCATGATGGTCGCCACGCCCATGGTGTGCAGCACCAACTGGCGGTGGGTGAAATACACGCCCTTGGGGTTACCGGTGGTGCCGGTGGTGTAGAAGGTGGTGGCGACGGAGTGTTCGTCGAAGTCCTGGAAGTCGTACTTCGGGCTGGCGGCGGCCAGCAGGGTTTCGTACTCGCCCACCAGGTTGGGCAGTTCGGCGGTCTTGGACTCGCCGTCGGTAAGCAGCAGAGTCTTGTCGACCGTAGTCAACTGCCCAGCAATCGCCTGGTAAAGCCCCACGAACTCACTGTTGACCAGCACAAAGCGGTCCTCGGCGTGGTTCATGGTGTAGAGGATCTGTTCCGGCGACAGGCGCACGTTGATGGTGTGGATCACCGCACCAATCATCGGGATGGCGAACATGCATTCCAGGTAACGGTGGCTGTCCCAGTCCATCACCGCCACGGTATCACCGGCCTTCACGCCCGCTTCAGTCAGCACATTGGCCAGGCGCGCAACACGCTCGATCAGGGTGGGGTAGGTGTAGCGCAGTTTGTCGCGGTAGACGATTTCCCGGGTCTTTTCATAGCGGGTGCCGGACATCAACAGGCGTTTGATCAACAGCGGGTATTGGTACGCACCTTCGGCGGGCGGATTGACGCGGGTCTGCAACATACGAATCCCTTTTATGACTGCACGGTCTTGGCTGAAAGAACTGCACTGTAGAGCGCTTATGTTTCAGCCAAATCAGCCAAAGGAATGATTTGCAGAACCCAATAAATGCTAGCTTTGAGCCATCATCCGATTCACTTCATGCTGGTGAAGGCCAGCTTGACCCCAATCGCAATCAACACCGCGCCCATGGTGCGGTCGAACCAGTGCCCCATCCGCGCAAACCCGGCGCGCACGCGCTGCTGGCTGAACAGCATGGCCACCAGGCAGAACCACAGCGCCGTCGCCACCGCCAGGTACACGCCGTAACCGGCCTGGATCGCCAGCGGGGTGTGGGGGTTGATCACCACGGTGAACAATGACAGGAAAAACAGCGTGGCCTTGGGGTTCAAGCCATTGGTCACGAAACCGGCGGTAAACGCGCCACGCGGGGTGCGCTCGCCGGCTTCGCGGTGCAAATCGCCTTCGGCGGCAGGTTTGGCCGGCTGCGCGCGCAGGGCCTTGAAGCCGATGTACAGCAGGTAGGCGGCGGCCGCCCATTTCAGGGCGTTGAACAGCACGATGGACTGGGACACGATCAAGCCGATACCGAGCAACGAATAACCCACGTGCAGGAAAATCGCCGAACCGACGCCCAGCGCAGTCCAGGTCCCGGCGCGACGGCCGTGGGTCACGCTTTCACGCACCACCACCGCGAAATCCGGGCCGGGGCTGGCCACCGCCAACAAGTGAATCAGGGCTACGGTCAAGAACTCGGCGGCGTACATGCTCACTCCAATTAAGTAACTGATTATTTCATCTGATAGGCTCGAGAGATTACGCCTTCGAACCCTGTCGCAAAAGGTACAGTTGATGACGAACAATCGCCGCGCCGTCTTCCTTGATCACCCGTCCCTGGACCTGGGGGACCTCGACCTCTGCGAGCTGCGAGGCAGCTTCAGCGAGTTGCAGTTGTTTACCGGCACCACGCCGCAGAACGTGATTGAACGCGTGCAAGGTGCCCACGTGGTCATCAGCAACAAGATCGCGCTCAGTACCGAAACCCTGGCGGCTTGCCCCGAACTCAAGCTGATCCTGGTGTCGGCCACCGGCACCAATAACGTCGACCTCGACGCCGCCCGCGCCCACGGCATCACCGTGAGCAACTGCCAGGGCTACGGCACGCCGTCGGTGGCGCAGCACACGATCATGCTGTTGCTCAACCTGGCGACGCGCTTGAAGGATTATCAACGGGACGTCAGCGCCGGCAAGTGGCAAGAGGCCAAGCAGTTCTGCCTGCTGGACCACCCGATTGTAGAGCTGGAAGGCAAGACCCTCGGCCTGCTCGGTCATGGCGAATTGGGCGGCGCCGTCGCGCGACTGGCTGAAGCGTTCGGCATGCGTGTTGTGCTCGGCGCTATTCCAGGCCGGCCAGCGCGTGCCGACCGCGTGCCATTGGATGAACTGCTGGCGCAGGTGGACGCACTCACCCTTCACTGCCCACTCAACGAACACACCCGCGACTTTATCGGCGCCCGTGAACTGGCGCTGCTCAAGCCTGGCGCGTTTGTGGTCAATACGGCGCGTGGTGGCTTGATCAACGAGCAGGCCCTGGCGGACGCCTTGCGCAGCGGCCATCTGGGCGGCGCGGCCACCGATGTGCTGAGCGTGGAGCCGCCGGCGAATGGCAACCCACTGTTGGCCGGTGACATCCCTCGGCTGATCGTCACCCCGCACAACGCCTGGGGCAGTCGCGAAGCGCGCCAGCGCATCGTCGGCCAACTGGCGGAAAACGCCCGGGGCTTTTTCAACGGGGCCCCGCTGCGCGTCGTCAGTTGATAAACTGCGCCCCTTTTCAAGGAGCAGACCATGGATCCGCGCAGTGAAGTACTGCTTCGTCAGGCCGAACTTTTTCAAGGCAACCTGCTGCTGGTGGGGTTGCCTGCCGACGACCTGCTGGGTCGCCTGCCCAACGCCCACGGCTGGTGCTGGCATGCCGGCGATCAGGCGGCACTCGACGCTCGTTTCCCCGAGCGCAGCCAGTTTGGCGTGAACGTGCCGGAGCGGGCGTTTGATGTGGCGGTGATCTTCCTGCCCAAGTCCAAGGACCTCACCGACTACCTGCTCAACGCCGTGGCCTCGCGTTTGCCCGGCGCCGAGGTGTTTTTGGTCGGCGAGAAGAAAGCCGGGATCGAAAGCGCCGCCAAGCAGCTGATCCCCTTCGGCAAACCGCGCAAGCTCGACAGCGCACGGCATTGCCAACTGTGGCAGATCACCGTGGCCAACGCCCCGCAGGCGGTCGAGCTGGAGAGCCTCGCGCAGGTCTTCGACGTGCCGCTGGCCGAGGGCCCGCTCAAAGTGGTGAGTTTGCCGGGCGTGTTCAGCCACGGGCGCCTGGATCGTGGCACCGAACTGCTGCTGGAACATCTGGACAAACTGCCAAGCGGCCATTTGCTGGACTTCGGTTGCGGCGCGGGGGTGCTGGGGGCTGCGGTCAAACGTCGCTACCCGCACAACACGGTGACAATGCTCGACGTGGATGCCTTCGCCGCCGCCAGCAGTCGCTTGACCCTGGCTGCCAATGGTCTGGAAGCCGACGTACTGACCGGTGACGGCATCGACGCGGCACCCATGGGTTTGAACGCGATTTTGAGCAATCCACCGTTCCATGTCGGTGTGCACACCGATTATTTCGCCACTGAGAATCTGCTGCGAAAAGCGGCGAAACACCTGGCAAAAGGTGGCGAACTTCGCCTGGTCGCCAACAGCTTCCTGAAGTACCAACCGTTGATCGAAGAGCACCTGGGCGTGTGCGCGATCAAGGCCGAGGGCAATGGTTTTCGCATCTATCGCGCCAAGCGCGGCTGACGGGCGTTTGAAAAAGAAGGCTTGCCGAATGGATTTTGCCTAGGCAGAATCCGCTCCGTCCTAGGGGAGTAGTCTCCCACGAGCGCCACGCTCGTCCGGCATACGTCAACATACTTGGTCAGCAGACCATGGCGTATGCGACCCAGGAGTCCGCACAGACGGACCGGGGTTTGACAAGACCTATGACACGCACACCTTACCCGGGGCGGGAAGGCTGTACGTGTCATAGCCGTGTCGACCCGCCCCTGGAAACCTACCTGATGCTGGATTCACTACTCGTTCCTACCGCAATCGTTGCCTTGGCCGAAATCGGCGACAAGACGCAACTGCTCGCGCTCATCCTGGCCGCACGCTTTCGCAAACCCTGGCCGATCATCGCCGGCATCGTCGCCGCGACCCTGGCCAACCATGCGGCCGCCGGTGCCGTGGGCGCCTGGTTCGGCAGTTTCTTCTCGGATGCGGTGTTGCACTGGATCCTCGCGGCGAGCTTCTGCGCCACAGCCTTGTGGACCCTGGTGCCCGACAAACTCGACGATGACGAAGCCAGTACCACGCGCAAATTCGGTCCGTTCCTGACCACGCTGATCGCGTTCTTCCTCGCGGAAATCGGTGACAAGACGCAAATCGCTACGGTGATGCTGGCGGCGCAGTACCCGGAGTTGTGGCTGGTGATTATCGGGACGACCCTGGGCATGCTGATTGCCAACGTGCCGGTGGTCTTGGCGGGGAATTTTGCGGCGGAGAAACTGCCGTTGACGCTGATTCGTCGACTGGCGGCGTCGGCGTTCTTCATCCTGGCGATTGTGGCGGTTTACAAGGCCATGCAGAGCAGCGGTTGGATCTAAACCGATGAGGGTTCCCATGCCCGGCATGGGAACCCTCAACCCTTCAGGACTTTTTGGCCTGCTGGTACAGCGGCATCACCTTCGGAATCGCCGCCTGCAACGAGGCTATTCGGCTGTCAGAAGCCGGGTGGGTACTCATGAACTCCGGCGGCGCACCTTCCGAGGCTTTAGCCATTTTGTTCCACAAGGTGATGGCAGCGTTAGGGTTGTAGCCGGCACGGGCCGACAGTTCCAGGCCGATCAGGTCCGCTTCGTTTTCATTGCTGCGGCTGTTGGGCAAGGTCATGCCGTAGTTGGCCACGGTATCGGCCAATGCCAGGCTGTCCTGGCCGAGGCCGAACAAGGCACCGGCGCCCTGCTTGGCCATCTCGATGCCGTAGGCCTTGGACATGGCTTCACGGCCGTGTTCACGCAAGGCGTGGGCGATTTCATGGCCCATCACGGCAGCCAGTTCGTCATCGGTGAGCTTGAGGTTGTCGATCAAGGCGCTGTACACGAAGATCTTGCCGCCAGGGCCCGCAGTTGGCGTTCATCTCGTCGCTCTTGATCAGGTTCACTTCCCACTTCCATTGCGCGGCATCCGCACGGAAGGTCGGCGCCTGGGCGATCAAGCGGTTGGCGATGGCCTGCACGCGCTTGGCGTTGGCACTGGTCTTGTCCACCTGGCCTTTGCTATTGGCTTCGCCCAACGTCTGCTGGTACGACTGGGCATACATCTGGTCGACTTCCTGGCTCGACAGCATGCTGAACATGTACTGCTTGCGCTCAACCCCAACGGCGCCGCCGCTGGTGGTGTTGACCGACTGACACCCGACCAGCAGCATCGCTGCAACCAGGCCGCTAACTGCCAATGACTTCTTCATGAACCTCTCCCTGAAAACACGCCCTTAAATCATGGCGCGTATCGTAGGCGCTCGTTTGTATCGACGCCAGATACACCAGACGTGTAACCGCTGATTTTCAGATACATCCCACCGCACCCACAACGGCGGCGGGCATTCCATTTGCGACACTCCAAACATTTTTGTAGGACAAGCCCTAATGCCCTGCGCGCCCGTGGCCGATACAAAAAGGCGGATTCTCTCCCCTGCGCCCGGAGCCTTCATGAAATTCAAGTCGATCCAATTTTCCGTCGCGGCACTGGCCGGGGCGATTGTCCTGAGCGTGGTCGCGGTGCTGGTGCTGTACGCCTTGTTTGCCGGAGCGCGGACCCAAGAGATGGTGCAGGATCGCACCCAGGTGCAGTTTGAACAGATCATCGAGCAACGCCTGACCGCCCTAGCCCAGACCCAGGCCACCCTGATCCAGCGCGAACTCGAAGCACCGCTGGTGACCGCCAAGAGCCTGGCCACCGCCAACGCCCTGCTCGGCATGAAAGACGCCAAGGGCGAGCCGGCCCTGCAAGTCGGCCGAGAGCAATTGATCAACCTGCTGCATGAAACCGTGGTGCGCAACCCGAAGATCCTCGGCGCCTACATTGGCTGGGAGCCCAACGCGATCGATCATAACGACGCGGCCTATGTGAACAGCCCCATTGTCGGCATGGCCGCCGACGGCCGCTTTCTGCCGTGGTGGTATCGCAACGCCGATGGCAGCCTGGGCCTGGACAAGCTTGCCGACGTCAACGACCAGAACATCCTCTCCACCGGCGTACGCGCCAGTGAGTACTACCTGTGCTCCAAGGAAAACAAAAAGGCCTGCGCCATCGACCCCGCCCCTTATAAGGTGGGCAATGCGATGGTGATGCTGGCTTCGTTCATCGAGCCGATCATGATCGACGGCGCGTTCCAAGGCATCGTCGGTGCCGACCTGTCGGTGAACTTCATCCAGGACATGCTCACCAGTGCCGATCAAAAACTCTACAACGGCGCGGGTGAACTGGCGCTGATCTCCAGCAACGGTCGCCTGGTGGCCTACACCAAGGACCCCAGCAAGCTCGGCGAAAAGGCCACCGACCTGCTCGACAGCAACGAACTGGCGAACCTCGGCCAACTGAAAGTCGGTGAAGTGCGCTACGACATCGACAAGGAACACGGGCACATCGAACTGTTCCTGCCGTTCAATATCGGCCAGGCAGACGCGCGCTGGACGCTGATGCTGCAACTGCCCCTCAGCGCCGTGATGGCCGATTCGCAGAAGCTGCAAAGCGACCTGGAAGCCCAGCGCAAGACGGACATCTTCGGCATGACCATCGCCGGTCTGTTGATCGCCGGTATCGGCCTGTTGGTGATCTGGCTGGTCGGCCACGGCATTGCCCGTCCGCTCAAGCAAATGGTCGCCATGCTCAATGACATCGCCCAAGGCGAAGGTGACCTGACACGTCGCCTGACCAGTGACCGTGCCGATGAACTCGGTGCGATTGCCACCGGCTTCAACACCTTTTTGATCAAGCTGCAGGGCATGATCACCCAGGTGGTGAGTTCGGTGCAGAAGGTCAGCGATTCCTCGGAACACACCGCCGACATCGCGATCCGTACCAATCAGGGCGTGCATAAGCAGATGGTGGAAATCGATCAAGTCGCCACCGCTGTGCATGAAATGACCGCCACTGCGCAAGACGTTGCGCGCAACGCCACCCAGGCCGCCCAAGCTGCCAGCCATGCCGACCAGGCCGCGAGCCAAGGCATGCGTATTGTGCGCGATACCTCCACCTCCATCGGCGCGCTGGCCGAGGAAATCGGCAAAGCGGTGAGCGTGGTGCAAACCCTGGCCAAGGACAGCGAGAACATCAACGCCATCCTCACCGCGATTCGCGGGATTGCCGAACAGACCAACCTGCTGGCGCTCAACGCCGCCATCGAAGCAGCACGGGCCGGTGAGCAAGGTCGTGGATTTGCGGTGGTCGCCGACGAAGTGCGCAACCTGGCGCAGAAGACCCAAAAAGCCACCGAAGAAATCCAGACCATGATCCAGCAGTTGCAACAAGGCACGCGGGACGTGGTGCGGGTGATGGAGGACAGCCAGAACCGCACCGATGAAAGCGTGCAACACGCAGCCAAGGCGGCCGAAGCGCTGGAGACAATCACCCAGGCCGTCTCGGTGATCAACGACATGAACACCCAGATCGCCAGTGCCGCCGAGGAACAGAGCGCGGTGGCCGAGGACATCAACCGCAACGTGATCAATATCGGCCAGGTGGCCAATGAAGTGGCGGGCGGCGCAGATGAATCCAGCGCGGCCCAGTGCGGACTTGACCAAGCTGGCGGAGCAGCAGCGCCGGCTGATCAATCAGTTCAAGGTCTAAGCCGGGGTCAGGCACTCCGGCCCATTGAGCTTGGGATCGTTGACCATGTTGGCCAGCACCCGTTCGCGCAACGCGACGGGTTCACTGGCCAGCAGGCCTTGCAATACATGCAACGGCGTCTCGGGATCGAGCCAGGCTGCCTGCCCGGCGTCATCCAGAATCAGCGGGCGACGCTGGGCCTGCGCGGCCTGGGTCACCACCGCCGTACTCAGCCACACCTGTTCCTGCACCGGATACGCTTCCCAGATCGCGGCAAAAAACAACGTGGAGCCCTCCCCCGGCGTCAGCCAGTACGGACGTTTGCGCTGGGTGCCGCGCCATTCGTAGAACCCATTGGCGGGCAGCAGGCAACGGCGCTGGCGGAATGCTTCGCGGAACATCGGTTGTTCGGCCAGGGTTTCGGCGCGGGCATGGGCGGGCGTGCGGGAAAGATCGGTCAACCACGGCGGCGTGAGGCCCCAGCGGGCGCGGGCCAGGGTGCGCTGACCGTCGGTGACGCGCTGGATCAGCACCGAATCATTCGGGGAAATATTCCACTGGGCCTGCTGGTCGGCCGGGAAGCCCGGCAAGGCAGCAAAGGCGGGGTTCCAGCGAAACAGGGCATAACGTCCACACATGGGGCAACACGACTCTTGGGTAAACCGACCGACAGCCTAACAGACCAGCACATCGGGGAAGCTGTCGGGTTCATCACCGGGCAGCGGTTGTGCGCCGATATAGGCAGTAATCAGCTCGCGGGCGTCCATGGCGCGGTCGTTGTCCACCTCCAGGCCCAGCAGGCCGAAAATAGGCAATTCGCCGGTGCCGCCGAGCAAATGACGGCCCACCAGATGCGCCTCGATGCCTTCGCTGGCGAGCATCTGTTGCAGCAACTCGCCTTCCATCAGGTTTTCCGGTTCGTAGATTCGCTGCATGGGTGTATCCGTTATTCGTTTTCGCTTCGGGTTTCGAGCATCCACTCTTCCCCATGTACCTGCAGATCGAAAATGATCGGCCGGCAACAGACCTGGCAGTCTTCTATATAGGTCTGGTCACCACCGGACAAATCCACAGTTGTCTCGACCACTTCACCGCAATAAGGACAATCGTACGTCGCGTTTTCCAGCATCGCAGCCTCCAAGGTGACTTGTGCGTATAATCGCCGGTCTATTGACAGGGCTATTTTCGGCTGAGGCCATTCCTCAGTCCGCCCCCTGGTATTCCCTTTACTTACCCTAGCCGTTTCTAACAAGAGAGCATGATGGGCGAATTCGATACCATCCGACCTTACAACGACAGCGAAGTCCCGGCAGTGCTGGCACGTCTGTTCAGTGACAAGGCCTTTCTGGACATCCTGACCCACTTCCGCTTCCCGCGCTTTGCCGGCGCCCTGGGCTGGCTGCTCAAGCCGATGATCGCCCGCAAACTGCGCCGCGAGTTCGCTGGCGTCACCACCGTGGCCACGCTGCAGGACAAAGTCGAGTACTACGTCGACCACACCATTGATCGGGCGACCGACGGCGTGACCTACACGGGCGTCGAGCAGCTCAAGTCCGGCACGGCTTACCTGTTCCTGGCCAACCATCGCGATATCGTGATGGACCCGGCCTTCGTCAACTATGCCGTGTACCATGCCGGCCTGCCGACACCGCGTATCGCCATCGGCGACAACCTGTTGCAAAAGCCGTTTGTCAGCGACCTGATGCGCCTGAACAAGAGCTTCATCGTGCACCGCTCGATCACCGGGCGCAAAGAGAAGATGGCGGCGTATCAGCTGCTGTCGGCGTACATCAACCATTCAATCCGCAACGACGGTGCGTCGATCTGGATCGCCCAGGCCGAAGGGCGCGCCAAGGATGGGGATGATCGCACCGAGTCGGCGATCCTCAAGATGTTCCACGTCAGCCGCAAGGATGAGCCGTTTGCCGAGGTGATCCAGTCGCTGAACCTGACGCCAGTGTCCATCAGCTACGAATACGACCCGTGCGATTCAGCCAAGGCCCGCGAACTGTACATCCGCGCCACCACCGGCACCTACAGCAAGGCGCCGGGCGAGGATGACGTGAGCATTGCCCTGGGCATCACCGGCTACAAAGGTCGGGTGCACGTGAACTTTGCACCGCCGATCACTGAGCGCTTCGAAGACACCAAGCTGCTGGCCGCAGAGATGGACCGGCAGATTCTCGGCGGTTATCGCCTGTTCCCGGTGCATTACCTGGCCCACGCCCAGTGGAGCGATGCCGACCCGCAATTGCAGGTGCCGACCGCCGCCGAAGTGTTCCCGGCGGACGAACTGGCCAAGGCCAAGGCGGAGTGGGAGCGACGCTTGAGCGAATGCCCGGCCGAGCACCGACCCTTCCTGGTGGTGCAATATGCAACGCCGGTGCGCAATCAGTATCGGGTCAAGGCCGGGATTGCCCTGTAAGGCTTAGAGACGGGTGCTGAGCCAGGAGATGGCCAGCGCCAGCCCAAGGCAGGCAAACCCGATGCGGTAAGCCAGACGATGCGCCCGTTCGGTGCGCACATCCAGAAACAACATCGGTTGGTCGATCGCACGGTCTTCACCTTGCGCGGTCAGGTCGGCCAGTGCGCGCTGTTCGCGCAGGCGAGTAAGGAACAGCAGCGCAGCGCCCGGACAGGCCACTGCTAACGCAACAACATTGGTCAATAATGCGGGCAGCGCCATCGCAAACCTCGGTAAAACAGTGTTTTGGTATCGGTTCAGATACAAACCTGAACGATAGTGGCCTCCGGCGCCGTAAATGCTCCCTCCCCCATTGACGGGTAATGTATCCAGTAATTTACGCCGTCACCTGAACGTCACCTTAACAAGCCACTCTGTTGCCCTTCGACGCTTAGGAGCTTGTCATGCTGCACGCGCAAAACCAGGATCGGCTGTACCTGATCGCCCAAAGTGATGAGCAAGAAGCACTGGTCGGCGGCCTCGCCTTCAACGTCCAGGACCGCCACTGGCTGGTGTATTGCGCCCTCGGCGGACACCAGCATGCGGACCTGCCGGAGACCGATCTACTCACAGGGGTGAGCCTGCTGGATTTCTGTATCGACAGCGCCGCATGAAACTGGAGACGAAAAAAAGCCGGGCTCATCACTGAGCCCGGCTTTTTGCTGGATCGCTTATTGCGAGCTGAGCAACGAACCGATGCTTGGATCCTTGAACAGTCGGGTCAGGGCATCACTGAGGACGTCGCTGACCAGCTTGGTGTTGGTTTCCTGGTTCGGCGACATGCCGAAGCGCTGGTTCAGCGACGCACCGTAGCGACCGCTGTAGCGGCGGGTGCCGGCGCTGACGTCGGACTTGAAGGTCGCGCCGATGGACGCTTCGGTCACGTACAGGCCGTCTTTAGGCGACTGATACTTCAGTTCAGCCAGGGTGATGGTCAGCTGCGGCGCACCCGGTGCGTTGGGGCTAGGGGTGAAACCCAGCAGTCGCACAGCGGCTTCAGCCTGGGCCTGCAGCTTGGGCAGCACGTCCTGGGCATTCACCGAGACCAGGGCGGTTTCCGGGTACAGGCCACCGCGCGAGCCGAGGGTCGGCGACGGACGACCATCCACCACCCGCACCGACACCGGCTGGCCGTGGCCCACTGGGGCCAGCTGCGTGGTGATTTTCGGCTCAGGGGTCAGTTGTTGCGGGCTGTTGGCGCAGCCAACCAGCGTCAAACTGGTCACAGTGATCAAACCGAACAACAGGCGTTGCAACATGCGCTTCTCTCCAGAAATCAGGATCCGACAGGCCGGCAGTATAGCGGGGCGCCACTGCGGGGAACTAGCATCAGTTACAACCTGAGACCGGTTGGCTGGGCGGCGGTTCGATGTCACCGATATGTCACACCCGTTACATGGGCTCGTCATCCCGGCCAGGCATGCTGGGTCCCAATCTCAGGAGGTTGATCCCCATGCATTTTCTCTGGTCATTGTTTACGCGCAAGCCCGCCCTTCGTCAGTTCGCCCTGCTCGATGTGCAAGGTCGTTGCCAGGCCTTCAAAGAGTGCAGCCAGCCGCCTGTTGGCGACGGTTGGGTAGAAATCGATGAAATCCGCCTGAGCTGGATGCACCACCCGCTGCCGGCCCGTGCCCGCGTCAGCCCACGTCCTGCGCGGTCGCCCCGGCATCAGCCGTTGGCCGCCTGACCGAACGCCTAATAAAAGTCATAAAACACGCCCATTTCCCTGGCGTTCTTCGCTACAATCTCCCCCCGATTATAAGGACGTCTCCTGATCGGGCCTCGCAGCATCGTTAATGCCTCGGCACTAACCCCCCAATCGCCCACAGAGAGCCGCCCACACAGATCGAGTGAAGCTGGCGCGCTTGCTGTTTTCTTTGCAAACCACCCGCCTTTACCGAATCTGCCAGAGCTGCCATTGCGCTCGGCCACTTGAGTTGTTTGCCCGTTTTGCCGCGTGTCGGCTAGGGGCCAGGTGCCAGGCTGGGGCAGCCCTTTTTTGAGGTTCACGTCTTCAAAAGAGCGTGAAAAAACGGGTTTTCACAACTTCACAAGAGTGTGGCGAGCAAATGAATAGTTTGGCGTTTGTACAAGCACCATCAGCGTCTGGAACAGCCCAACCACACAGGACCGAGCACGCCTTAAAAACCGGAGCTTGAGCCTGTCCGCTACGGATTGGTTGCATGAATCGCACGCTTTGACCATAAGTCGAATTGCCACAGGCGCCCATGAATGCGTTCATAGGCAGATTAGCTCGGCAGGAAGCGTGCGCTGAACATGCAAAGAATTGCGAATCGGACATGGCGATCCTGGCCATGGGTAACCTGGGGCAACACGTGAACCGCCCCGTCACTCCTGGCAGCCATGCCGTCAATTTGGTGCTGCAGATTTTGGAGACGCGTTAAATGGCGCATAACGAAGCAGTCGACGTAGTACTGGTAGGGGCCGGCATCATGAGTGCCACCCTGGCCGTACTGCTCAAAGAGCTCGACCCCGGCCTCAAGCTGGAAGTCGTTGAGCTGATGGATTCGGGTGCCGCGGAAAGTTCCAACCCGTGGAACAACGCCGGGACCGGCCACGCCGGGCTGTGTGAGCTGAACTACACGCCGCAGGCCGCCGATGGCTCCATCGACATCAAGAAAGCCGTGCACATCAACACCCAGTTCGAGGTGTCGAAGCAGTTCTGGGCGTACCTGACCAAAAAGGGCACCTTTGGCTCGTCCAAGTCCTTTATCAGCCCGGTGCCGCACCTGAGCTTCGTGCAGGGCGAAAAAGGCGTGGACTTCCTCAAGAAGCGCTTTGAATCCCTCAGCCAGCACCACGCGTTTTCGGACATGCACTACACCGAAGACCGTAGCGAAATGGCCGAGTGGATGCCGCTGATGATGCCGGGCCGCCCGCTCGACGAAAAAATCGCGGCCACCCGCGTGATGAACGGCACCGACGTCAACTTCGGCGCGCTGACCAACCAACTGCTCAGCCACTTGACCAGCTCGCCCGACGCCCAGGTCAAGTACTGCAAGCGCGTCACCGGCCTCAAGCGCAACGGCGCGGGCTGGACCGTGAGCATCAAGGACGTCAACAGCGGCAACAGCCGTGAAGTGGACGCCAAGTTCGTGTTCCTCGGCGCCGGCGGCGCGGCCCTGCCGCTGCTGCAGGCCTCGGGCATCGAAGAAAGCAAAGGTTTTGGCGGCTTCCCGGTCAGCGGCCAGTGGCTGCGTTGCGACAACCCGGACGTGGTCAAGCACCACCAGGCCAAGGTCTACAGCCAGGCTGCCGTGGGCTCGCCACCGATGTCCGTGCCGCACCTGGACACCCGCGTGGTGGATGGCAAGAAGTCCCTGCTGTTCGGGCCATACGCCGGTTTCACCACCAAGTTCCTCAAGCACGGCTCGTTCCTCGACCTGCCGATGTCGATTCGCGCCGGCAACATCGGCCCGATGCTCGCCGTGGCCCGCGACAACATGGACCTGACCAAGTACCTAGTCAGCGAGGTACGCCAGTCCATGGAACAGCGCCTGGAATCCCTGCGTCGTTTCTACCCGGAGGCAAAAGCCGAAGACTGGCGCCTGGAAGTGGCCGGCCAACGGGTGCAGATCATCAAGAAAGACCCGAAAAAAGGCGGCGTGCTGCAATTCGGCACTGAGCTGGTCGCGGCCAAAGATGGCTCGCTGGCTGCACTGCTGGGCGCGTCCCCGGGTGCCTCGGTGACCGTTTCGATCATGCTGGAATTGATCGAGAAGTGCTTTCCAGGCAAAGCGGCGGGTGAATGGGCCGCCAAGCTGCAGGAAATTTTCCCGGCACGGGAAAAGGTCCTGGAGACGGACGCCGAGCTGTATCGCAAGATCAACGCGCAGAACAACATCAGCCTGGAGCTGGTTGAACCTGCCGCCGAGACCGAAAGCTACGCTTGAGGCACCATGAAAAACGCCCCGCTCTCAACCTGAGAACGGGGCGTTTTTTTATGTCTTGGATAATCAGCCGCGAGCGTTTTCGATCAGTTCGATGTACTCGTCCGCGTTGCGCTGGTCCTTGATCAGGTCGACGAAGGTCTCGCCATGCTCATCCTTGCCGTCGAGGTCCAGGCCCGCTTCCTTGAAAAAGCCCAGGAACCGCTCGAAATCGTCGATACGCAGGCCACGGTAGGCCTTGATCAGTTTGTGCAGGGACGGGGAAGTCGCGTCGACCGGCTCGAAGTCCAGGAACAACTTGATCTGATCGTCGCCGATCTCGTCACCAATCACCTGTTTCTTATCTTTACGCATTACCGACTCCAGCCTGCAGACATTTACACGGGGTTTGAAGTCTACCTGCGGGGCGCGGGCTTGTGTAGGCGGGGCTACCTGGCCTTTACAGCACCCGTGTGCAGATCCGCCCAGATATGCCCGTTGGCATAACTGAGAAACTGCACATACACGGCGTCATTGCGTAGCAGGTCGACAATCACGCGGTATTGAGCAACCGGGTAGGACAGTGTCAGGGTTTTGCTCTTGTCATCGTAGGCCGGTTTTTTCAGGCTTTTGCTTTCGGCGTCGAAATTGAGCACCACTTGGGCGATAGACGCGCCTTTGTTCAGGGACTTGCCCTTGAGGCGGATCATCAGCGGCGAGGTCACCGGGATCGGCTGCTGGCTGGACTGGCGCTGGTTGCCGACTACCACCGCATACTCGGTGACTTGCAGCAGTTGTTGCTGATCGGGCGTTTCGGCACGCAGGGCCAGATCGTCCGACGGCAGGAATTGGCTGTGCATCGGTGCCGGCGCGGCGGCCAGAGGCAAACTGAGGGTCAGCGCCAGGGCGGCGCAGGTGCGTATCAACAGGCTCATGAAAGGCTCCAGGCGCAGGGCCAGGCACTCTAGCATGCCGCCCCTGCACCTCAAGCACGTTTACATGCCTTTGACGGCGTAGATACCGTTGGCGTTGCGCCAGTAGCCCTTGTAATCCATGCCGTAACCGAAGATATAGCGGTCGATGCACGGCAGGCCGACGTAATCGGCCTTCAGGTCTGGACGGGCTTTGCGGTCGTGGTCCTTGTCGATCAGCACGGCGGTGTGCACGTTGCGCGCGCCGGCGTGTTTGCAGAAATCGATGATCGCGCCCAGGGTGTGGCCTTCATCGAGGATGTCGTCGATGATCAGCACGTCGCGGTCGATAAACGAAACTTCCGGCTTGGCTTTCCAGAACAGGTCGCCGCCGCTGGTTTCGTTGCGATAACGGGTGGCGTGCAGGTAGGAGGCTTCCAGCGGGAATTGCAGGTGAGTCAGCAATTTGCCGGCGAAGATCAGGCCACCGTTCATCACGCAGAAGACCACCGGGTTGGTGTCGGCCATTTCGCGGGTGATGTGCGCGCCGACCTTGGCGATCGCCTCTTCGACTTGCGCTTCGGTGTACAGGCAGTCAGCCTCGCGCATGATTTGACGGATATGCTCGAGATCAGCGGACATGGCGCTCTCCAAGGGGGTGCTGTGGCAAGAAAAGCGGGCGAAGGTACGCTTCTCGTGCGCTCCGAGCAAGCCTTAATGGACTAACGTACTAGATGTCTATAGGACAACACCCTCGGATAGATTAATCTAGGCCGGTTTTTTTGCCCGCCGCCGGAGCCTTTCCCATGCCCACTCGCGAGATCCGCCACCCGCTGATCCGACACAAGCTCGGCCTTATGCGCCGCGCCGACATTAGCACGAAGAACTTCCGTGAGCTTGCTCAGGAAGTCGGAGCGTTGCTCACTTACGAAGCCACCAAGGATTTGCCCCTGGAAACCTACGAGATCCCCGGTTGGGCCGGTCCCGTCCAGGTGGAGAAAATCGCTGGTAAGAAAATCACCGTGGTCCCGATCCTGCGCGCCGGTATCGGCATGCTCGAAGGTGTCCTCAGCCTGATCCCGGGCGCCAAGGTCAGCGCCGTGGGCGTAGCCCGCAATGAAGAGACGCTGGAGGCCCACACCTACCTGGAAAAACTCGTTCCGGAAATCAACGAGCGCCTGGCGATGATCATCGACCCGATGCTGGCCACCGGCAGTTCCATGGTTGCCACCATCGACCTGCTGAAAAAAGCCGGTTGCCGGGACATCCGCGCCATGGTTCTCGTCGCTGCGCCCGAAGGCATTGCGGCCGTCGAGAAGGCCCACCCGGACGTGCAGATCTACACCGCATCCATCGACGAGCGCCTGAACGAACACGGCTACATCATCCCAGGCCTGGGCGATGCCGGTGACAAGATCTTCGGCACCAAGCAGAAGGACGCGTGAGCATGCAGGATGAATTCAACGACCCGCTTTGGCGCCAGATCCTGTCTGGCGCACAAATGCTCTTCGTGGCATTTGGCGCGCTGGTGTTGATGCCGCTGATCACAGGTCTTGATCCAAACGTCGCACTGTTCACCGCGGGCCTGGGCACGTTGCTGTTCCAGGTGGTGACAGGGCGGCAGGTGCCGGTATTCCTGGCGTCGAGCTTTGCGTTTATCACACCGATCATTCTCGCCAAGGGCCAATTCGGCCTCGCGGCGACCATGGGCGGCGTGATGGCGGCCGGTTTCGTTTATACCTTCCTGGGTCTGGCGGTGAAGGTCAAAGGCACCGGTTTCATTGACCGGCTGCTGCCGCCCGTGGTGATCGGGCCGGTGATTATTTCCATCGGCCTGGCCATGGCGCCCATCGCCGCCAATATGGCGATGGGTAAAGCCGGCGATGGTGCCGAGCTGATTCACTACCAGACGGCAATGATGATCTCGATGCCAGCGCTGCTGACCACGTTGATCGTGGCGGTGTTCGGCAAAGGTATTTTCCGCCTGGTGCCGATCATCTCCGGCGTGCTGGTGGGTTTTGCCATGTCGTTCTACTTTGGCGTGGTCGACACGGCGAAGATCGCCGCCGCACCATGGTTCGCCCTGCCCCACTTCACCGCGCCGGAATTCAACTGGCAGGCGATCCTGTTCATCGTCCCGGTGGCCCTGGCCCCGGCAATCGAGCATATCGGTGGTGTGATTGCGGTCGGCAGCGTGACCGGTCGCGACTACCTGAAGAAGCCCGGCCTGCATCGCACCCTGCTGGGCGACGGTATTGCCACCACGGCCGCCGGCCTGTTTGGTGGCCCGCCTAACACGACCTACGCGGAAGTGACTGGCGCGGTGATGCTGACCAAGAACTACAACCCGAAAATCATGACCTGGGCGGCGGTGTTTGCCATCAGCCTGGCGTTCATCGGCAAGTTCGGCGCACTGCTGCAGAGCATCCCCGTGCCGGTGATGGGCGGGATACTGTGCCTGCTGTTCGGTTCGATCGCGGCGGTGGGCATGAACACGCTGATCCGCCACAAGATCGACCTGGGTGAAGCGCGCAACCTGGTGATCGTGTCGGTGACATTGGTGTTCGGGATTGGCGGTGTGCTGGTCGGCACCGGCACCGGCCCGGATGATTTCGGCCTCAAGGGCATCGCCCTGTGTGCGGTGGTAGCGATTGGCTTGAACCTGCTGCTGCCGGGCAATGATGGTTGGAAGAACAAGAAGCCGGATGAGCCGTTGATCTGACGGTTGAACCAATAAAAATGGGAGCCCACAGGCTCCCATTTTTGTTTCAAGCGTCGGTGTTACAGCTCACCAAGGCCATCGATCAACGCCTGGTTCTGCTCCGGCGTACCAATGCTGATCCGCAGGAACTGCGCAATCCGCGCCTGCTTGAAGTGCCGCACGATCACACCTTGCTCGCGCAATTTGGCCGCCAGGCCGGCAGCGTCGTGCTTGGGGTGACGAGCAAAGATAAAGTTCGCTGCCGACGGCAACACTTCAAAGCCCTTCGCCTCCAACTGCCCGACCACCTTGTCGCGGCTGTCGATCACCAACTGACACGTCTTGTCGAAATACTCACGGTCCTCGAACGCCGCCGCCGCACCGACAATCGCCAGGCGATCCAGCGGATAGGAGTTGAAGCTGTTCTTGACGCGCTCCAGCGCCTCGATCAGGTCCGGATGGCCCACGGCCAGGCCCACGCGCAAACCGGCCAGTGAGCGCGATTTGGACAGGGTCTGGGTCACCAGCAGGTTCGGGTAACGGTCCACCAGGCTGATCGCGGTTTCGCCGCCGAAGTCGATATAGGCTTCATCAACCACCACCACCGAATCCGGGCTGGCCTTGAGGATCTGCTCGACCGCATCCAGCGCCAGCACGGTGCCGGTCGGCGCGTTCGGATTGGGGAAAATGATCCCACCGTTGGGCTTGGCGTAGTCCGCCACACGAATCTGGAACTGCTCGTTCAGCGGCACCGGGTCGGATTGAATGCCATAAAGGCCGCAATACACCGGGTAGAAGCTGTAGCTGATGTCCGGGAACAGCAGCGGCAGGTCGTGTTGGAACAGGCCGTGGAAGATATGGGCCAGGACTTCGTCGGAACCGTTGCCGAGGAACACCTTGCCAGCATCGATCCCGTAATACTTGGCGACTGCCTGCTTGAGCAGGTCGCTGTTGGGGTCCGGGTACAGGCGCAGGTTGTCGTTCAACTCCGCCTGCATCGCCGCCAACGCCTTGGGCGATGGGCCGTAGGGGTTTTCATTGGTGTTGAGCTTGACCAGTTTGGTCAGCTTGGGTTGCTCGCCGGGCACGTAAGGCACGAGGTCCTTGACGAAAGGGCTCCAGAATTTGCTCATGTCTCAGTTCCCCTTCTCTTCAAGGATGCGGTATTCGGCGCTACGGGCGTGGGCGCTCAGGGATTCACCACGGGCCAGCACCGAGGCGGTCTTGCCCAGCTCGGAGGCACCCTGTGGCGAACAGAAGATGATCGATGAACGCTTCTGGAAGTCATACACCCCCAGCGGCGACGAGAAACGCGCAGTGCCGGACGTCGGCAGCACGTGGTTCGGGCCCGCGCAGTAGTCGCCCAGGGCTTCGCTGGTGTGGCGGCCCATGAAGATCGCACCGGCATGGCGGATCGACGGCAGCCAGGCTTGTGGATCGGCGACGGACAGCTCCAAGTGCTCCGGCGCGATGCGGTTGGCCACTTCGATGGCCTGCTCCATGTCACGCACCAGGATCAACGCGCCACGGCCATTGATCGACTTCTCGATGATCTCGGCGCGGTCCATGGTCGGCAGCAACTTGTTGATGCTGGCGGCGACCTGGTCGAGGAACGCGGCGTCCGGGCTGACCAGGATCGCCTGGGCGTCTTCGTCGTGCTCGGCCTGGGAGAACAGGTCCATGGCGATCCAGTCCGGATCGGTTTGGCCGTCGCACACCACGAGGATTTCCGACGGGCCGGCGATCATGTCGATACCGACCTGGCCAAACACGTGACGCTTGGCAGTGGCGACGTAGATATTGCCAGGGCCGACCACCTTGTCGACCTTCGGCACGCTCTCTGTGCCGTAAGCCAAGGCGGCGACGGCCTGGGCGCCACCGATGGTGAACACGCGGTCGACACCGGCGATGCAGGCGGCGGCCAGCACCAATTCGTTGATTTCACCGCGCGGAGTCGGCACCACCATGACCACTTCGGTCACGCCTGCCACTTTGGCCGGGATGGCGTTCATCAATACCGACGACGGGTAGGAAGCTTTACCGCCTGGCACGTACAAGCCGGCACGGTCCAGCGGCGTGACCTTCTGGCCCAGCACGGTGCCGTCGGCCTCGGTGTAGCTCCAGGAGTCTTGTTTCTGCTTTTCGTGGTAGCTGCGCACCCGTGCCGCCGCGACTTCCAGGGCTTCGCGCTGAGGTGCAGTGATGCGCGTCAGAGCCAGCTCCAGGCGTTCGCGGGGCAGGATCAGGTCGGACATCGACGCGACGTCCAGGCCATCGAACTGGCGGGTGAAGTCCACCAGCGCCGCATCACCGCGCTCGCGTACGGCCTTGATGATGTCGAGCACTCGCCCGTTGACCGACTCGTCGGACACGCTTTCCCAGCTCAGCAGATGATCCAGATGATGGGCGAAATCCGGGTCGGCAGCGTTGAGTCGGGCAATTGCAGTGGACGTGGTCATAGCGAGGGCCTCAATAGAATTGGCAAAAACTCAGGTGCCCTAAACTAGCAGTCGTTTCCGCTTGGGCACCTGAGAATTCTGGCTATGAGGCGGATAGACGGGCGCAGCCTTCCGGCTACGCGGGTAAGTCAACCGCGGTGTCGCGACTCCACTGCCTTGCGCAGGGTGTCGATCAACGCCTGGATACGGGCGTGCTGCATCTTCATCGAGGCTTTGTTGACGATCAGGCGGGAGCTGATGTCGGCAATGAAGTCTTGCGGCTCGAGGCCGTTGGCACGCAGGGTGTTGCCGGTGTCGACCACGTCGATGATCTTGTCAGCCAGGCCGATCAGCGGCGCCAGCTCCATCGAACCGTAGAGTTTGATGATGTCGACCTGACGACCCTGTTCGGCGTAGTAACGCTTGGCAACGTTGACGAACTTGGTCGCGACGCGCAGGCGGCCTTTAGGCTCGACGTCGCCAACACGGCCGGCGGTCATCAGCTTGCACAGGGCGATACGCAGGTCCAACGGCTCGTACAGGCCCTGGCCGCCGTATTCCATCAGCACGTCCTTACCGGCGACACCGAGGTCGGCCGCGCCATGTTCAACGTAGGTCGGCACGTCGGTAGCCCGCACGATCAACAGGCGAACGTCGTCCTGGGTCGTGGGGATGATCAGCTTGCGGCTCTTGTCCGGATTCTCGGTCGGCACGATGCCCGCTTCAGCCAGAAGCGGCAAAGTGTCGTCAAGGATGCGGCCCTTGGACAGTGCGATGGTCAACATGGGAAACGTCAGTCCTTCATCAGGCTATTGCTGCCCGGTCGCAAACGGCGCCGGACACAGATCGAGGCCATGACAGCCTCGATTTGGAACAAATTCAGCTAACAGCAAGCACAGCCCTGTGGCGAGGGAGCTTGTCGAAACGTCGAACCGTCCCGCTGGGTCGCGAAGCGGCCCCAAAAATCTTGGGAGCGCTTCGCACTCCAGCGGGAGCAAGCTCCCTCGCCACAGGTCACTCCGGGGACTAGCCCGGTACGCGGCGGATTTTTGCGCCGAGCATCTGCAGTTTTTCCTCGATGCACTCGTAGCCACGGTCTATGTGGTAGATGCGGTCGATCAAGGTGTCGCCTTCGGCGATCAGCGCCGAGATCACCAAGCTGGCCGAAGCCCGCAGGTCGGTGGCCATCACTGGCGCGCCCTTGAGTTTCTCGGTGCCGGTGACGATGGCGGTGTTGCCTTCGACCTGGATCTTCGCGCCCATGCGGTGCAGTTCATACACGTGCATGAAGCGGTTTTCGAAGATGGTCTCGATCACGGCACCGGTGCCTTCAGCAATGGCGTTCAACGAGATGAACTGCGCCTGCATGTCGGTCGGGAACGCCGGGTACGGAGCGGTTCGCACGTTGACGGCTTTAGGACGCTTGCCGTGCATGTTCAGCTCGATCCAGTCTTCGCCAGTAGTGATTTCGGCACCGGCTTCGCGCAGTTTTTCCAGGACCGCTTCCAGGATGGTCGGATCAGTGTCCTTGACCTTGACGCGGCCACCGGTCACGGCGGCGGCAACCAGGTAGGTGCCGGTCTCGATGCGGTCCGGCATCACTTTGTAGGTTGCGGTGTGCAGGCGCTCTACACCATCGATGGTGATGGTGTCGGTGCCGGCACCGGAAACCTTGGCACCCATGGCGTTCAGGAAGTTGGCCAGGTCGACCACTTCCGGCTCGCGCGCGGCGTTCTGCAGCACGCTGCGGCCTTTGGCCAGGGCAGCGGCCATCATGATGTTCTCGGTACCGGTCACGCTGACGGTATCAAAGAAGAAGTTCGCGCCACGCAGGCCGCCTTCCGGCGCCTTGGCCTTGATGTAGCCGCCTTCGACGTCGATGACTGCGCCCATGGCTTCAAGGCCACGGATGTGCAGGTCCACCGGACGCGAGCCGATGGCGCAACCGCCAGGCAGGGCGACTTCGGCTTCACCGAAACGGGCAACCATAGGGCCCAGCACCAGGATCGACGCACGCATGGTTTTCACCAGTTCGTACGGGGCGATCAGGGTCTTGATGGTGCGCGGGTCGATTTCGACGGCCAACTTCTCGTCGATCACCGGCTCAATGCCCATTCGACCGAACAGCTCGATCATGGTAGTGATGTCGTGCAGGTGCGGCAGGTTGGCCACGGTGACCGGGCCATCGCACAGCAGGGTCGCTGCCAGGATCGGCAAGGCGGAGTTTTTTGCACCGGAGATGCGAATCTCGCCATCAAGGCGGGCACCGCCGGTAATAATCAATTTATCCATAAGAATCTCGACGCCTTGGGGGCTCAGGTGCGCTCGGCCCAGGCCGCGCGGCTGAAAAATTTCATAGTGACCGCATGGATGCTGCCATCGGTGATCCACGGGTTCAAATGGGCATAGATCTGCTGTTGACGCTTGACCGGGCTCAATGCCGCCAGTTCATCGCTAATCACGTTCAGCTGGAAGTTGCAGCCTTCGCCTTCAACTTCAACGGTCGTTTCCGGCAGCTTTCCTTCAAGAAAGCTCTTAACTTCTAGGGCCTGCATGCTCAACCTCTATCGGCGCCCAGTGCGCGCGGGTCGCACATCATACAAAAAAGCCCCGCGCCTGCGAACCCCGCATAGCAGGACTCTGACGGGGGGCCTCTCTAATAATGTGTATTAAGGATGCGCCAGCAGCTCGGTCAACCCGGAAACTTCGGCGATTTCACGCATGTCTTCGGGCATTGCACGAATGCTGACCGGCTTTTTGGCCGCCTCAGCATCGCGTAAGAAGCACAGCAGCAACGACAAACCCACGCTGCTGGACTTGGTCACCGCCGAACAATCCAGCACCAGCGCGGGGGCGGAGCTGGTCTTGATCAGTGCCTGACCCTGCTTGCGCAGGTCAGGCCCCGTGCGGTAATCCAGCACGCCGCTGATGAACAGCTCGCCGGCATCGCCTAGACGAACAGCCGCCTCGGTCATTGCGCAGGCTTCCCGGCAGCTTGTTTGTCGGTTTCTTCCTTGGCCTTGGCGACTTCACCGGCCCAACCATTGATGGTCTTGTCCAGGTCGTTGCCATTGCGCTGCATGGCGTCGGCGAACTGATCACGGAACAGCTTGCCGATGTTGATACCGTTGATGATCACGTTACGCAGCTTCCACTCGCCGTTGACCTTCTCCAGGGTGTACTGCACCGGGTAGACGGCGCCGTTGTTGCCCTTGACGCTCATGTTGACGCTGGTGCGATCACCGGACTCATCACCGGCGGGAGCGACGGTAATGCCCTGGTTGTTGTACTCAAGCAGCGCATTGCCATAGAACTGGAACAGGCCACGCTTGAAGTTTTCCTGGAAGGTCTGCATCTGCGCCGGGGTCGCCTTGCGCGAATACTTGACGGTCATGATACTGCGGGAAATGCCCTCGGCATCGACGACCGGGCCGACAATGGTGTTGAGCGCGTCATAGAACTTACTCGGATCTTGCTTGTACTGCTCTTTATTGGCAGTCAGGTCAGCCAGCATTTTGCTGGTCGTGTCCTGCACCAGGTCGTGGGCAGAACCT
The DNA here is from genome assembly GCF_001579805.1 of Pseudomonas azotoformans. Classification (NCBI taxonomy): domain Bacteria; kingdom Pseudomonadati; phylum Pseudomonadota; class Gammaproteobacteria; order Pseudomonadales; family Pseudomonadaceae; genus Pseudomonas; species Pseudomonas azotoformans. The sequence continues at coordinate 2,538,177 of NZ_CP014546.1, read as the reverse complement.
GCAGCGTTAGCCATCAGCGGCAGCGCTGCCAACAACACCAGCAGGCCACGTCGCAAGGTAGAGATCATGAACAGATTCCTCATTTGGCGTCTTTATTGACCGTATTAAGCAGGAATTTACCGATCAGGTCTTCAAGCACCAGCGACGACTGTGTGTCGTGGATTGTCGAGCCATCCTTGAGCAGGGCTGTTTCCCCACCCACGCTGACACCGATGTATTTTTCGCCCAGCAGACCCGCAGTGAGGATAGATGCAGTGGAGTCAGTCGGCAGATTATCTACCTTCTTGTCCAGTTGCATGGTCACTCGCCCGGTGAAGCTGTCGCGGTCCAGATCGATTGCCGTGACCTTGCCGATGGTCACACCGGCCATGGTCACTTTAGCTCTGACAGTCAAACCGGCGATATTGTCGAAGTAAGCGTAAAGTTTATAAGTATCGGCGGTGGGGCTCGCCGACAGGCCACTGACGCGCAGGGCCAACAACAATAAAGCCAGGATGCCAGCCAGCAAGAAAAGGCCGACACCGATTTCCACAGTGCGGTTTTGCATCAGAAATCTCCAAACATCAAGGCGGTCAAAATGAAGTCAAGGCCCAGTACCGCCAGCGAGGCGTACACAACGGTCTTGGTGGTGGCGCGACTGATCCCTTCTGAAGTGGGCTCACAGTCGTAGCCTTGGAATACGGCGATCCAGGTGACGACGAAGGCGAAGACGATGCTCTTTATGATGCCGTTGAGCACGTCACCGCTGAAGGTCACGCTGTTTTGCATGTTGGCCCAGTAGGAGCCGTCGTAGACGCCCAGCCAGTCCACCGCCACCCACGAACCGCCCCAGATACCCACCACGCTGAAGATCATCGCCAGCAGTGGCAGGGAAATGAAGCCGGCCCACAGGCGTGGGGCAACAATGTACTTGAGCGGGTCCACGCCGATCATTTCCAGGCTGGACAGCTGTTCGGTGGACTTCATGTTGCCGATTTCGGCAGTCAGCGCCGAACCCGCACGCCCGGCGAACAGCAAGGCGGTCACCACCGGCCCCAGTTCACGCAACAGCGTCAGGGCGACCATCTGCCCGACCGCTTGCTCCGAACCGTAGCTGGAAAGAATATTGAAGCCCTGCAACGCCAGCACCATGCCGATGAACACCCCGGAGACCACAATGATCACCAGGGACATCACGCCGACCGAATGCAGCTGCTTGATAAGCAGGCCAAAGCCGCCACCAATGCCGCCGCGACCGAGCAGGGCGTGGAACAGGAAAATCGTCGAACGGCCGAGCACTTCGACAATGTCGATACCCGAGCGACCGAAAAGGCGAACCTTCTCGATAAGAGATGTCTTGCGCATCAGCGCTTCCCCAGAAGATCTGAGCGGTAATCCGCTGCCGGAAAGTGAAAAGGCACCGGGCCATCGGGATCGCCGGTCATGAATTGGCGAATGCGCGGGTTGTCGGCGTTCATCAGCTCTTCAGGCGTGCCCTGCCCCAGCACCTGGCCATCGCCGACGACATAGAGGTAATCGGCAATGCTCGCGGTTTCTGCAAGGTCATGGGAGACCACGATGCTGGTGATACCCAGCGCATCATTGAGCAGGCGGATCAAGCGCACCAGCACGCCCATGGCGATGGGGTCCTGGCCGACAAAGGGCTCGTCATACATGAGGATTTGCGGGTCGAGGGCGATGGCGCGCGCCAGGGCCACACGGCGCTTCATGCCGCCGGACAGTTCGTCAGGCATCAGGTCGATGGCACCGCGAAGCCCTACGGCCTGCAGTTTCAGCAACACAATGTCACGAATCATTTCATCGGACAGTTGGGTATGCACCCGCAGCGGAAAAGCCACGTTCTCGAACACGTCGAGGTCGGTAAACAGCGCACCGCTCTGGAACAGCACGCCCATATGCTTGCGCGCATCGAACAGATCGCTGCGCGACAGCGTCGGCAGGTTCTGGCCATTGACCCACACTTCGCCGGCACTGGGCCGCAATTGCATGCCCATCAGGCGCAACAGGGTGGTCTTGCCGCAACCGGAAGGCCCCATGATGCCCGTGACCTTGCCGCGCGGAATGCGGATATCGACGTTATTGAAGATGCTGCGCGTCCCGCGCTTGAAGGTCAGTCCCTTCAGCTCGACCGCGTAGGCGTTATCGGCACTCATCTAAACTCCTTGGGATGCAGCCTCTCACTCAGACACCACGCTTGCGACAAACGTTTGCAACCGTTGTGCAATAGTTGGCACGTGGGCTGGGCGGACCGAACTGGCGGCGAACTATATCACTGCTGGTACAAGGCGCCCAAGGCCGGAACAGCGCTTGTTCAGATTGGGGACAGGGAAAAATCGTTGCTTAGGATGAATCTCAGGCGCATTGCGAACAAACCCTGACGAACTAGCGTGAGGGAATTGATCATTACCGCTATAATCGCCGACTTTTCGTCAGGCTATACGATTTCAGACATGAGCCAATCCAGCGACCTTATTCAATCCGCACAACGCACCATCCGCCTCGAGCTTGAAGCCGTAGAAGGCTTGCTGGCGCATATCGACGCAGATTTCGTACGCGCCTGCGAGATGATTCTGGCCAGCAAAGGCCGCGTTGTCGTGGTCGGTATGGGCAAGTCGGGCCACGTCGGCAACAAGATCGCCGCCACCTTGGCCAGCACCGGGACCACCGCTTTTTTCGTGCACCCGGCCGAAGCCAGCCACGGCGACATGGGCATGATCACCAAGGATGACATTATCCTGGCGCTGTCCAACTCCGGCACAACCAACGAAATCGTGACCCTGCTGCCGCTGATCAAGCGCCTGGGCATCCAGATGATCAGCCTCACCGGCAATCCGGATTCGACGCTGGCCAAGGCCGCCGAAGTGAACCTGAATGTTCACGTGGCCCACGAAGCCTGCCCGCTGAACCTGGCACCTACCTCCTCCACCACCGCCGCACTGGTGATGGGCGACGCCCTGGCCGTGGCGCTGCTGGAAGCCCGCGGGTTTACCGCGGAAGACTTCGCGTTTTCCCATCCGGGTGGCGCCTTGGGCCGTCGCCTGCTGTTGAAAGTGGAAAACGTCATGCATTCCGGTGATGAATTGCCCCACGTCCAGCGCGGCACCTTGCTGAAGGACGCGCTGATGGAAATGACCCGCAAGGGCTTGGGCATGACCGTGATCCTGGAAGCCGACGGCCGCCTGGCCGGGGTCTTCACCGACGGCGACCTGCGCCGCACCCTGGACCGCACCATTGATATCCACACCGCCACCATCGACGCGGTGATGACCCCCCACGGCAAGACCGCCCGTCCCGAGATGCTGGCAGCCGAAGCCTTGAAAATCATGGAAGACCACAAGATCGGCGCACTGGTGGTGGTCGATGGCAATGACCACCCGATCGGCGCCCTGAACATGCACGACTTGCTGCGTGCGGGAGTGATGTAAATGACCAGCGACCTGTTGCAACGCGGCAAGAACATCAAACTGGCGATTTTCGACGTTGATGGCGTGCTGACCGATGGCCGCCTGTACTTCCTCGAAGACGGCAGCGAATTCAAGACGTTCAACACCCTCGACGGCCAGGGCATCAAGATGCTGATGGCGTCGGGCGTGCAAACGGCGATTATCAGCGGCCGGAAAACCCCCGTTGTGGAACGCCGCGCACAAAACCTGGGGATTCCTCACCTGTATCAGGGCCGCGAGGATAAACTGGTGGTTCTGGACGAGCTTCTTGGCCAACTCAACCTAAGCTATGAGCAGGTCGCCTATTTGGGCGATGACCTGCCAGACCTGCCGGTGATCCGTCGAGTGGGCTTGGGCATGGCCGTCGCCAATGCGGCGGCGTTTGTTCGCGAGCACGCCCATGGCATCACCACCGCCCGTGGCGGCGAAGGTGCCGCCCGCGAGTTCTGCGAGCTGATTCTGCGTGCCCAGGGCAGCCTTGAAGCGGCCCACGCCGCCTACTTATAGAGCGTTTTATGCTGAGCAAAAAGATTCGCAACTTCCTGCTATTCGGGGTCATCGCCGCGCTGTTCCTGGCGGTGGGCTACTGGAATATCAGCCCGGAGCGCTTTCTCGACCAGCCTGCTGCGCAGGTTGACGAGGGGGCTATCGACTATTACGCCACCAATGCCAAGAGCGTGCAGTTCCTGCCCGACGGCAAGGTGCAGTACGAGATGACCTCGGACAAGGTCGAGCACGTCAAGGCCAGCGAAATCACCCTGCTGACCAACCCGGACATGAATATTTACCGCGGCACCGAGTTCCCGTGGCACGTCACCAGCAAGCGTGGCGAGGTCAACCCGGACGGTACCGAGGTGGAACTGATCGACTCGGTGCGCGTTGCGCGCACTGACGATAAAAATCGTGAGACCGTGATTACCAGCAGTCGCATGACCGTATTCCCGCAGAAGCAATATGCGCAGACCGAGCAAGACGTTAGAATCGACGGCGCTGGCGGTGTATCGACTGGCAAGGGAATGAAAGCGTATTTGAAAGAAAGCAGGATACACCTGCTATCGAACGTAAGAGGACAGTATGAGGCTCGTTAAAACTCTCCCTATTTTGCTCGGCCTGGGCGCAGCACTGGGAAGCGTGAGCGCCTGGGCTCTGCCGAACGATAGCCAGCAGCCGATCCACATCTCGGCCGACGATGCGCAGCTGGATGACAAGCAAGGCGTTGCCACCTACACCGGCGGCGTGATCATCACCCAGGGTTCGATGAAAATCACCGGTAATACCGTGACGCTTACGCGCACCAAGACCGGCGATATCGATGTCGTGACCTCGGTAGGCAACCTGGCTTACTTCGAACAGAAGCAGTCGCCCACCGACACGGGCCCGATGAAAGGCTATGGCAAGACAATCCAGTACCACGCCCAGCAAAACCGCATCGTACTGATCGACCAGGCCAAGGTGCTCAGCCCCGATGGCAACTCCACGGAAGGTGAGAAAATCACCTATGACACCGTGAAACAGATCGCTAACGCCGGTCGTGCCAATGGCAACAAGGTCACCGCGCCTCGTCCACGCATCGACATGGTTATCCAGCCGAAGAAGAAGGCCGAGTAATGGCAACCCTGAAAGCCCAGCATCTGGCCAAGGCCTATAAAAGCCGTCAGGTCGTGCGCGACGTCAGCCTGTCGATCGACAGCGGCCAGATCGTCGGCTTGCTCGGCCCCAACGGCGCCGGCAAGACCACTTGCTTCTACATGATCGTCGGCCTGGTCCAGGCGGACCAGGGTCGCGTCCTGATCGACGACCTCGACGTGAGCCACCAGCCGATGCACGGCCGTGCGCGCGCCGGTATCGGCTATCTTCCGCAGGAGGCGTCGATCTTCCGCAAACTGTCGGTCGCCGATAACATCATGGCGATCCTCGAGACCCGCAAGGAGCTCGACCGTGATGGCCGTCGCAAGGAGCTGGAAAGCCTGCTGCAGGAATTCCACATCAACCACATCCGCGACAACCTCGGTATGAGCTTGTCTGGTGGTGAGCGTCGCCGTGTGGAAATCGCCCGCGCCCTGGCTACGGCACCCAAGTTCATCCTGCTGGACGAACCGTTTGCCGGCGTTGACCCGATCTCGGTCGGCGACATCAAGCAGATCATCCACCACCTCAAGGCCAAGGGCATTGGCGTGTTGATCACCGACCACAACGTCCGTGAGACCCTCGATATCTGCGAAACCGCGTATATCGTCAACGATGGTCAACTGATCGCCGAAGGTGATTCCGCTACCATCCTGGCCAACGAACTGGTCAAGGAAGTGTACCTGGGTCACGAGTTCCGCCTGTAAACACCGTGGTGTCACGGCCGTTTGCCGAGGTGCGCGGGAGTCAATGAAAACCTCCGGATTTTTATTGTTACCGCGCTCTAGGCAAAGCCCCCGACATCAGGCATATAATTTGCTTATGTTTGGCGCTCACGCGCCCTGTCGTGGATGGCGCATTGCGCCGGCGAATAAGGTGTTAAGCCCCTGCCATGAAACCATCGCTAGTCCTGAGAATGGGCCAGCAGCTGACGATGACACCGCAGCTGCAACAGGCCATCCGCCTGCTCCAATTGTCGACCTTGGACCTGCAACAGGAAATCCAGGAGGCCCTGGAGTCCAATCCGATGCTCGAACGCCAGGAAGAAGGCGACGACTTCGATAACGCAGACCCGCTGGCCGATAACATCGAGCAAAAACCCAATTCCGACGTGCAGGAACCCTCCTATCAGGAAACCGCCCCTACGGTGGATAACCTCGAGGAAGGCGAATGGAACGAACGCATCCCCAACGAGCTTCCTGTCGACACGGCCTGGGAAGACGTCTACCAGACCAGCGCCAGCAGCCTACCCAGCAACGACGATGACGAGTGGGACTTCACCACCCGCACCTCCGCCGGTGAAAGCCTGCAGAGCCATTTGCTGTGGCAACTGAACCTGGCGCCGATGTCGGACACCGACCGTCTGATCGCCGTGACCCTGATCGATTGCATCAACAACCAGGGTTATCTAGACGAGACGCTTGAAGAGATTCTTGAAGCCTTCGACCCGGAACTGGATATCGAGCTGGACGAGATTGAAGCCGTCCTGCACCGCATCCAGCAGTTCGAGCCTGCTGGAATCGGCGCGCGCACTCTCAGCGAATGCCTGCTGCTGCAATTGCGCCAACTGCCAGCCAAGACACCTTGGCTCGCCGAGGCCCAGCGTCTGGTCACCGATTACATCGACCTGCTGGGCAGCCGCGACTACAGCCAGTTGATGCGCCGCATGAAGCTCAAGGAAGACGACCTGCGCCAGGTCATCGAGCTGGTACAGAGCCTCAACCCGCGCCCAGGCTCGCAAATCGAGTCCAGCGAAGCCGAATACGTGGTGCCTGACGTGATCGTGCGCAAGGACAACGAGCGCTGGCTGGTGGAGCTGAACCAGGAGTCGGTGCCACGCCTGCGGGTCAATCCGCAATATGCCGGTTTCGTGCGTCGCGCCGACACCAGCGCCGACAACACCTTCATGCGCAACCAGTTGCAGGAAGCGCGCTGGTTCATCAAGAGCCTGCAAAGCCGCAACGAAACCCTGATGAAAGTGGCCACCCAGATCGTCGAGCACCAGCGCGGCTTCCTGGAGTACGGCGACGAAGCCATGAAACCGCTGGTGCTGCATGACATCGCCGAAGCGGTGGGCATGCATGAATCGACGATTTCCCGGGTCACCACGCAGAAATTCATGCATACCCCACGGGGTATTTATGAACTGAAATACTTTTTCTCAAGCCACGTCAGCACCTCCGAAGGCGGTGAATGCTCGTCCACGGCGATCCGCGCGATCATCAAAAAACTGGTTGCCGCGGAAAATCAGAAAAAGCCATTGAGTGACAGTAAGATCGCTGGTTTACTGGAGGCACAAGGCATTCAGGTCGCCCGTCGAACCGTCGCCAAGTACCGCGAGTCCCTCGGGATCGCGCCTTCCAGCGAGCGTAAGCGTTTGATGTGACGGGCGGGCCACAGCGTTCCAGTGGTGGGTATTCCTGCCCACCGCTTTATGCACTGGCAACGAAGGAGAAGCTGTATGCAAGTCAACATCAGTGGACACCAGCTGGAAGTCACCAAACCCCTGCGTGAATACACCGAAAGCAAGCTGAACAAGCTGGCAGGGCATTTTGACAAAATCACCAACGTGCAGGTCATCATGGAGGTCGATAAGCTCAAGCAGAAAATCGAGGCCACCCTGCACGTACCGAATGCAAAGCTGGTCGCCAATGCGGAGCATGAAGACATGTACGCGGCGATTGACTCGCTCTACGACAAGCTTGACCGCCAACTCATAAAGCATAAGGAAAAGAATCTGCACCTGATGCAAGGTACAGGTCGTTAACCCTCCCCCCATGATCCGACTTGAAACCATCCTGACCCCCGGCCGTTCCCTCGTGAACGTGCCGGGCGGCAGCAAGAAGAAAGCCCTCGAACAAATTGCCAACCTGATCGCGCGCGAAGTGCCGGATCTGGAGATGCAAGATGTCTTCGACGCGCTGATTGCCCGTGAAAAACTCGGTTCCACCGGTTTTGGCAACGGCATCGCCATTCCTCACTGCCGTCTCAAGGGCTGCGAAACCCCCGTCAGCGCCCTGCTGCACCTGGAAGCCCCCATTGATTTCGATGCGATCGACGGCGCCCCGGTTGACCTGCTGTTCGTTCTGCTGGTCCCGCAAGCCGCCACCGATGCGCACCTGGAACTGCTCCGGCAGATCGCCAGCATGCTCGACCGCAAGGAAGTACGTGACAAACTGCGCAGTGCCAGCAGCAACGAGGCGCTGTATCAGGTTGTCCTGGATGAACAGAACGGGCAGTAACCATGCGTTTGATCATCGTCAGCGGCCGCTCCGGCTCGGGTAAAAGTACCGCCCTCAATGTGCTTGAGGACAACGGTTTCTATTGCATCGACAACCTGCCCGCCGGCCTGCTGCCGGAACTGGCGGAACGCGCGTTGATCCACACCGAACTGGCGCAACCCCTGGTCGCCGTTTCGATTGATGCCCGCAACCTGCCCAGCCACCTTGAGCGATTCCCGCAATTGCTCGAGGAAGTACGGGCCAAGCACATTCATTGCGACGTGCTGTACTTGGACGCCGATGAAGAGACCCTGCTCAAGCGGTTCTCCGAAACCCGCCGGCGTCACCCCCTCAGCAGCCCTCACCGCTCCCTGGCCGAAGCCATCGAAGACGAAACCAAGCTGCTGGGCCCGATCATTGACCTCGCCGACCTCAAGATCAACACCACCAGCCTCAACCTGTACCAGTTGCGTGATGCCATCAAGCTGCGCCTGCTGAACCAGCCGGAGCCGGGTACGGCGTTTCTGGTGGAGTCGTTTGGGTTCAAGCGCGGCATGCCAGTGGACGCCGACCTGGTGTTCGATGTGCGCTGCCTGCCCAACCCTTACTGGAAGCCGGAACTGCGTGAACAGTCGGGGCTGGATCAGCCCGTGGCCGATTACCTGGCCGCGCAACCGGATGTGGAGGAGATGTTCCAGGACATCTCCAGCTACCTGCTCAAATGGCTACCGCGTTTTGCCGCAAGCAACCGCGCCTATGTCACCATTGCCATCGGCTGCACCGGCGGGCACCACCGCTCCGTCTACTTGACCGAGCGCCTGGGCCAGGTGTTGCAACAAACCCTCAAGAACGTCCAGGTCCGCCACCGCGACCTTAGCTGAAAGGAACACCTTCGCGATGCCCGCTCTGGAAATTGAAATCATCAACAAACTGGGCCTGCACGCCCGTGCCTCGGCCAAATTCGTCGGCGTGGCCGGGCAGTTTCCCTGCCAGATCCGCGCCGGTCGCACGCCAGAGTCCATGGTCGACGGTAAAAGCATCATGGCGATGATGATGTTGGCAGCCGGCAAGGGCACCAAGATTCATTTGAAGACAGAAGGTGAGCAGGAAGACGAAGCGATGGCCGCACTGGTAGCGCTGATCAATAACTTCTTTGATGAGGGTGAGTAAGCTCACCCTTTGAGACAGGCGTGAAGCCGCAACGGCTTCACCCCAACGCGGTATCCATCACCATCATCAAGCAGAACCCGATGCACAGCCCCAGGCTGGCGAGTTTTTCGTGGCCATTGCGTCGTGACTCGGGGATCACTTCGTGAGTCACCACCAACAGCATCGCGCCGGCTGCCAGGGCCAGCCCCAGCGGTAAGAGCACCTCGGCCAGGCTCACCAACCAGGCGCAGAGCACAGCAAATACCGGCTCCACCAGACCTGATGCCGCGCCGATCAGGAACGCCTTGACCCGCGACATCCCCGCCCCGGCCAACACCAACGCAATCACCAACCCTTCGGGCACATCCTGCAAGGCAATGCCCATGGCCAGGCTGTCGGCATCCGGCATGCCACCGCCCGCCGAGACGCCGACCGCCATACCCTCCGGGATGTTGTGGGCGATGATGGCAAACACGAACAGCCAGATACGCGGCGGAATCACCGGTTTTTCCGGCGTGCCCACCAGCATTTCCGGGCTGGCGCCGGAGACCTTGCGATCCACCAGATACAGCCCGAAAGCACCCAACATGATGCCAAAACTGATCAAACCACTGGCGCCCCAGGGCGAAAGGCCCAGGCCTTCAGCCGCGGCAATGCCCGGCACGATCAGCGAAAACGCTGTCGCCGCCAGCATGACTCCAGCCCCAAACCCCAGCAGCGTATCGCTCAACGCCACCGGCATCCGTCGAATAACCAGCACCGGCACCGCACCGAGCGCCGTGCCGAGTGCGCAGATGGATCCGCCCTGCAGGGCGCGCAGAATGCGCGGTTCCAGGTTCAGCCAGGCCAGCCCATGGGCCACCAGCAATGCAGTACCTGCCAACAGCAGCAGCGAGCCAAATGCGTAACGAAACATCCGCCCGCTGCTGATCGCCAGTGTTTCAGTGCCCATAGTCGGCCTTAGATCTTGTTATGAAGGTGAATATCAGGCCACGGCGGCCTGATAGCGTGCGGCGACTTCTGGCCAGTTGATAACACTGTAGAAGGCATTGATGTATTCCGGACGGCGGTTCTGGTACAGCAGGTAGTAGGCGTGCTCCCACACGTCCAGACCGAGTATCGGCGTGTTGCCGTTCATCAGCGGGCTGTCCTGGTTACCGCTGCTTTCCACCACCAAGGTCTTTTGCGGGGTGACGCTCAGCCAGGCCCAGCCGCTGCCGAAACGGGTCAACGCGGCCTTGGTGAAAGCCTCCTTGAAGCTGTCGAAGCCGCCCAGTTGTTCGTCGATGGCTTTGCCCAGTACGCCCTCGGGCTTGCCGCCGCCTTTAGGCGACATCACCGCCCAGAACAGCGAGTGGTTGGCATGCCCACCGCCCTGATTGATCACCGCTGCGCGCAGTTTTTCTGGCAGTTGCTGCACGCTGGAGACCAGCTTCTCGACCGGCCAACCGGCGAACTCGGTGCCCTCGACGGCAGCGTTGAGGTTGTTGATGTAGGTTTGGTGGTGCTTGGTGTAGTGGATTTCCATGGTTTGCGCATCGATATGCGGTTCCAGGGCGTCATAGGCGTAAGGCAATGCAGGCAGGGTATAAGTCATATCAATGTGCTCCGTAATGAGGAGTGGCGGGTTGCGCCGCAGCGCCACCCAACAGGCGATGAGTGCGCGGGTACTCGCCGTGATCGCTGATGAAATTCAATAGCTCGACGTAGGTCTTGCTGCTCTGACGCAACGCCGCTTCGCGCAATTGCGGGCTCAGACGCGAGTCCTGCATGGTCTGCAACAAGCGCTGATGGATAGCGCACAGGTACTCAGCGCTCTCCTCCGGCTGGTTCAGGCGCAGGTGCAGGTCCGCCAGGTTGTGATGGGAAATGACGCAAGCCGCCACTGCTTCGTCGGCATCCGCCCAGCGTTCGAACAACACTTGGGCCAGGGCCAGGGCTTGCAAATAGGCCTCGCGAGCGTCAACCAACTCGCCCGCCATAAAGCAGCGATTGGCCCGTTCGATCGTGCGTTTCCAGTGCTCCATGGTGAGCCTCCAAAGCAGGGTCGGTGATTACACACCGCCAGCGGTGAGCTTTTCCGGGTCCAGCAGGATCTCCAGTTGGCTGCGCGGCAAGTCGGTGTGTTCAAGAGCGACCTCAATCACCGGACGGCCTTGTTGATAGGCCTTCTTGGCGATTTCAGCAGCCTTTTGGTAACCGATGATCGGGTTGAGTGCGGTCACCAGGATCGGGTTGCGCGACAGCGCTTCCTTGAGCTTGGCTTCGTTGACCTTGAAGCTGGCGATGGCCTTGTCGGCCAGCAAACGACTGGAATTGGCCAGTAATTCCAGGCTGCTGAGCAGGTTCTGCGCGATGATCGGCAGCATCACGTTCAGCTCGAAGTTGCCTGACTGACCGGCGACGGTGATCACCGTGTCATTGCCGATGACCTGAGCGGCAACCATTGCCGTGGCTTCCGGAATTACCGGGTTGACCTTGCCGGGCATGATCGAAGAGCCCGGCTGCAAGCCTTCCAGCTCGATTTCACCCAGGCCGGCGAGTGGGCCGGAGTTCATCCAGCGCAGGTCGTTGGCGATTTTCATCAGCGACACGGCGGTGGCTTTCAACTGGCCAGAGACTGCGACGGCTGTGTCCTGCGAGCCAATCAGGGCAAACAGGTTCTTGCCGGGTGTGAATTTCACGCCGGTCAGGCTGCTCAGTTGCTGGCTGAAACGCGCCGCGAATTCCGGGTGTGCGTTGATCCCGGTGCCGACTGCCGTACCACCTTGGGCCAGTGCTTGCAGGCTCGGCAGAAGATCTTGCAGGTGACCGATATTGGCCTTGAGCTGCTGCGCCCAACCGTTGAGCACCTGGCTCATGCGTACGGGCATGGCGTCCATCAGGTGCGTACGGCCGGTCTTGATGAACGGGTGAACCTCTTCGGCTTTCCGCTCGATGACCTGTACCAGGTGCAGCAGGGCCGGGAGGGTTTGCTCATGCAGGACCAGCGCGGCACTGACGTGGATCGTGGTCGGGATGATGTCGTTGCTGCTCTGGCCGCAGTTCACGTGGTCGTTGGGGTTGACCGACTCGCCGAGCAAGCGCGTGGCCAGGGTGGCAATCACTTCGTTGGCGTTCATGTTGGAGCTGGTGCCGGAGCCAGTCTGGAAGATATCCACCGGAAAATGCGGCATGAAGTCGCCTTCCAGCAAACCTTGGGCGGCGTCGACGATGGCCTTGCCCTGCCCTTCGCTGATTTGCTTGAGGTCGACGTTGACCTTGGCGGCAGCCGCCTTGGCCAGGATCAGAGCGCGAATGAATTGCGCCGGCATGCGTTGATGACTGATCGGGAAATTGTTCACCGCGCGCTGGGTTTGCGCACCGTACAAGGCCTCGGCAGGTACTTGCAGTTCGCCCATGCTGTCGCGTTCGATACGGGTGTTACTCATCGTTAGATCCTTGCACCAGGTCAGAAACAGAAAGGGAGGGCAGCAATTCGCAGGTCGCCAATCGCCACGCAAAGGACTGCCAGCGCTTGAGGCGGCAGGCGCAGTGGGAGAGTTTTTCCAGGTCGCGCAGAGGGCGCCAGGCCTGGTCCAGGCACAGGGAGCGCCAATGCCAGGGCAGCGCGATGTCGCTGGCGGTATCGAGCAGCAGGCGGAATGAAGTTTCTGCGATCGTCCACGGATGGGTCGCCGTGCAGCACGCTAGGTATCGACCCTCATTGAGGTAATGTTCGATCAGGCGCGGCTCGTTGGGGTCGAGGCCGCAGCGAATCTGGCGACTCATCCAGCGCCAGCTCTCCAAGTAAGGATCCTCATGCAGGACAGAACTCATGATCCACGCTCATTCGGTAATGATATTTATTATTAAATGATATTGAGAATCAAAACAATAGCGGCAGATTGATCCGCTTGCAAAACGCCCACAAAAAAAGGCGCGCCACCTGATAGATGGCGCGCCTTTTTGGCTTACGCGTTAGAGGGATTAGCTGCCGGCGACAGTCATCCGCTCTATCAACACCGAACCTGTGCGAATGTTGCTGCGCAATTCCAGATCATTACCCACGGCGACGATCTGCTTGAACATGTCGCGCATATTGCCGGCGATGGTCACTTCCTGGACGGCAAACTGGATCTCGCCATTTTCCACCCAGAAACCCGCCGCGCCGCGGGAGTAATCACCGGTGACCATGTTCAGGCCATGGCCCATCAGCTCAGTCACCAGCAAGCCGCGCCCCATGCGCCGCAGCAGCGCCGCCTGGTCTTCATCGCCATGGGTAACGAACAGGTTGTGTACACCACCGGAGTTTGCGGTGCTTGGCAGGCCCAGCTTGCGACCGGCGTAGGTGCCCAACACGTAAGACACCAACTCGCCCTTCTCGACGAACGGCTTGGCATAGGTCGCCAAACCATCACCGTCGAACGACGTACTGCCCATGGCGCGCATCAAGTGCGGGCGCTCATCAATGGTCAGCCATTCCGGGAACAGCTTCTGGCCAATCGCCCCCTCCAGGAACGAAGATTTGCGGTACAAGTTGCCACCGGAAATCGCCCCCAGGAAACTGCCAAACAGCCCACCGGCCAGTTCTGCCGAAAACAGCACCGGCACTTCACAGGTCGGTACCGGGCGTGCGCCCAGACGGCTCGCCGCACGCTGCGCGGCGCGCTGGCCAATACTGACCGGGTCCGCCAGCAACTCGCCCTGGCGGTTCACGTCATACCAGTAATCGCGTTGCATCTGGCCATCAGCCTCGGCGATCATCACGCAGCTCAAGCTATGGCGGGTGGACGCATAACCACCGATAAAGCCATGGCTGTTGCCATACACACGGCAACCTTGATGCGTACTCAACGTGGTGCCATCCGCATTCTTGATGCGGGCATCGGCGTCGAACGCGGCGGCTTCGCAGATCAGCGCCTTTTCAATGGCCTGTTCGGGGGTGATGTCCCAGGCGTGAAACAGATCGAAGTCCTTCAGGTCCTTGGCCATCAGCGCCTTGTCGGCCAGGCCCGAGCTTTCGTCCTCGGAGGTGTGCTTGGCGATTGCCAACGCAGCCGCCACCGTCTCGCGAATCGCTTCCGGACCGCTGGCCGAGGTACTGGCCGAACCTTTGCGTTGCCCGACATACAAGGTGATACCAAAACCCTGGTCGCGGTTGAACTCAACGGTTTCCACTTCCCGCTGGCGCACCGACGTCGACAGCCCCTGCTCCAGCGACACCGCCACTTCACAGGCACTGGCCCCCTGGCGCTTGGCCTCGGCAAGGATCTGCTCGACTTGTTCCTGCAGTGCCGGTAACGCTTGCGGACCGACGCTTTGGGCTGCACTCATGGTTTTCTCCACTCAAATTCTGCTTTCGGTTAAGGCCATCGAGCGACCGGGCCGGACAAGCGGCCCCCGACTGGTTATCATGGCGGCGTTTCTTTGCGGACTGCCACCATGGTTGATTCTTACGACGACTCCCTCGATGGGGAGAAAAGCAAAACCCAGGTCAAACGTGAGCTGCATGCTCTGGTTGACCTCGGCGAGCGCCTTACAACGCTCAAAAAAGACTTGATTGCAAAACTGCCACTGACCGACGAAATGCGTCGTGCCCTGGCCGATGCGCCCAAGCACACCGCGAATATCGCGCGTAAACGGCACATCTCGTTTATCGGCAAACTCATGCGCGATCAGGACATCGACGCCATTCTGACCTTGCTCGATCAAACCGATGCCTCGACTCGCCAGTACAACGAACGCTTCCATAACCTGGAACGTTGGCGTGACCGCCTGATCTCGGGCGATGACGCGGTGCTGGAGAAATTCGTGGTGGACTACCCGGACGCGGACCGCCAGCAACTGCGCTCCCTGATCCGTCAGGCCCAGCACGAACTGGCGCATAACAAGGCGCCGGCCACCAGCCGTAAAATCTTCAAGTACATCCGTGAGCTGGACGAGACTCAACGCGGCCTGCGCTGATCCTCTTCCCCGGGTGGCGGTTTTCGCCACCCGAAGCTCCACCTTTCTTACGACCCCGTGCCACCCACGGTGATCGCATCAATCTTCAGCGTTGGCTGGCCGACACCCACCGGCACCGACTGCCCGTCTTTCCCGCAGGTGCCTACGCCACTGTCCAGCGACAGGTCGTTACCGACCATCGACACCTTGCTCATGGCTTCCGGACCGTTACCGATCAACGTCGCACCTTTGACCGGCGCGGTGATCTTGCCGTCTTCGATCAAGTACGCCTCGCTGGTGGAGAACACGAACTTGCCGCTGGTGATATCCACCTGGCCACCCCCGAGGTTGGCGCAGTAGATACCGCGTTTCACCGAAGCGATGATCTCGGCCGGGTCGCTTTCGCCGCCGAGCATGTAGGTGTTGGTCATGCGCGGCATCGGCAGGTGCGCATAGGATTCACGGCGGCCGTTACCGGTGCGCGCCACGCCCATAAGGCGAGCGTTGAGCTTGTCTTGCATGTAGCCCTTGAGCACACCGTTTTCAATCAGGGTGGTGCACTCGGTCGGGGTGCCTTCGTCGTCGACGCTCAGCGAGCCCCGGCGACCGGGCCAGGGTGCCGTCATCGACGATGGTGCAGAGTTTGGACGCAACCATTTCACCCATGCGCCCGCTGTAGGCCGAACTGCCCTTACGGTTGAAGTCACCTTCCAGGCCATGGCCGACCGCTTCGTGCAGCAGCACGCCGGACCAGCCCGAACCCAACACCACCGGTAAAGTGCCGGCCGGCGCTGGAATGGCTTCCAGATTGACCAGCGCCTGGCGCAACGCTTCACGGGCGTACCCCATGGCACGGTCGTCGGTGAGGAAATAACGGTAGTCGGTACGCCCGCCGCCGCCATGACCACCGCGCTCGCGGCGACCGTTCTGTTCGACGATCACACTGACATTGAAACGCACCAACGGGCGTACATCCGCCGCCAGGCCGCCGTCGGTGGAGGCCACCAAAATGCGCTCCCACACACCGGCCATGCTCACGGTGACCTGCTGGATACGCGGGTCCAGCGCACGGGTGGCGGCGTCGATACGCTTGAGCAGCTCGACCTTTTCGGCCCGGCTGATCACTTCCAGAGGGTTATCCGGCGCGTACAACTGCGCCACGTCCTGGGTGCTGAACGCCTGCACCGTGCCATTTTGCCCGGCCCGGGAGATCGAGCGCGCGGCACGCGCCGCCAGGCCCAAGGCCTCCAGGGTGATCGCGTTGCTGTAGGCAAAGCCGGTTTTTTCACCGGATTGCGCGCGCACGCCCACTCCCTGATCGAGGTTGAAACTGCCTTCCTTGACGATGCCGTCTTCCAGGGCCCAGGACTCGGAAATCTGCCCCTGGAAATACAGGTCGGCCGCGTCGATGCCCGGCCCGGCCAGGTCGCCGAGTACGGTTTGCAAGCTTTCGATGGTCACGCCACCGGGTGCCAGGAGGTGATCACTGACTGAGGACAACAACTCGCTCATAGGTATGGCCTTAAATTCATCGTTCCGAAGCAGGTCGCTGTGCGCCCTGCGAGAAAAAGCGCCGATGGTTGACCACCGGCATGCGCGCCCTTATCGACGCTTGTTCAGTGCTATCGCGTGCGGCCAGCAACACCGCTTCGCCTTGATCCTGTTGTGCCAGCACCCGCCCCCAGGGGTCGACAATCGCCGCATGACCATGGGTTTCCCGTGGCCCCGGATGCACACCGCCTTGAGCGGCCGCCAGCAGGTAGCACTGGGTCTCGATGGCGCGTGCGCGAATCAGCACATCCCAGTGCGCCGCGCCGGTCACCGCCGTAAACGCCGACGGCGCGGTAATCAATTCAGCCCCTGCCGCGCGCAACTCGCTGTACAGCTCAGGGAAGCGCAGGTCGTAACACACCGTCAGGCCCAAGCGGCCGACGGGCGTGTCCGCCACCACCACATTGCCTCCGAAAGCATAGTCGTCGGATTCGCGATAACGGCCACGGGCATCGGCGACATCCACATCGAACAGGTGCAACTTGTCGTAACGGGCAACGATTTCACCCTGATCATCGACCAGCAATGAGCAGGCATTGGACTTGGCGTTTGGCTGGTCCTTTGGCGGCAGCGGCAAAGTGCCTGCCACTATCCATAAGGTGAGGTCGCGGGCGGTCTGTTTCAACCACGGCAGGATCGGGCCTTCGCCCAGTGCTTCGGCGCGACCGATGTCGGCCACATCGCGGCGGCCCATGGCGGCGAAGTTTTCCGGCAATACTGCCAGCTTCGCACCGCGCGCGGCCGCTTGCTCCAGCAGACGCCGGGCCTGGGCCAGGTTGGCCAGCACATCGCTCTGGCTGACCATTTGAATTACCGCAAAGGACATGGGCCGTCTCTCCGTCAAGGGCATGCGGCCATGCTACTCCACAGGCCCTCAGTTTGGCTTTTCAAATGGCTTGTCGAAGGTGATTTTCGGGTCCTTCCACGGGCCTTCCACCTTGTATTGCACACTGGCGAAGCGCGCAACACGGTCACCAATCAGCTTGTCGATCAGGAACAACGCACCGCCGATAGCAGGCGCGCCTACGATCAGCGCGGCGATCGGCAGGTTATTGGTCACCGGCAAGGTGACCAGCAGCTTGGCGTCGACACGGTCTGCGACCAGGTCCAGGGTGCCGTTGAGTTCCAGGTTCGTCGAAGGCCCGGTCATGGTGATCGGCTCACGGGTCACGAACACGCCGTTGCTCGCCGCCAGCAACCCTTTGACCCGGTCATAGCTCAAGCCCTTGCCGAGCAAGTCCGAAAAGTCCAAGCGCAGACGGCGCCCAATGGAGTTGAAGTTCAGCAGGCCAAACACCCGCAGCGCCTGGGCGCCACCTTCCACTTCGACGAACTGGCCATTGCGGAACGCTGCATCCAGGCTGCCGGAAAAACGCTTGGGCCCGACATAGGCCGGCGAACCGGGCCAGCGACCATCGACATCCAGGTGAAAATCCTGGCTGGTGACAGTGGGCGCATAACCCCAACCCTTGAGTACATCACCGATATTCTTGCCATCCAGGCGACCCTTGTACCAACTACTGCTGTCGACTGCCGTTCCTTCCCAACCGCCCGCGCCCTTGAGCTGCATGCCCTTGAGGCCGAGGTCCAGGTTATTGAAGGCCAGGCCTTTGGCTGTCGGGCGGATTTTCAGCGACCAGGCGCCTATCAGATCCGGTCCTTGGAACAGTTGATCAATGCCGATATCCAGCGCCGGAATGTCCTTGGGGTCGATGCCCGCCAAGGGGTCCGGCGCGTTTTCGTCAGCCTGCACCGTCGGATCCACCGCCGGCAGCTTCACATATTGCAGGTTGACCGCAATCGGTGCGCCCTTGGCGTCCGGCAGGTTGACCGTGCCCTTGGCCTGCTGACTGTCGAGTTGCAGGCCCCACGCCGCAGGCTTGCGGTCCAGCTGTAGATTGACCTGATCAAACTGGGTGCCGAAACCGGTCAGCTTGCCCACCTTGAAGTCAGCGCCGCTGAGCAACTGCTTGGCGCTGCCGCCCGGATCGTTGCCCGCGTAGCGGTCAACCAACTTCTTCCAGGGATCGATATCGAGTTCAGACAGCACGCCGCGAATGCGCAAGCCCTTCGCCCCAGGCAACACGGCATCGCCATCACCCAGGAAAAGCTCACCGCGCCCTTCATTGAATTTGTCCGGCGGCGCCGCAAAGGTGAAGTTGGCCAGCTCGCCATAGTCGAACCAATAACGACGCTCGGCGCCCTGCAAGGTCATGCGGAACACACTGTCACGCCCCTGGCTGGCGGGCATGCCGAACGGTGCTGGCAGGTCCACGGCAACACCCTTCAGGTTGGAGCTGACCATCAGTTGGCTATCGGCGCCGTCGAGGGTCAGTTGCAGTTGGTAGGGAATATCGCCGGACACCGGCAACGGCTGGCTGATTTTCAACCAGTCCGTCAGCCGCTTGACCGTCACCTGGCCCCTGGCATTCACACGCGTGCTGATATTGCCCGGCTTGCCATCGGCAACGATCTGCGCCGTGATCGGCCGGTCAAACGCCTGGGCCGTGATGTTCTGGCCACTGAGGCCTTTGGCGCTGTCGAAGCGGAAATCGCCCTTGAGCTGAGTGAGGTCCAGAGTCGGCTCGGCCAGTTGCAGGCGCGCTTTATCCGTCTTGAAGTCCACCACGATTTTCGGCTCGGTGCCCTTCGCCAACGGCACATCCAGGTCAAGGCTGCCTTGCAGGTCGCCCTCCCCCTTCCAGCCGGCAAAGGTCGATGCGGTGCCGATCGGCGCTTCCTGGAGGATTTTCAAACCATCGCCCAAACCACCGGCAAACCCGCCGGTCAGTAACAGATGACTGTCCTTGCCCTCCGGCGCGTGGGGGATATTGACGTAGACGTCCCTGACCTTGGTGTCGAGCAACTGGCCCTTGCTGGCCAGGATGCGTACGCCGCTTTCCTCGACAAACACTTCGCCATTGACCTTGCTCACATGCGGCCAGCCCGGCTGGAACGCCAGTTCGGCGTCATGCACCTTGAAGAACAGACTGATATTGCGCGAGGCCGGCAGTGCGTCGTGGTTCAGCGAACCCTGGTACTGGAAGAAGCCCTGGTCCACCGCGCCCTTGAGAATCGCCGTGCGCAGCCACTCATCCAACGCAGGACTTAACACCGCCGGCAGGTATTTGGGGGTGAATCGCCCATCGCCATCGACCATGCCGACCCGGAGGTCCATATAGTCTTCCTGGTTGTGGTCAAAGTGCAGGCGAATCAAGAAATCCGCAGCGACTTTGCCCTCCTCACCCAACACCTTGATGTAGGGCGCGATCAGGGTGAAGCCTTCCTTGTCGAGCTTCCATGTCAGGCGTGCGTTGGCCTGGATGTACTGCCACGGCTTGGCAAAGATCGGGTCGAGGTGCAGGGAAAAGTCCTTGCTGTCCATGCGCAACTCGCCGTGCCCCAGGTCACCGCTGATGCTGCCGGACACGTTGCGCGCGGCCGGCGCGCCAAAGTAGGCATCAAAACCGATGCGCTCGAGGTTGGCGGCGAAGCTGACTTTTTGATCGGTGGTGTCTTGAGGGCGAAAATCCACCAGCACATTACGCAGCAGGCCCGTCGCCTTGAGGTGCTGAATGGTCTTGGCAAAACCTTCCGGCAACGGCGCCAGGGCATTGAGCAGTGGCGTGATCGGCGTCAGATCCAGGCGGTCGGCCTGGAGCTTCCAGACTTCCTGATCCTTGTCGGTAGCCAGGGTTTGCTGAAGTTGCAGGCGCGACTCCCAGCGGGTTTCCCCCAGGTTCATCGCTAGCGAGTCGAACAGCACCTTGAGACCGCTATCGCTGCGTTGCAGGTAGGCGGTGAGCGCCAGATTCTCGATATGCACAGGTTTGCGATCGGCGTAGCTGCCTTTTACCTGCGGCGAGTTGAGGCGCACTACTGCGCTCTGCACAGTACCTTTGGCCCAGGTCAGCCAGAATTCACCGCCGGCCTTGAATTGGCTGAGCTTCCATTGCTGGGTCAGCTTGGCCGGAATCCACTTGGCCCAGTCGCTTTGCGGCAGGCTCAGGTAAGCCTGGACCTCGCCGTCCTTCCACTGGCTGGCGCGGATACGCGTGCGCAGGCTCACCGCCAAGGGCTGGCCGTCGGGCAGGGTCAGACGCGCATCCAGGCGTTGGCGGGTGACGCCGGTGTGCAGGCTCAGGCCTACATACGTCAGGGTCACAGGCGCTTGGTCAAACGGCTGCAAGGTCACTTGGCTGTCGAGCAGCGACACGCGCTTGACCTTTTGCATGTTCTTGAGCAGTTGCTCAGGGTCGACGGGTTGGTCGTCCTGCACAGGGAGGCCTTGCAAGGCCCATTTGCCGTCCTTGTCTTCCTTGACGCTGAGCTGCAAGCCACTGACCTGCAGATGAGCAATACGCACTTCGCGGGCCATCAGGCTGGCCCACATGTCCGGCACCACTTCGACCTGGTCCAGGCGCAAGGCACTGCTGCCCTCGCCTACCATCACATCATGGGCCCGCAATACCGGCGCGAAGCCGCTCCAGCGGCCCTCAAGACTGCCAATGTGCAACGGCATGTCCACCGCAGCCTGGGCCTTGGCTTCAATCTCCGCACGGTACTCGGCCACCAGTGGCGTCAACTCTCGACCCAGGCTCACATACACCGCTGCCAATACCAGCAGCAAGGCACAGAGGCCCAGACCCCAACGGGTCAAAGCGGCAAAAAAGCGTATCAGACGCTCCATGTCAGGCGACCCTCAAGGCAGTAGTCGGACGGCAGATCAAGGCCTGCCTGTCTCATAAAAGGTAAGCGAATGGGGATCAGAGCAGCACCACGTCGTATTGTTCCTGGGAATACATGGTTTCGACCTGGAAGCGTATCGTGCGCCCGATAAACCCCTCCAGTTCGGCAACGTTACCGGATTCTTCGTCCAGCAGCCGGTCGACCACTTTCTGGTTGGCGAGCACTCTGTAACCCTCGGCCTGGTAGGCTCGTGCCTCTCGCAGGATTTCGCGGAAAATCTCGTAGCAAACGGTTTCCGGGGTCTTCAATTTACCGCGGCCCTGGCAACTGCTGCACGGCTCGCACAGCACTTGTTCCAGGCTTTCGCGGGTGCGCTTGCGGGTCATCTGCACCAGGCCCAGCTCGGTGATGCCAATGATGTTGGTCTTGGCGTGATCGCGCTCCAGCTGTTTTTCCAGGGTACGCAGCACCTGGCGCTGGTGTTCTTCATCTTCCATGTCGATGAAGTCGATGATGATGATGCCGCCCAGGTTACGCAGGCGCAGTTGGCGCGCGATCGCGGTGGCCGCTTCGAGGTTGGTCTTGAAGATGGTTTCTTCGAGGTTGCGATGGCCGACGAACGCGCCGGTGTTGACGTCGATGGTGGTCATGGCTTCCGCCGGGTCCACCACCAGGTAGCCACCGGACTTGAGCGGCACCTTGCGTTCCAGGGCTTTCTGGATTTCGTCTTCGACGCCATACAGGTCGAAGATCGGTCGCTCGCCGGGATAGTGTTCCAGGCGGTCGGCAATTTCCGGCATCAACTCGGCAACAAACTGCGTGGTGCGCTGGAAGGTTTCCCGCGAGTCGATGCGAATTTTCTCAATCTTCGGGCTGACCAGGTCGCGCAGCGTGCGCAGGGCCAGGCCGAGGTCTTCATAGATCACGCTGGGCGCGCCGATGGTCTTGATCTGGGCACCGATCTGATCCCACAGGCGCCGCAGGTAGCGGATGTCCATGAGGATCTCATCGGCACCGGCGCCTTCTGCGGCAGTGCGCAGGATAAAACCGCCCGCCTCCTTGATACCTTCGGCCGCCACGCAGTCGCTGACCACCTTTTTCAGGCGCTCGCGCTCGGCTTCGTCTTCGATCTTCAGGGAAATGCCAACATGGGCAGTGCGTGGCATGTACACCAGGTAACGCGACGGAATCGACAGTTGCGTGGTCAGGCGCGCGCCTTTGGAGCCGATGGGGTCCTTGGTGACTTGCACCACCAGGCTCTGCCCTTCGTGTACCAGGGCGCTGATGCTTTCTACCGCTGGCCCTTCGCGCAGGGAAATTTCCGAAGCATGGATAAACGCGGCACGGTCCAGGCCGATGTCGACGAAGGCCGCCTGCATGCCTGGCAAAACCCGCACCACCTTGCCTTTGTAGATATTGCCGACGATCCCACGCTTCTGGGTGCGCTCCACGTGCACTTCTTGCAGAACACCGTTCTCTACCACCGCCACGCGCGATTCCATCGGCGTGATATTGATCAGAATCTCTTCACTCATGGCTGGGTCTCGTTCAGGCGTTTTCACAATAGTGACCGATCGCTTAAGGCTGGGCGCTGGAGTACGGCGTTCAGCGCGCGGTAAGGTTTTGCCAACAGGGTATGCCGAATTGGCCGAGCAGTTGCGCGGTTTCGCACACCGGCAGGCCCTACCACGGCGGAATAACTGCCATTGAGCCCTGCGACGAACACCGAGCCCAACCCTTGGATAGCATAGCCGCCCGCTTTGTCCTGGGGCTCGCCACTGTGCCAGTAGGTGGTTGCTTCCTCGACGGAAATCTCGCGAAACCGTACACGACTGCTTACACAAACAGTCTCGCAGCGCTGGCCATCGGTGAGGGCAATGGCAGTGAGCACTTCATGCTCACGCCCCGCCAGCGCCATCAACATGGCCAGGGCATCGGCCTGATCGACGGGCTTACCGAGGATTTTTCCATCGACGATTACGGCGGTATCGGCACCCAACACACAGGCGTCGTAGGTGTTTTCGAGCACAGCCAAACCCGCCGTCGCCTTGCCACGCGCAAGGCGCTCGACGTAGGAAACGGCGGATTCGCTTGTAAGAGGAGTTTCATCGATAGCGGCACTGACCACGGTGAAAGGCACACCGATCTGGGTCAGCAGTTCACGCCGCCTCGGGGAGCCCGAGGCCAGGTAAAGCGAATTCATTGCAGACTCTCCCTGTAGGGTTCGATAACCAGGCAGAGCCTCGCAATCCATTCAATTGATTTTATAGCGACGACGCAATCCACGCAGACCGAAGCTGATCCATGGCCACAGCAAGGCACTGACCAACGCCGGCAATACCAGTGCCAGGGTTGGCTGGCGGTTACCGGTCAACGCACTCAGCCATAGCTGAACCAACTGCGCCAGGCCGAAGATCACAAGGATCACCAGGCATTGCTGCCACATCGGGAACATGCGCAGGCGTTGTTGCAACGACAGCACCAGGAAGGTGATCAGCGTCAGGATCAACGCGTTCTGACCCAGCAAGGTGCCATAGAGCACATCCTCCGCCAAGCCCAGGAACATCGCTGTGACCATGCCGACTTTGTGCGGCAGGTTCAGCGACCAGAACGCCAGCAACAGCGCCAGCCAAAGCGGGCGCAGAATTTCCATGAACTGCGGCAAGGGCGAAACGCTCAGCAGCATACCGATAGCAAAGGTGAGCCAGACGATCCAGCCGTTGCGCGAATGAGTACTGGCCATTATTCCTCCCTCTGCCGCATGGTTGCCGGAGCAGTTGCCGGTGGCTTGGCAGCCGGGGTCGCGGCCGGTGGTTTAGTCACGGCGGGCTTGGCGGGGCGCGTGTTGTGAGCGGCCGGCTTGACCGGGGTGGCGACGGGCGCTGCCGGAGCCGCCGTCGGTGCAGGCGGCCCGACGAATGCCGGCTTGGGCACAGTCGCCGGAACGATCGGCGCTGTACCGTTTTGCTTGTCTTCCGCTTCCTGGGCCTGCGCGGCGTCGTTGGCGCGCTCTTCCGGCGTACGGTTGTCGCTGAACACCAGCAACAGGTAGCGACTGCGGTTCAACGCAGCCGTCGGCACGGCACGCACAATGGCGAACGGCTGACCGGAATCGTGGATCACTTCCTTCACCGTCGCCACCGGGTAACCCGCCGGGAAACGCTGACCCAGGCCGGAGCTGACCAGCAGGTCGCCTTCCTTGATGTCGGCGGTATCGGCCACGTGGCGCAATTCCAGACGCTCCGGGTTACCGGTGCCGCTGGCAATCGCACGCAGGCCGTTGCGGTTCACCTGCACCGGAATGCTGTGGGTGGTGTCCGTCAGCAACAATACCCGCGAGGTGTAGGGCATCAGCTCAACCACTTGGCCCATCAGGCCACGGGCGTCGAGCACCGGCTGCCCCAGGACCACACCGTCGCGCTCACCCTTGTTGATGATGATGCGATGGGTGAAGGGGTTGGGGTCCATGCCGATCAACTCGGCCACTTCGACCTTTTCATTGACCAGCGCAGAAGAATTGAGCAACTCGCGCAGCCGAACGTTCTGCTCGGTGAGGGCCGCGAGCTTTTGCATGCGCCCCTGCAACAGCAGGTTTTCGGTCTTGAGTTTTTCGTTTTCGGCAACCAGTTCGGTGCGGCTGCCAAATTGGCTGGCCACGCCCTGGTACAGACGTTGCGGCAGGTCGGTGATCCAGTAAGTCTGCATCAACACCAGCGACATCTGGCTGCGCACGGGCTTGAGCAGTGCAAAGCGGGCGTCGACCACCATCAGCGCGACCGAAAGCACGACCAGCACCAACAGGCGCACGCCCAATGAGGGGCCTTTGGCGAAAAGCGGTTTAATAAGCCGCTCCTCCCAGGCAAATGTTCTCTTTATTCATACGGCATCTAACCGGCCTGGATGCAGATTGAAGAAGATAAACGCCCGCAGGCAGCACTGCAAAGTGCTGCCTGCGGGCGAAACATGGGCTAATCAGCAAATGCTTATTCGCTGGAAAGCAGGTCCATGGTGTGTTTATCCATCATTTCCAGTGCACGACCACCGCCACGGGCAACGCAAGTCAGCGGGTCTTCGGCGACGATCACCGGCAGGCCAGTCTCTTGGGCCAGCAGCTTGTCGAGGTCGCGCAGCAAGGCGCCACCACCGGTGAGCACCAGGCCACGCTCGGCGATGTCGGAAGCCAGTTCCGGCGGCGATTGCTCCAGGGCGCTTTTCACCGCCTGAACGATGGTAGCCAGGGACTCTTGCAGAGCTTCCAGCACTTCATTGGAGTTCAGGGTGAAGGCACGTGGAACGCCTTCGGCCAGGTTGCGACCGCGCACGTCAACTTCGCGCACTTCGCCGCCTGGGTAGGCAGTGCCGATTTCCTGCTTGATGCGCTCTGCGGTGGATTCACCGATCAGGCTGCCGTAGTTACGACGTACATAAGTAATGATCGCTTCGTCGAAACGGTCGCCGCCGACACGTACGGATTCGGCATAGACCACACCGTTCAGGGAGATCAGGGCGATTTCAGTGGTACCACCACCGATATCCACCACCATCGAACCGCGTGCTTCTTCAACCGGCAGGCCGGCACCGATCGCAGCCGCCATTGGCTCTTCGATCAGGAACACTTCACGGGCACCGGCACCAAGGGCCGATTCACGGATGGCACGACGCTCAACCTGGGTGGACTTGCACGGAACGCAGATCAGCACACGAGGGCTGGGCTGCAGGAAACTGTTTTCGTGAACCTTGTTGATGAAGTACTGCAGCATCTTCTCGCAGACGCTGAAGTCGGCGATCACGCCGTCTTTCATCGGACGAATGGCGGCAATATTGCCCGGTGTACGGCCGAGCATGCGCTTGGCCTCGGTGCCGACGGCAACGACACTTTTCTGGTTACCGTGCGTCCGAATAGCCACAACCGATGGCTCATTCAGGACGATACCGCGCTCGCGCACGTAAATAAGGGTGTTGGCAGTGCCCAGGTCAATGGAAAGATCGCTGGAAAACATGCCACGCAGTTTCTTGAACATGGGAAAGGGACCCTAGGCAACGCGTGGGTAAAAAAGTGCGGCAAACTCTAACAACGACAGGGATTTTGGGCAAGGCGCCAATGTGCTAAATTGGCCGACTTTCTGTGCACCTAACCCCACAATCGCGGCCGTAAGACCGTAGAAATGCGGTAGTGTTCCGACAATCTAACACACGGACAGCCTCCGTTCTGTTTTCCACTGGAGATTCCCATGACGCTTGAACGCTCCGACGTGGAAAAAATCGCGCACCTGGCCTCGCTTGGCCTTAATGATGCCGATCTTCCACAGACCACCGCAGCCCTGAACAGCATTCTCGGGCTGGTCGACCAAATGCAGGCCGTGAACACCGACGGTATCGAGCCCCTGGCTCACCCGTTGGAAGCCAACCAGCGCCTGCGCGCAGACGTCGTGACCGAAAGTAATAATCGCGAGGCCTACCAGTCCATCGCGCCAGCGGTCGAAAACGGCCTGTACCTGGTTCCGAAAGTCATCGACTAAAGGGAAAGAGCCTGCAATGCATCACATGACTCTGGCCGAGATCGCCCGCGGTCTCGCCGACAAAAAGTTTTCTTCCGAAGAGCTGACCAAGACCTTGCTAGCGCGCATCGCCGAGCTGGATCCTGCGGTCAACAGCTTCATCAGCCTCACCGAAGAACTGGCCCTGAGCCAGGCCAAGGCCGCCGACGCACGTCGCGCCAACGGTGAAAATGGCGCGCTGCTGGGCGCTCCAATCGCCCACAAAGACCTGTTCTGCACCCAGGGCATTCGCACCAGTTGCGGCTCGAAGATGCTCGACAACTTTAAAGCACCCTACGACGCCACCGTGGTGTCCAAGCTGGCCGCCGCCGGGGCCGTGACCCTGGGCAAGACCAACATGGACGAATTCGCCATGGGTTCGGCCAACGAGTCGAGCTACTACGGCGCGGTGAAAAACCCGTGGAACCTGGAGCACGTGCCCGGCGGTTCGTCGGGTGGTTCGGCGGCCGCGGTTGCCGCGCGCTTCCTGCCGGCGGCTACGGCCACCGACACGGGCGGTTCGATCCGCCAGCCAGCAGCCTTCACCAACCTCACCGGCCTGAAGCCGACCTACGGTCGCGTTTCCCGTTGGGGCATGATCGCCTACGCCTCCAGCCTCGATCAGGGAGGCCCTTTGGCGCGCACCGCCGAAGACTGCGCAATTTTGTTACAAGGCATGGCAGGCTTCGATAAACAGGACTCCACCAGCATCGATGAGCCCGTGCCGGATTACAGCGCCAGCCTGAACACCTCGCTCAAGGGCCTGCGCATCGGCGTGCCGAAGGAATACTTCAGTGCCGGTCTCGACCCGCGCATTGCTGAGCTGGTGCACAACAGCGTCAAGACGCTGGAAAGCCTCGGTGCCGTGATCAAGGAAATCAGCCTGCCGAACAACCAGCACGCGATTCCTGCGTACTACGTGATCGCACCGGCAGAAGCTTCCTCGAACCTGTCGCGTTTCGACGGCGTGCGTTTCGGCTACCGCTGCGAAAACCCGAAAGACCTCACCGACCTTTATAAGCGCTCTCGTGGCGAAGGCTTCGGTGCCGAAGTCCAACGCCGGATCATGGTCGGTGCCTACGCCCTGTCGGCCGGCTACTACGACGCTTACTACCTCAAGGCGCAGAAGATCCGTCGCCTGGTGAAGAACGACTTCATGGCCGCCTTTGAACAGGTCGACGTGATCCTCGGCCCAACCACGCCGAACCCGGCCTGGAAGCTCGGCGCCAAGAACGGCGATCCGGTGGCTGCGTACCTCGAAGACCTGTACACCATCACCGCCAACCTCGCGGGCCTGCCGGGCTTGTCCATGCCAGCCGGTTTCGTCGATGGCCTGCCGGTCGGCGTGCAATTGCTCGCCCCGTATTTCCAGGAAGGCCGCCTGCTCAATGTGGCGCACCAGTACCAGTTGAACACCGACTGGCACACTCGCACCCCTACCGGCTTCTGAGGAGAACACTATGCAATGGGAAGTTGTGATCGGGCTGGAGATTCATACCCAGCTCGCCACCCAATCGAAGATTTTCTCCGGTAGCGCCACCACGTTTGGCTCCGAGCCGAACACCCAGGCCAGCCTGGTCGACCTGGGCATGCCCGGCGTTTTGCCAGTGCTGAACCAGGAAGCGGTGCGCATGGCGGTGATGTTCGGCCTGGCGATTGACGCCGAGATCGGCCAGCACAACGTGTTCGCGCGCAAGAACTACTTCTACCCGGACCTGCCCAAGGGCTACCAGATCAGCCAGATGGAACTGCCGATCGTCGGCAAGGGCCACCTGGACATCCCCCTGGAAGACGGCACCATCAAGCGCGTCGGCGTGACCCGTGCGCACCTTGAAGAAGACGCCGGCAAGAGCCTGCACGAAGAATTCCCAGGCGCCACCGGTATCGACTTGAACCGCGCCGGTACACCGCTGCTGGAAATCGTCTCCGAGCCGGACATGCGCAGCGCCAAGGAAGCCGTGGCCTACGTCAAGACCATCCACGCGCTGGTGCGTTACCTGGGCATTTGCGACGGCAACATGGCCGAAGGCTCGCTGCGTTGCGACTGCAACGTGTCGATCCGTCCAAAGGGCCAAGCCGAGTACGGCACTCGCTGCGAGATCAAGAACGTCAACTCGTTCCGCTTCATCGAGAAGGCGATCAACAGCGAAGTACGCCGCCAGATCGAGCTGATCGAAGACGGCGGCAAGGTCATCCAGCAAACGCGCCTGTACGACCCGAACAAAGACGAAACCCGCGCCATGCGCAGCAAAGAGGAAGCCAACGACTACCGTTACTTCCCCGACCCGGACTTGTTGCCGGTGGTCATCGAGGACTCGTTCCTCAATGACGTGCGCGCCACCCTGCCGGAACTGCCGCAGCAGAAACGCGAGCGCTTCCAGGCGCAGTTCGGCCTGTCGGTCTACGATGCCAGCGTCTTGGCCTCCAGCCGTGAACAAGCCAACTACTTCGAAAAAGTCGTGAGCATTGCCGGCGACGCCAAACTGGCGGCCAACTGGGTGATGGTTGAGCTGGGCAGCCTGTTGAACAAACAGGGCCTGGAAATCGACGAAGCCCCGGTCACCGCAGAGCAATTGGGCGGCATGCTGTTGCGCATCAAGGACAACACCATCTCCGGCAAGATCGCCAAGACCGTGTTCGAAGCCATGGCCGCAGGCGAAGGCAGCGCGGACGAGATCATCGAGCAGCGTGGCCTCAAGCAAGTCACCGACAGCGGCGCAATTTCGGCCGTATTGGATGAAATGCTCGCAGCCAACGCCGAGCAGGTCGAGCAATACCGTGCGGCAGACGAGGCCAAGCGCGGCAAGATGTTCGGCTTCTTTGTGGGTCAGGCGATGAAAGCCTCCAAGGGCAAGGCCAACCCGCAACAGGTGAACGAATTGCTGAAAAGCAAGCTCGAAGGCTGACCAGCGACACGCGCCCCTTCGGGGGCGCACTTTTTCGGGGACACCTTGCATGAAGCGTCTACTCGGCCTCCTGGCCTTGTTCTCCCTGTTGGCCGGCTGCGCCAGCGGCGTCATCAACCCCAACGGCTACGACGAAACCGGCACCGCCTCCTATTACGGCGCCCGGCACCATGGCAAAAAGACCGCCAGCGGTGAACCCTTCAACCAGAACGCCCTGACCGCCGCCCACCGGCAATTGCCGTTCGGCACCCAGGTCAAGGTCACCAATCTCGACAACGACAAATCCGTGGTTGTCCGCATCAACGATCGCGGCCCGCATACCCGTGGGCGCCTGATCGATCTTTCACGCAAGGCAGCCGAACAGCTGGGTATGATCAGCAGCGGTACGGCGCGAGTGCGCGTACAAGCGCTTAGCAACTAAACGGAGCCCAGGCCATTTTCGGATTAACCGCCCTCTCGCCCTGGAGCCTGCTGGAATTGGTCAGCGGCCTGGTGCTGCTGATCATCGGCGCCGAAATCCTGGTGCGCGCCGCCGTGCGCCTGGCCGCGAGCCTCAAGGTGCGACCGCTGATCATCGGCCTGACAATCGTCGCCTTCGGCAGCAGCGCGCCACAGATGACCGTCAGCCTGCAAGCCACCCTGGCCGGCAACACCGATATCGCCGTGGGCAGTGTGATCGGCAGCAGCATCTTCAACATCCTCGTGACCCTCGGGCTGTCGGCGCTGATCATTCCGTTGCGGGTCTCACGCCAACTGGTGCGCCTGGATATTCCGGTGATGATCCTGGCCGGGCTGCTGGTGTTCACCCTCGCCGCCAACGAAGAACTCACGCCGCTTGATGGCTTGCTGTTGCTGGTTGCCCTGGTCGCCTACCTCGGCGTGCTGCATTACCAAACGCGCCATTCCCGCCGCCCACGCACACTGGACACCGTAGCCCGCGCGCCCTGGCTGAGCAGCGTGTTGCTGATGCTCGGCGGGCTGCTGATCCTGGTGCTGGCCGGCCATTTGTTGTTGGGCGCGGCGGTGGATGTGGCGAGCGACCTGGGCCTGTCGGAACGTGTGATCGGCCTGACCTTGATCGGCGTCGGCACCTCGCTGCCATGCCTGGCGACCTCGCTGATTGCCGCCCTGCGCGGCGAGCGGGACATCGCCGTGGGCAACGTGATTGGCAGCAACCTGTTCAACCTGCTGGGCGTATTGGGCCTGACCGCGCTGCTCGCGCCCTCGCCGCTGTCGGTATCGCCCAATGCCCTGGACTTCGACCTGCCGGTGATGCTCGGCGTGGTGGTGCTGTGCCTGCCGGTGTTCTACACCGGGTACCGGGTGACCCGCGCCGAAGGCCTGGTGTTGCTGGGCCTGTACCTGGCGTATGGGTTGCACGTGATGGCCTTTACTACGGGCATGCCCCTGGCCACCCAGCTTGAACACCTGATGCTGTATTACGTCCTGCCAGTGCTGGTGGCTTTTCTGTTGTTCAGCACGCTGCGAGCCTGGCGCCGCCAACACAAGAGGGAATCGCAATGACCGATCAGAAAAAGCCCGGGGTTGAGATGCGTCGCCAGGTCATGGGCGATGTGTTCGTCGACCGCGCCCTGGGCAATGCCACCGAGTTCACCCAGCCGCTGCAGGATTTCGTCAACGAGCACGCCTGGGGCAGTGTGTGGAACCGCGAAGGCTTGCCGCTGAAAACCCGCAGCCTGATCACCCTCGCCGCCCTGACCGCGCTCAAGTGCCCGCAGGAACTCAAAGGTCACGTGCGCGGCGCGTTGAACAATGGCTGTACCGTGGAAGAGATTCGCGAGGCGTTGCTGCATTGCGCGGTGTATGCCGGTGTGCCGGCGGCGATTGATGCGTTCCGCGCCGCCCAGGAAGTGATCGACACCTACCAGAAAGAAGGCTAGATCCAGCCGCCGGCCTGCAACACGAAGATCCCGATATTCGTGGTCACCGCCGCCATCAAGGTGGTGATCACGATAATCGCCGCCGCCAGCTCATGATTACCCTCGGCCGCCCTGGCCATCACAAAACTGGCGGCTGCGGTCGGCGCACCGAAGTACAGGAACAGAATCCCCAACTCTGGCCCGCGAAAGCCCAGCAACCACGCGCCCAAGGTCGCCGCCACCGGCAGCCAGACCATCTTCATCAAACTCGCGCTCAGCGCCCTATTGCCGCTCTTGCGCAACGCTGCCAGGGACAAGGTGCCGCCAATGCAGATCAAGGCCAACGGCAAGGTGGTATCGGCCAGATACTGCATGGATTTTTCCAACCAGCCCGGCAGGCCAATCTGAAAATAAGCGAACGGTGCCGCCACGATCACGCTGATGATCAACGGGTTGGCCACCACACTTTTGCAGATGCTCCACGGATCGGACTTGATCACCGGGCTGTACACCGCCAGCACGATGGTCGACAGCGTGTTGTAGAACAGGATCACCAGCGCCGCGAGAATCGCACCAAGGGAAATCCCATAGTCACCGTACATGCTGGCCGCCAGCGCCAAGCCAATCACACCGTTATTGCCGCGAAACGCGCCCTGGGTGTAGATGCCCCGGTCTTCACGCGGGCAACGAAAGATCGCCCAGCCCCAGGCCAGGGCGAAGCTGAGCAAGGTCGCAACCGCAAAGTAGATCAGCAGCCCCGGCTTGAGCGCCGAGTGCAGGTCGGCATGCAAGATACCGAGGAACAGCAGCGCCGGCATGGTGACGTTAAACACCAGGGACGAGGCCGTGTGGATGAAATTGTCGTTGATCCAGTTGATGCGCTTGAGCAGCACCCCCAGAAACAGCATGGCAAACACCGGCGCGGTGATGGTCAGGGTCGTGAGGAAAATTGCCAGCATGCCGGGGAGAACCTTGGTGAGCGTCGTTAGGTGGCTAATGATAAGCCAGTGTAGGCCGCTTCGTCTGGTCTAGCGCTTGTGGCGAGGGAGCTTGCTCGCGCTGGGGCGCGCAGCGGCCCTAAAAACAGGCCTGCTGCGCAGTCCAGCGGGAGCAAGCTCCCTCGCCACAGGTTATTGCGGGTTCAGGTAATCGGCGCCGGGTTAAACAACGTGATGTCGTTGTGCAGCTTGTGATGCTCCGCCCACGTCTGCTTCTTGCCACTGGCCACATCCAGGTAAAAGTGAAACAACTCCCAGCCCAGTTCCTCGATGCTCGCCCGTCCCGTGGCAATACGCCCAGCATCGATATCGATCAGGTCCGGCCAGCGCTGCGCCAGCTCCGTACGCGTCGACACCTTCACCACCGGCGCCATCGCCAGCCCATACGGCGTACCACGCCCGGTGGTGAACACATGCAGGTTCATCCCCGCCGCCAGTTGCAAGGTGCCGCACACAAAGTCACTGGCCGGCGTGGCGCAAAAAATCAGGCCCTTGCCCTTGAAACGCTCGCCTGGGCCGAGCACGCCATTGATCGCGCTGCTGCCAGACTTGACGATGGAGCCCAGGGACTTCTCGACAATGTTCGATAACCCGCCCTTCTTGTTGCCGGGCGTGGTGTTGGCGCTGCGATCCGCTTCGCCCTTGGCCAGGTAACGGTCGTACCAGTCCATTTCCCGGACCAGCTCCTGAGCAACTTCCTTGCTTTGCGCGCGAGACGTCAGCAGGTAGATGGCATCGCGGACTTCAGTGACTTCGGAAAACATCACCGTCGCGCCGGCCCGCAACAGCAAATCCGAGGCATAGCCCAGCGCCGGGTTGGCGGTGATGCCGGAAAACGCATCACTGCCGCCACACTGCATGCCCAGGATCAGCTCGGACGCCGGCACGGTTTCCCGGCGGCGCTGGTCGAGTTTCTTCAAGCGCGTCTCGGCCAGTTCCATGATC
Source organism: Pseudomonas azotoformans (assembly GCF_001579805.1). Classification (NCBI taxonomy): domain Bacteria; kingdom Pseudomonadati; phylum Pseudomonadota; class Gammaproteobacteria; order Pseudomonadales; family Pseudomonadaceae; genus Pseudomonas; species Pseudomonas azotoformans. Next base: position 2,504,307 of record NZ_CP014546.1, on the reverse strand, counting down.
TGCTCGATCATCTCGGTAAAGCCGTGGCTGGAATCCTGCAGCCGGTAGAGCCAGGGCTCACTCAGGTCAACCGAGCTGTCGTTGTCGTGCATCACCTGCCCGGCCTGCAATTTCTCGCAACCCAGACTGATCACCAGGGCTTCGCCGCCCAGGTTCGGGTTGCGCGCCAGGTTGCGCACCGTGCGGATCGGAATGTAGGCATCGGTGGCGGTGATCGCCACGCCGCAGCCGTAGCTGTGGGTCAGCGCCACCACGTCGTCGACGTGTGGGTACTTGGGCAGTAATTCGTCCTTGATGCGCTTGACCGCATGGTCCAGCACGCCGGTGACGCACTGCACCGTGGTGGTGATGCCAAGGATATTGCGCGTGCCCACCGTGCCATCCGCGTTGCGGTAACCCTCAAAGGTGAACCCTTCCAACGGTGCCTGGGCCTCAGGCACCTCGGTGGACAGCGGCAAGCTGTCCAACGGCGGCGCAGTGGGCATGCGCAGTTGATCCTCCTGCACCCAACTGCCGCGCGGGATGGGTGCCAGGGCGTAACCGATGGTCTGGCCGTAGCGAATAATCTGACCGCCTTCGGGGATGTCTTCCAGGGTCACCTTGTGGCTCTGCGGGATGAAATCCACGGTCACCAGGCCGTCCGGGAATTCGGTCCCGGCCGGAACGCCCTGGTCATTGACCACGATCACCACGTTGTCGCGTTCGTGCAAACGAATGGAGCGCGGCGAGTCGGCATGTTCAATCAACTGCATCACACGGCCCCTCAGGAATGCGCTTCGGTTAGGTTGGTCAACTCAGGCCCTTTGGTCGGCGGCTCTTTGAGGACTACACGTTTGATCGGCCCAACGATGACCAGGTAGCTGAACACCGCCACCAGCGCATTGGCGCCGACGAACACCAAGGCCCATTTGAACGAACCGGTGGTGCTGATGATGTAGCCAATAACGATCGGCGTGGTAATCGACGCGAGGTTACCGAAGGTGTTGAAAAGGCCACCACTGAGGCCGGCGATTTGTTTCGGCGAGGTGTCAGACACCACCGCCCAACCCAGTGCGCCAACGCCTTTACCGAAGAAGGCCAAGGCCATGAAGCCCACCACCATCCATTCGATATCCACGTAGTTACAGGCCACGATGCTGCTGGAGATCAGCAGGCCACCAATGATCGGCGCTTTACGGGCGAAGGTCAGGGAATGGCCCTTGCGCAGCAGGTAATCGGAAATCACCCCGCCGAGCACGCCGCCGATAAACCCGCAGATCGCCGGCAACGAGGCGATGAAACCGGCCTTGAGGATGGTCATGCCACGGTCCTGCACCAGGTACACCGGGAACCAGGTGAGGAAGAAGTAAGTGATACCGTTGATGCAATACTGGCCCAGGTACACGCCGAGCATCATGCGGTTGGTCAGCAACTGGCGGATGTAATCCCACTTCGGTCCGTCGGTTTTCTTACCCTTACCTTTGTCCTGATCCATATCGACCATCGCGCCATTGGCGGCGATGTGATTGAACTCAGCTTCGTTGATCAGCGGGTGCTGGCGCGGGCTGTGGATAACTTTCAGCCAGATCAGCGAAAACACGATGCCGATCACACCCATCACGATAAACACGTGCTGCCAGCCGAAGCGATAGACGATCCAGCCCATCAGCGGTGCAAACAACACCGTGGCGAAGTATTGGGCCGAGTTGAAGATCGCCGAAGCCGTACCGCGCTCAGCCGTCGGAAACCACGCCGCCACAATACGGGCATTTCCGGGAAACGATGGCGCTTCTGCCAGGCCGACCATAAAGCGCAGCATAAACAGCGCAACCACGGCGGTGGAGACACCAAACTCACCGACATAGCCTTGCAGCACAGTGAACAGTGACCAGGTGAAGATGCTCAGGGCATAGACTTTTTTCGAGCCAAACCGGTCCAGCAGCCAGCCGCCGGGGATTTGCCCGGCCACGTAGGCCCAACCGAATGCAGAGAAGATATAACCGAGGGTGACCGCGTCGATGCCGAGGTCTTTTTGCAGGCTGGAGCCCGCGATGGCGATGGTGGTCCGGTCGGCGTAGTTGATCGTGGTCACCAGGAACAGCATGAGCAGGATCAAATAGCGGACGTGGGTCGGCTTGGTCGCTTGCATGTAGAAGTACTCCCACTAATTATTTTTTTTGCGGGTAATGGTTTTCTGTTTTCAGTGTGGGGACCGGTAGGCATCCGGCCCCACAAGGTGTTGCGCGTTACGAACCGATGTAGCTGGTCTTCACCACGGTGTAGAACTCTTGCGCATAGCGACCTTGCTCACGCGAACCATAGGATGAGCCCTTACGGCCACCGAACGGAACGTGGTAATCCACACCAGCGGTCGGCAGGTTGACCATCACCATCCCGGCCTGGGAGTGGCGCTTGAAGTGGTTGGCGTACTTGAGCGAGGTGGTGGCAATGCCCGCAGACAAACCGAACTCGGTGTCGTTGGCCATGGCCAGCGCCGCTTCGTAATCCGCCACGCGCACCACGTTGGCCACCGGCCCGAAGATCTCTTCACGGCTGATGCGCATGGCCGCTTCGCTGTCGGCAAACAGCGTTGGGGCCAGGTAGTAGCCTTCGGTGTCACAAGTCACCAGGCCGCCACCGCTGACCAACCGCGCACCTTCGCTTTGGCCAATGTCGATGTACTTGAGGTCCTGGTCCAATTGCGCCTGGGAAACCACCGGGCCAATGTCGGTGCCGCTTTTCAGCGCGTGGCCGACTTTGATCGACTTCATGCGTTCGGCCATGGCCGTGACGAACTGGTCGTGAATCCCGGCGGTGACGATCAAGCGGCTGGAAGCGGTGCAACGCTGGCCGGTGGAGTAGAACGCGCTCTGCACCGACAGCTCGACGGCCTGCTTGAGGTCGGCGTCGTCGAGGATGATCTGCGGGTTCTTGCCGCCCATTTCCAACTGCACTTTGGCCTGGCGCGACACGCAGCTGACGGCGATCTGACGACCGACACCCACAGAACCGGTGAAGCTGATGCCGTCGACTTTCGGGCTATTGACCAGCACGTCGCCGACCACGCGGCCGCTGCCCATCACCAGGTTGAACACACCCGCCGGGAAGCCAGCGCGGGAGATGATCTCTGCCAGGGCCCAGGCACAGCCCGGCACCAGCTCGGCGGGCTTGATCACCACGCAGTTGCCGTAGGCCAGGGCCGGGGCGATTTTCCAGGCGGGGATGGCGATCGGGAAGTTCCACGGCGTGATCAGGCCGACCACACCCAAAGCTTCACGGGTGACTTCGACGTTCACGCCCGGTCGAACCGACGGCACGTAGTCGCCGGACAGGCGCAGGCATTCACCCGCAAAGAACTTGAAGATGTTACCGGCGCGGGTCACTTCACCGATGGCTTCAGGCAGGGTCTTGCCCTCTTCACGGGCCAGTAGAGTGCCGAGTTCTTCGCGGCGGGCGAGGATTTCGCTGCCGACTTTATCCAAAGAATCATGGCGAGCCTGGATCCCGGAAGTGGACCAGGCCGGGAATGCCGCGCGGGCTGCATCGATGGCGGCGTTGACCTGGGCAACATCCGCCTTGGCGTATTCGCCAATGACATCGGGCAACTCTGACGGGTTGAGGTTGACGCAATAGTCGGCACCGGCCACCCATTGGCCATTGATGTAGTTGTCAAAACGTTGAGCTTGGGACACGAATCTTCTCCTGACGCAAAAGGCCGCTGATCTCTCAGCGGCCTTGTAGATGGGTTATTGCGCGCCTTGCTTGTCGATCAGCGCGGCCAGGGCTTCATATTCTTCCGGCAACAGGTCGGTCAGCGGCGTGCGCACCGGGCCTGCGTCGTAGCCGGCGATTTTTGCACCGGCCTTGACGATGCTCACGGCATACCCGGCCTTGCGGTTGCGGATGTCCAGGTAAGGCAGGAAGAAGTCGTCGATGATCTTGGAAACGGTGGCGTGATCGTCCTTGGCAATCGCGTGATAGAAGTCCATCGCGGTTTTCGGGATAAAGTTGAACACCGCCGAGGAGTACACCGGAACCCCCAGGGCCTTGTAGGCAGCGGCGTAAACCTCTGCCGTCGGCAGGCCGCCGAGGTAGCTGAAACGATCACCGAGGCGGCGACGGATCGACACCATCAACTCGATATCACCCAGGCCATCCTTGTAGCCGATCAGGTTCGGGCAGCGCTCGGCCAGGCGTTCCAGCAGCGGCGCGGTCAGGCGGCAGACGTTGCGGTTGTAGACCACCACACCGATCTTGACCGATTTGCACACGGCTTCAACGTGGGCGGCAACGCCGTCCTGACTGGCTTCGGTGAGGTAGTGCGGCAGCAGCAGCAGGCCTTTGGCGCCGAGGCGCTCGGCTTCCTGGGCGTATTCAATGGCTTGGCGGGTCGAACCGCCGACACCGGCCAGGATCGGCACGCTGGTGGCGCAGGTATCCACGGCGGTTTTCACCACTTGGGAATATTCGCTGGCGGCGAGGGAGAAAAACTCACCGGTGCCGCCGGCCGCGAACAAGGCGGTGGCGCCGTACGGGGCCAGCCACTCCAGGCGCTTGATGTAACCCGCCTGGTGGAAGTCACCCTGGGCGTTGAAATCGGTCACCGGGAAAGACAGCAGACCGTGGGAAAGGATGGACTTCAGTTCTTGTGGATTCATTATTCGAACACCCTGGGCGAAGACTTTCTATCGAAAGGTTGTTGTTGGTTTTGATGATGTCGTACGTCATCGTACAACTATAAAAAGATTCGTCAACTGCAATTCATCAGACTTCATTGTGGGCGCTGTGGATGTACGCCTGCTTGACGTAGGAATTTTTTCCTCTATGCTCGATTTAACTGTATATGCATACAGTTATTACGGAAGATTCCTACGGCATAGCAAGGAGCTAACATGTCAGGTCTTGAACTCGCGGCACCCGAAAAAAAACCACCGACTCTGCGCTTCGAAGGCGGTGAACACACTGCCATCGGCGATGAAACTCTGTTGCGCTTCGCCAAGGACGCCCCGGCGATTCCCGCACATCAGGTCGAGCTGCACCTGCCCAACGGGCTGGCGCTGACCTATGGCCAGGTGATCGCCCTGGGCGGCGACTTCTATGGCATCCCCGGCCAACCGATCAGCGATGGCGCCTCCCCTGCCGACCGCGCGCAACGCTTTACCGCCGCCTTCAACAGCCTGGCAGTACTGCCCGCCTCACGGGAAGAAGCGCACAAGATCCTCGCGGTGATGCAAAAGGAGATCACTGCGGTCAAGCAGGCGATCAAGGACGGCAAACAAGCCCATGAAGCCTACGACGCCTTGGGTGATACGTTGTCCGAGGAATGGAACCGCATCACTGGCGGCGGCAGCGCAGTCTCGGCGCTGATTCCATTGGGACGTTATCTGAAACTGGCGGCGGACAATGCCGACCATTTCGGTGAATGGGCGCTGTCAGCCTACCTGGCGGGGCACACGGCGGCACTGCAACAAGCCGTCGTGGCGCACCAGACCGGCACCGACCAGGCGCTGGAACTGGCGTATGCGATGAACAGTTTTGCTGATCACTTTTTGACCGACCTGTTCTCGGCCGGCCATCTGCGCGTACCGCGCAAACAACTCGCCGCCGTGGTGACACCCGGTGAGTTTGGCTCGCTGATCAGCCGCTTCATGCACGACGAAGACAGCAAGTTCGGGCTCAAGGTGCGTAACGCCATGGGCGATCAGTGGCACGCCTATGGGGACAAGCGCTACTTCGACGCGATTGATGCGGACAATCGGCTGCAGGTCAAACGTGCGGTGCAGGCTTCGGCGGATGAAATTTTCGAAACTTTCATCAGCGGTGTCGCGCCGTCCCCGGCCAACTTCAAGGCGCCGTTGTATGTGCCGGACCTGAATGCAGCGCAGAACCCGGCGAATAATTTTTCGCCGCTGTTCAAGACGGAGGGAGACAAGGTGCTGCGTCGCAAGGATGTGAATGACCTGAACGACAAGCACTGGACGAATGACTGGTGGGGGTGGAGTACGTATTTGTTGTTGCAGGACTACAAGCCGAATACGCCGAAGTCTTAATAGAGTCTGTTTACCCCCAGCGTGCAATTAAGAAAAAAATACGCTGGGGGCCATTCGTCGCAACTGTCAATTCTGACAGTATCGCCCCATCTGAGATCACCCTAACGTTGCCACGGACTCCCCCGCGCTCTGCCGAGTATGGTTAAACACGGTAAGCATCGGGAGAGGCAAACATTATTCTGGTAGTCAATGAGGTGCAAAAATGGCGAACAAACCGAAGCTCACTTTTAAAGTCAATGGCATCAACCAGCCCCAAGCCCAGGAGGGTTGCGTTGACATCAGCGAGGTCATCGCGGTAGGTGATTATGTTGTTCAAGACGGCAGCAAGTTCCGTGTAATCGGCAAAACGTTTGTCATGGAGGCTGATGTCGTCGTCGGCCTCGAATACGACATGGAGCCCGCCTGAAGCCATCGCGTTACTGTCGCTGCGCCTGCGCCTCTTCATGGGCATGGCGCAGCCGCTCCCGGCTATTGGTCAAATGCAACCGCATCGCCGCCCGCGCCGCGTCCGAATCCTGACGCGCAATCGCCTCATAAATCTCTTCATGCTCACGACTCAAGCGCCCCATGTAGTGCTGCTGGTCATCATGGGCCAGGCGCGCCGAATTCAGGCGAGTACGTGGAATGATGCTGGTGCCCAGGTGCGTCATGATATCGGTGAAGTAGCGGTTGCCGGTGGACAGGGCAATTTCCAGGTGGAATGCAAAGTCGGAGGCCACCGCATCGCCGGCGTGGGCCGCGCTTTCATTCAGGGCATCGAGCGCTGCACGCATGGCGGCCAGTTGTTCGTCGCTGCGGCGTAACGCGGCCAGGCCTGCGGATTCGACTTCCAGGCTGATCCGCAGCTCCAGGATCGCCAGCACATCACGCAGGGTCACCACGGTGGCCGGGTCGATGCGGAAACCGCTCGGGCTTGGCGTATCCAGCACAAAGGTGCCGATACCATGCCGGGTTTCAACCTGCCCCGCCGCCTGCAAGCGTGAAATGGCTTCACGCACCACCGTGCGACTGACCCCATGGGCTTCCATGATCGCCGACTCGGTGGGTAATTTGTCGCCCCGCTTGAGCTGGCCATCGCGGATCTGCTCGGACAACACCGTGACCAATTCCTGGGCAAGGCTGCGGCGCTTGCGGGGAAGACGAGGGGCGGTGTTGGCGTTTTCCATGATGGATCATCTTTCTCGGTGAGCTTGAGCACGCATCATAGCCCATGGTGGTTGTACGATCACCGTCCAGGCACGACTTTCATCCTTATCCTTCGCGCAAAAAAATACCCCGACACAGGTCGAGGCATTTTCTCAGCGCATCCCGAGAGGGACGCGCGTTATTTCACCACTTTCAGGCTCGGCCGGCCGCTGGGGCGCGGTGGCTCGGAATCCGGTGGCGGCAGGTCATCGCCATCTTCGTTTTCGATCGTTTCGTCATCCTCGAAAGGCGACTCCAGATCGAACACCATGCCTTGGCCGTTCTCCCTGGCATAGATGCCGAGGATGGCGCCAATCGGCACGAACAGCGTATGCGGCACGCCGCCGAAACGCCCTTCGAAGCTCACGGCTTCGTTGTCCATGTGCAGGTGGCGCACGGCACTCGGCGATACGTTCAACACAATCTGCCCATCACTGGCAAAACCATCCGGCACCTGAACCGCAGGAAATTCGGAATTGACCAGCATGTGCGGGGTGCAATCGTTGTCCACAATCCACTCATAGAGCGCGCGGACCAAGTAGGGTCGACTGGAGTTCATCAGCGGCTCCTTAAGCCTTAGCGCATATCGCGTTCGACACCAGACAGACTCGCCTGGAAAGCCTCACGCGCAAACTGGCGCTCCATGTAATCAAGCAGCGGCTTGGCAGGCCGCGGCAGTTCAATACCGAGAATCGGCAAACGCCAGAGTATCGGTAATAGGCAGCAATCCACCAAGCTTTGTTCCTCACTGAGGAAAAAAGGCTTATCGGCGAACAACGGCGAAACGCCGGTCAGGCTCTCGCGCAATTCCTTACGCGCCTGTACCCGAACGGCTTCTTTTGTACGCGAATCCAGAATCACATCCACCAGCCCGCACCAGTCACGCTGGATCCGATGGATCAGCAGGCGGCTGTTGGCACGAGCCACCGGGTACACCGGCAGCAAAGGCGGATGCGGGTAACGCTCATCCAGGTATTCCATCACCACGGTCGACTCCCACAACGCCAGGTCACGATCGACCAGGGTGGGCAAGCTGCCGTAAGGGTTCACTTCGATCAGTTTCGGTGGGTGACGACCCGCCTCCACACTGATGATCTCGGCGCTGACACCCTTCTCTGCGAGCACGATGCGCACTCGGTGGGAATAGTGGTCGGCGGGGTCGGAGTAACAGGCCAACCGATTGGTCACGCCCATGGCGGTCCTCCTCGCTTGTTGAAATTATCGAAAGCTCAAAAACGAGCGCGCCCAGAGAGCATCCCTGTAACAACCGGTTAAACCAGGTCGCTACGTATTCAGAGATGCCGCTGGGCGCGCAAGATTAACAGCAATTGCTTACGGTTGGATCAATGCACATCCTTCCAGTATTCGCGTTTGAGCAGGTAGGCGAATACGAAGAAGAACGCCAGGTACAGCAGCACATAGGTACCAATGCGCTGATGCTCCAGTTTGACCGGGTTGGCCGAGTAGGCCAGGAAGGTCACGAGGTTCTTGACCTTCTCGTCGAACTGCTCGTCTGTCAACGAACCTGGGGTTTCTATCTTCAGTTGATCGCACGCTTCATGAGTCAAAGGCGTGCCGGTCAACGGATCGTATTGCTTCTTGCCGTCTTCAACGACCTGGATCTGCTTGCATCCTACCACTTGCTTGCCTTGCAGGCCGACCAGAACGTTAGGCATGCCGACGTTCGGGAACACACGGTTGTTCACGCCATACGGGCGTGCCGGGTCTTCGTAGAAGGATTTCAGGTAACCATAGAGCCAGTCGGTGCCGCGTACACGGGCGACCAAGGTCAAGTCAGGCGGTGCGGCGCCGAACCAGGTCTTGGCGTCTGCAGGCTTCATGCCGATGGTCATGTGGTCGCCGATCTTGGCGCCGGTGAACACCAGTTTTTCCAGCATCATTTCATGGGGGATACCGAGGTCATCGGCCACCCGCTCGTAACGCTGGAACTTGGCGCTGTGGCAGCCCATGCAGTAGTTGGCGAAGGTGCGTGCGCCGTCCTGCATGGCAGCCTTGTCCGACACGTCGATATCGACTTTTTCCAGTTCCGGTCCGCCGTGCTCGGCAGCGAAGGACAGTAGCGGCAAGGCCGCAAGCATCAATGCAACGAATAACTTTTTCATCAGCCAGTCACCCTTTCCGGAACCGGTTTGGTCTTCTCGAGCCGGGTGTAGAACGGCATCAGAATGAAGTAGGCGAAGTACAGGAAGGTGCAGACCTGCGACAGCAACGTACGCTCAGGAGTCGGCGCCAATACGCCCAGCACACCCAGGATCACGAAGGAGATGCAGAACACCCACAGCCAGATCTTGCTCAGCCAGCCCTTGTAGCGCATGGACTTGACCGGGCTTCGGTCGAGCCAAGGCAACACGAACAGCACTGCAATGGCCGCCCCCATGGCGATCACACCCATGAGCTTGTCCGGGATCGCCCGCAAGATTGCGTAGAACGGCGTGAAGTACCAGACCGGGGCAATGTGCTCAGGGGTCTTGAAGGCGTTGGCCTGTTCGAAGTTGGGTTTCTCCAGGAAATAACCGCCCATCTCCGGGAAAAAGAACACGATCGAGCAGAACACGAACAGGAACACCACCACGCCGACAATGTCTTTCACGGTGTAGTAAGGGTGGAACGGAATGCCATCCAGCGGGATGCCGTTTTCGTCTTTGTGCTTCTTGATGTCCACGCCA